>NZ_LT629770.1:2906356-3229284 GCF_900105335.1 Microbacterium paraoxydans | reverse complement strand
CGGTCCCTGCGCCGACCCGGAGGACGGCGAGTCCTGCAACCCGGTGAGCAGCGCGCCGCCACCGAAGCCGGCGACGCCACCGACGAGGGCGGCCGCGACGATGAACGCCGCGACGCGGGTGCCGCCGCGCGACTTCTCCTTCGTGGCGGCGGGGGTCGGCTCAGCCGGCGGCACCGTGCCGTCGAGCGGGCGGGTGTCCTGCGCCGGGACGCCGAATGCGGCGCCGGGGACGCCGGCCGCGGTCGGTCCGGGCGCGGCCAGCCCGTGCGGCACGGGGGCCACGGTCGGGGCGCCGGCGGCGTGCGACGCGAACGTCGGCGGCATGTGATGTCCCTGCGGGGCGGCCGGTGCGGAAGCAGCCGGGGCCACGGGGGTACCGTCGGCGGCCTGCGACGACGCACCGGACGCGGTCTCCGGGGTCTGGGGGTTCTGTGCGGCCGACACGGCGTCGTCCGACGCCGGTGCCGGGCGGTCCTGCGGGTTGTCCTGGTTCATGGTGTGCTCCTTCAACGCTCCTCCAGGATGCCCCGCATCCCTGTGCGTTCCTTATGCCGAGCTTGAGTTTCAGCTATGGCCTTAGCCTGTTCTTCATGAGTGTCATCCCCGGCGCATGGCGTCGCACGGCGGCCGGTGCCGGTCTGCTCGACGCGGACGGTTCCGTCGCGCCCACCATCTTCGCAGAGATGTCCGCCGCGGCGGCCCGAACCGGCTCGATCAATCTGGGCCAGGGCTTCCCCGACGAGGACGGCCCGGAGGCGGTGCTCACCGCCGCCTGCGACGCGATCGCCGGCGGCCTCAACCAGTACCCGCCGGGACGCGGGTTCCCCGATCTGCTTCTGGCCATCGCGGAGCATCAGCAGCGCTTCTACGGTCTGACGGTCGACCCGGACTCCGAGGTCATCGTGACGGCCGGCGCCACCGAGGCCCTCACCGCGACCCTGCTCGCCCTCATCGACGGGCCGGACGACGAGGTCGTCGTCTTCGAGCCCTACTACGACTCGTACGCCGCGGCGGTGGCGCTCGCGGGTGCTCGCCTGCGGACGGTGCCGCTGCGCGCGCCCGATTTCCAGCCCGACCTGGATCAGCTCGCGGAGGCCGTCACGGACCGGACCAGGATCATCCTCGTCAACGACCCGCACAACCCGACCGGAGCCGTCTTCGACGAGGAGGTGCGCCGCGAGGTGGTGCGTTTGGCGGCGCGGCACGACGCGGTGATCGTCACGGACGAGGTCTACGAGCACCTCACCTTCCACACCCCGCACGTCCCGATCGCCACCGTGCCCGGTGCCGCGGAGCGGACCCTCACGATCTCATCGGCGGGGAAGACCTTCTCGACCACGGGGTGGAAGATCGGCTGGGTCCACGGTCCCGCCGCGCTCATCACGGCCGTCCTGACCGTCAAGCAGTACCTCACCTACGTCAACGGCGCCCCGTTCCAGCCCGCCGTCGCCGTCGGGCTCCGCCTCGACGACGCGTTCTTCACGGACGCGGCCGCCGTGCTCGCCCGCAAGCACGGGATCCTCGGCGACGGGCTCCGCGCAGCCGGCTTCACGGTCCACGCACCGCAGGGCGGCTACTTCACGGTGGCCGATGCGACGGCCCTCGGCGGCGCCGATGCGGCGGCCTTCTGCCGTGCCCTTCCGGACCGTGCCGGCGTCGTGGCGATCCCGCTGACCGCCTTCGTGTCCCCCGCGCGGCGCCCGGCGTATGCGGGGCTCGTGCGTTTCGCTGCATGCAAGCGCATCGATGTCCTCGAGGAGGCGGCGGCGCGCCTCGCCGGCCTGAACACGTGAGCGGGTCCGGTCAGCGCGGCACCACAGCGTAGCGACGGGCCCGCAGCGAGGGATTGGTCGCACGGACGCGGGCGATCGCCGCGCCGTCGACCACCCCGAGGGCCACTCCCGGCTCCGGCCCGATGCCCGCGCGGACGACCCCCTGCGGGTCGACGATGCGTGAGTGCCCCACGCCGATCGGCGCCGGGTGGTCCGCGGCGATCACGAACACCGTGTTCTCGATGGCGCGCGCCGCGAGCAGAGTGGTCCAGTGCTGCTCCTTGAGCGGTCCGCGCACCCACTCCGCCGGCACCACGAGCGCATCGGCGCCGGCGACCGCGAGAAGCCGCGACACCTCGGGGAACCGCAGGTCGTAGCAGGTCATCAGTCCGAAGCACAGTCCGCCGACCTCGAACACCGCGGGCTCGCCGATGTCTCCCGGCTCCACCCAGTCCGACTCGGTCTGCCCGAAAGCGTCGTAGAGGTGCTGCTTGCGGTAGACCGCGAGGATGCCGTCGCCGCGCACGGCGACGACCGTGTTGCGCACGCGCCCCTCGTCCGAGGCCTTCTCCGTGACGCCCGCGACGATGACGACGGCGAGCTCCGCGGCCAGACCGATCAGTCCGGTCACGAACTCGCCGTCGAGATCCTCCGCATTGGCCGCGAGGCGTTCGTCCATCGGATCGACGAAGTAGCTCGAGTACTCAGGGAACACGATCAGCTTCGCCCCGCGACGCGCGGCCTCCGTCGCCAGCACCGCGATCCGTTCCCTGTTGTGCTCGCGCGAATCGGTGGGGGCGAACTGGCACACGGCGACGGGTACGGCGGTGTTCTCAGACATGACGCCATCCTCTCGCACCCGCCGGCGCCGCGCTCGATTCGACGCCTCCCCGGATCCGTGATAAGTTATCTCTTGTGCCGCGGGGTGGAGCAGTTCGGTAGCTCGCCGGGCTCATAACCCGGAGGTCGCAGGTTCAAATCCTGTCCCCGCAACAAAGGAAAGGCCCTCCGGCCGGGAGTGATCCCAGGCCGGAGGGCCTTTCGCATGAGGCGGGAGCCGACCTCTGCGAGTATCGAGGGGTGAACCGACCGGTCGACATCGATGAGCGGCTCGTCGCCGACCTCGTCGCGGAGCAGTTCCCCCGCTGGGCGCACCTGCCCGTCCGCGCCGTGGCGCGTCAGGGATGGGACAACATGACGTTCCGTTTCGGTCACGAGTTGTCGGTGCGACTTCCTCGCGCCGAGGCCTACGCCGCGGCCGTGCAGAAGGAGAGCAGAGCGCTCGAGTTCCTCGACGGAAGGCTTCCCGTCGCCGTTCCCTCCGTCGTGGCGCTGGGGGAACCCGGCCGGGGCTACCCGTTTCCGTGGTCGATCCGCCGGTGGCTCGACGGCGACACCGTCGAGCGCGCCGGGGGGCTCGATCGCGTTCGCCTCGCCGCCGATCTCGGGACAGTTCTCCGCACCGTGAGGTCCCTGCCCGTGGACGCGGGTTCGGCGGCCGGGCGGCACTCGTTCTTCCGCGGTTCGCATCCGAGCGTCTACAGCGATGAGGTCCACGCCGCGCTCCAGCGGCTGGACGGCACCGTGGACGCGGGACTCTGCCGGAGCGTCTGGCTCGATGCGACGAGCAGCGCGTGGGAGTCCTCGCCGGTCTGGTTCCACGGCGACGTCGCCGTGGGCAACCTGCTCGTCAGCGACGGCCGCTTGTCGGCGATGATCGACTTCGGCACCTGCGGCGTCGGCGATCCCGCCTGCGACCTCGTCATGGCATGGACGTACTTCGACGGGGACGCGCGCGACGCGTTCCGCGACGCCGTCGACCTGGACGCCGCGACCTGGCGACGGGCTCGCGGCTGGGCACTCTGGAAGGCCCTGGTGACTCTCTCCGACGGGTCAGGGCCGGGCGGCGACGACAGCCGACGCGTGCTCCACGAGGTGCTGACCAGCCCGCTCTAGGCCTGCGGCCCCCGGTCAGCGCACGACGGCGGTGGGCGCCACGAGCGCCGCGAGCACCTCGTGGCTGATGGAGCCCAGCAGGAAGCGGGCGACCGCCCCCCGTCCGTGCGAGCCGACGACGGCGAGGCTCGCGGTGGCGGCGGCGCGGTTGATGACCTCGGACGGGTATCCGCGTTCGACCCGGGGCTCGATCTCGAGATCCGGATAGGTCGAGCGCAATCCGCCGAGAGCGACGGCGAGGGTCTCCTCGGACAGCTCCTGCATGGAGGAGAGGTACTGCTCGGGATACGACCTCGCTCCGCGCGGGAGGGGGACGGGAGTCCATACCGTCACCGCGACGAGGGGCTCGCCGAGACGGTCGGCCTCGGCAGCGGCGAAAGCGACGGCAGCCTCCGAGATCGGGGACCCGTCCACCCCGACGACGACACCGCGACGGTCGCTCGTCTCGATGTCGGGGATCACCACGACGGGGCAGGAGGAGTCGGCGACGATGCGCAGCCCATGGGCGCCGCGCCGAGGGCTGTCCGCGTCATCCGGACGGAAGTCGCTTCCGATCACGAGGAGGTTCGCGCCCGCGGTGGTCGACACGAGCTGACGGACAGGGTCGCCGCGGAGCACGACGAGGTCGACGTCCAGGCCCTGATCCTTCAGCGTCTCCGCGTGCTCCTCCAGCAGACTCCGCGCCGCCGCGATCGCGGCGTCCACCACAGGGCCCTCCCCGACGGCGCCGACCGCTCCCCCGACGACGCTCGCGAGGAGCAGAGAGGCCTTCCGCGACCGCGCGCGGTGCGCCGCCCACTCCAGTGCCCGTCGTCCCGCCGACGTGTCCACCACTCCCACAACGATGCGCTCAGCCACGACACCCTCCCTGTTTCCCTCCACCCTCCCATGCCATCCCCTCCGCGCGCGACGGTCCGTCCCGGACAAAACCCTCCGCTTACTCAGGCACTCGCGCCAGATCAGGCTTCCTGCCCAGAGGTCGCCTGACCTCGCGCGCCCGCCCGCTAGCGCGAGACCGCCTGTCCTGGCGCGCCGCACGCGGACGCAGGCACTCGCGCGGAATCAGGCTCACGTGCAGGGTGTCGCCTGAAGCGGCGCGAGTGCCTGATGCGGCGGACCGGCTTCCGGGAATGCGAAAGGGCACCCCGTGGGGGTGCCCTTTCGTGTGCGTGGGAGGATCACTCTCCCGCGGCGGCCTCCAGCTCCAGGAGCTTCTCGACGGCCGCGGTGAGGCGCTTGTCCGCCTCGCCGAACTTCTCCAGGTCGCCCTCGGCGAGAGCCGCCTGGCGGTCGAGCAGCGCCTGCTGCGCCTTCGCCAGAGCATCGGCCTGCTCATCCGTCGGCGTCGGCGTGGTTGGCGTCTCCCCGGTGTCGGGATCGGTCGTGCCCGGATCGGTGGGTTCGACCTCGTCGTCACCACCGGTCGCGCCGGAGTCGCCGCCGAACAGCGTGTCCAGCGCCTCCGTGAGCGTGTTCTCGAAGGCCACCCGGTCACCGAAGGCGACGAGCACCTTCTGCAGACGCGGCAGCTGCGTCCCCTCGGACGACTGCACGTACACCGGCTGGACGTAGAGCAGACCGCCACCGACGGGCAGGGTCAGCAGGTTGCCGTAGATGACCTCGGACTCCCCCTGCTGGAGCAGGTTGAGCTGCGGGACCACGGCCGTGTCGGAGTTGTAGGTGTTCTGCACCTGACCGGGGCCGGGCACCGTGGTGTCGGTGTCGATCTCGAGCATGCGCAACTGCCCGTACCCCTCGGCCTTCACGCCCTTCTCGGCGCCGGCATCCGAGTCGACGGCGAGGTAGCCCATCAGCACGTCACGACTGCCGCCCGCGCCCTGGGAGGCGGGGATGAACGTGGAGAACATCGAGAACCGCGGTTCGTCCTGACCCGGCATCTGCATGGTCAGGTAGTACGGCGGCTGCAGCATCGCGTCGCTGCGCGGGTCGTTCGGCGTCTGCCAGCGGTTGTCCTGCTGGGCGAACGAGCCGGCCTTGTCGACGTGGTAGATGCCGAGGATGTCGCGCTGCACCTTGAACAGATCGGTCGGGTACCGGACGTGGCTCATGAGCTCGCCGGACATCTCGCTGATCGGCTTGAGGGTGGACGGGTAGACCTTCTGCCAGGTCTTCAGGACCGGGTCCTCCTCGTCCCAGGCGTACAGCGTGACCGAGCCGTCGTAGGCGTCGACCGTGGCCTTGACCGAGTTGCGGATGTAGTTGATGTCGTCGATCGCGAGCGACGGCGTCGGCACGTTCGAGTCGGCGATCGCGTCGGACAGGCTCACGCTCGTCGAGTACGGGTAGGTCGAGCTCGTCGTGTAGCCGTCCACGATCCAGACGATGCGGCCGTCCACGACGCTCGGATACGGGTCGCTGTCGAGCTCGAGGTACGGCGCGACCTTCTGCACGCGCGTCGTCGGGTCGCGGTCGTAGAGGATCTGCGAGTCCTCGTTGACGAGGTTCGAGAACAGGATCTGCTCCGACTGGAACTTGAGCGCGTAGAGCAGCTTGGTGAAGCTGTCGCCGATCTTCGGCCCGCCGTTCCCGGAGAACGTCGTCTTCGTCTCGCTCGAGCCGTCCTTGCCCCGCGGGTAGTCGATCTCGACCGGGTCGGCCCCCTCCGGGGCGCCGACGATGGAGTACTCCGGGGAGTTCTCGCCGAAGTAGACCCGCGGCTCGAAGTCACCCTGCTCGGACAGGAAGCCCGAGGTGGGGATGCCGCGCTCGAGGAAGACGGGCTCGCCGTCGGTCGTGCGCTGGTTGCCCGCCGCGGCGACGAGGCCGTAGCCGTGCGTGTAGACCGCGACCCGGTTGTTCCAGTTGTCGCCGTCGCCGAGACCCGACATGTCGAGGTCGCGGACGGAGACGACCGTGTCCTGCTTCACCCCGTCGATCTCGTAGCGGTCGACGTCCATGTTGGTCTGGAACTGGTAGTAGCCGCGATACTGCTCGAGCTGGCGGACCGTCGGCGGGATGACCTTCGGGTCCATGATGCGGATCGATGCGGTGGTCTCGGCGTCGGCGCGGAGCTGCCCCGCCTCGGCGTCGGTCTCGGCCTCGAAAGCCGTGGTCTCCAGGTCGGCGACGCCGTAGGCCTCCTTCGTGCCGTCGATGTTCCGCTGGTAGTACTCGGCCTGATAGGCGTTCTGGTTCGGCTTCACCTGGAAGGTGGTGACCACCCAGGGGTAGCCGATGCCGATGACGAGCGAGGCCACGATCAGCAGCGCGGTCGCCGCGAGCGGGAAGCGCCAGCGGCCGATGACGGCCGTGACGAAGAAGAGGATGGCCACGACGGCGGCGATGATCGCGAGGATGCCGAGGCCGGGGATGGTCGCGTTGGCGCCCGTGTAGGCGGCACCGGTGATCCGGTCGTCCGGCTCGACGAGGGTCTTGTAGCGGTCCAGCCACAGGCTCGCCGCCTGCACGAGCAGGTACAGGCCCGCGATGACCGCGAGCTGGATGCGGGCCGGCTTCGAGATGCGCAGCTCGCCCTGGCCGATGCGCACGGAGCCGTAGAGGTAGGACACCAGCGCAGTGACGAGAAGGCTCAGCAGCAGGACCGCCGAGACGAACGCGAGGAGGATCGAGTAGAACGGCATCGCGAACATGTAGAACCCGGTGTCGACCTTGAACTGCGGGTCGACCTCACCGGTCGCGACGCCGTTGGCCCAGAGCCACACGGTCTTCCAGTTGCCGGCCGCCGCGAACCCCGCGAAGAGGCCGAAGAAGATGGGCATGCCCCACATCGCGAGGCGGCGCAGCGGCTCGATGACCTCCTGGTAGCGGTCGAGCTGCGAGCTCAGCCGGACGTAGACGGGACGCAGCCGGTAGGCGAGCTGGATGACGACGAACAGCGGAACCGCCATGCCGAGGAAGCCGATGACGAACATCACCGCCGTCGCGATCCACTGCGTGGTGAGCACGCCGGTGAACCCGACCTGGTCGAACCAGAGGAATTCGGTGTAGAGCGACGCGAAGACGAAGAACGCCGCGATGAGCGCGGCGATGATCACCAGGGAGATTCCGAGGATGCGTCGGGAGGTTCGAGGCGTGGCCGGGGGCTGGGCTGGGGTCGAGGTCACCCCTCCATCCTAGGCACCGCTCGCTGTGGGCGGGCTGTCACACCGGTCACGGCGGGGTCACGACCCGCGCCGGCTCAGGTGGCCGGGACGTCGCAGGTCGGCAGGGCGTCGACATCGCCGTCCTCGGCGATGACCTCCAGCGCCGCGAGCGATTCGTCGAGGGTCGCAGTGCGGATGACCTGCAGGCCGTCCGGCACGTGCCCCACGACCTCGTCGCAGTTCGCCTCCGGGGCGAGGAAGTAGTCCGCGCCGGCGTCGCGGGCGCCGTAGAGCTTCTGGCGGATGCCGCCGATCGGGCCGACGGTCCCCTCGGCATCGATCGTCCCGGTGCCCGCGACCTCCTTGCCGCCGTTCAGCTCGCCCGGTGTCAGGGTGTCGATGATCCCGAGGGCGAACATCATCCCCGCGCTGGGGCCGCCGACGTTGTCGAGCTGGATCGTGACGTCGACCTCGAAGTCGTAGTCGGTGCGCAGGGTGATGCCGATGAGCCACGACGTCGTGCCTTCCTGGGTCTGCTCCTCCGGCGTGATCTCGACCGTCTGCTCGTCGCCGTCACGGCGCACCGTGAGTGCCACCGGATCGCCGCCCGCCTCCTGGATGGCTTCGCGGAGCGCAGTCGCCGAGGTGACGGGCGTGCCGTCGATCGCGGTGATCACGTCATCCGCCTGCAGCAGGCCGTCGGCTGGCGACCCTTCGACGGCGTCCACCACCACGACCTCGGCTCCGGTGTCGTAGCCGAGCTCGTTCAGCGCGGCGGCCGTGGCCTCGTGCTGCGAGTCGACCATGAGCATCGCGTTCCGCTCGTCCCGCTGCTCGGTGGTCACGCCTTCGGGGAACACCGCGTCCAGCGGCACGACGGCCCGCGACGCGTCCATCCACGCGAGGGCGAGCTCGAACCAGCTCGGCGTCCGTTCCCGGTTGCCGACAACCTGGACGGTCGTCAGGTCGAGCGTCCCGCCCGTCTCGTACGTCTCGGTCCCGTCGACGCTGATGAGCGGGACCTGCTCGCCGTCGGCGTTCTTCGCCGTGCCGAGGGTGTCGTACACGGGGCCGGGACGCTGGATCACATACGGCGACGGCAGGAAGGTGAGGACGGCGAGCGCGGCGAGCGCGACCACCAGTGCCCAGACACCGAGTCCGAGCTTCCCTGCGCGCGGTCGTTCCACAGCAATCCTCCGTCGTTCGCGAGCGGCGTACAGCGATCTGCCCGCTTCGGGGTCGCGCACTGAAACCTGTGACTAGCGTAGATGCCACGGCTTCAGACGTGCTGAGAGGGCGAGCGACATGGCAGACAACGAACCGAACCCGGAGGACTTCCAGGAGTTCCTGCGACGGATGCTCTCGAACCAGGGCGGCGGAGACATCGACCCCGAGGCGCTGCGCGACGCGTTCCAGGGAATGGACGGCTTCACCTTCGACCCGGCGATGATGCAGACGATCATGGCGCAGCTTCAGGGCGCCTTCGGCGGCGACCCGTGGGAGAACTCCCTGCGGCAGGCCCTGCACATCGCGAACCGCGAGGGCCAGGGCATCGGAGACGGCTCGCGGTCCTCCCTCGCCGACTCGTTCGCTCTCGCCGGCCTCTGGCTGGGCGAGGCGACCACCATCTCCGAGCTCGCGGACCCGCCGGTGGCGATGACCCGCGGCGAATGGGTCGAGAAGACGCTCCCGGTGTGGAAGGAGATCGCGGACCCCGTGTCCACCAGCATCGCCGACGCGCTGACGGCTGCCCTCGACACCCAGGTGCCGGAGGAGATGCGCGGCGTGGTGCAGGGTGCGGGACGCCTGATGCGAGGCCTCGGCGGCTCGGTGTTCGCCGCCCAGTTCGGGCAGGTGCTCGGCAACCTCTCCCTCGAGGTCGTGTCCGGCGGCGATGTCGGCATCCCCGTGCTGCCGGCGGGCACGGCCGCCGTGATCCCGCAGAACCTCACCGCTTTCGGGGAGGGGCTCGAGATCCCCGAGGATCAGATCGCCCTCTACGTGGCGACGCGCGAGCTCGCCTACGCCCGCCTGTACCGGCACGCCAAGTGGCTGCACCTGCATGTGATGGCGCAGATCACCGACTTCGCCCGGGGCGTCACGGTCGACGTCGACGCTCTGGAGGATGTGGCGAGCCGCCTCGACCCCTCGAACCCCGAGGAGCTGCGCGCGGCGATCGAGGGCGGTGCCCTGCTGCCCACGCAGACCGAGGCGCAGCGCGAAGCCCTCGCCCGGCTGGAGAACCTGATCGCGACGATCGACGGGTGGGTCGACGTCGTCACCGCGGACGCCACCTCCCGGCTGCCGGACGGCGGCAGGATCGCCGAGGCGGCGCGGCGTCGGCGCGCGGTCGGCGGTCCCGCCGAGGATGCCCTGGGCGCGCTGGTCGGGCTCAAGATCCGACCACGGCGCATCCGTGAAGCCTCGGCCATGTGGCGTGCGGTCACCGACGCGGTCGGTGTCGCGGCCCGGGACTCCCTGTGGGACTACCCGGACCTCATGCCCACCGCAGAGGACATCGACGACCCGACAGCGCTGATCGCCCGCCTGCAGGCCGCTGAGCGCGGCGAGCAGCCGGAGGCCGACGAGTTCGACGAGGCCCTTGCCCGCCTGCTGGACGGCGACGACTTCTCAGGACAGACGCCCGCCGAAGGCGACGACGCGGCGCCCGACGGCGACGCCGGCGACGATCCGGAAGGCGGGCGTCCGGTCTGAGTCCGTCTCAGCCGAGCCGGGGAGCACGATCACTCCTTCTCCCCGACCTCGGGCGGGACGCCGACTTCTCCACCGATCCCTCGAATCGACCTGCGCTCCCTCGGTGATCCGCAGAATCGAGAGGTGCCGCTCACCCCGACGACCCTGACCCGTCTCGACCCCGCGCTGCCGCTGCTCTGGCGAGACGGAACGACCCTCCAGGTGGGCGACGACCCCGCCATCCGCATCCCCGCGTCCGCGCCGTGGGTCGAACGGCTCCTCAGCCGCATGCGTCGAGGATTCCGACGCAGCGCCTTCGACGTCGTCGCCCATCGCGCGGGCGCACCGCGGGAGGACGCCCGCCGACTGCTGGCCGTCCTCGAACCGGCCTTGCAGGACGAGCCCGTCCGCCCGCGCGCCGCCCGGGTCTCCGCGCTCGGGCTCACCGACACCCGCGCCGAGGGGCGGCTGTGCGAGACGCTGGCCGACGAGGGGGTCCCGCTCGCATCGGACGAGGCACCGGCCTCGGCCACGGTCGCCGTCCTCCTCGTCCCCGGCGCGGCCGCGGCCGTGCAGTTCGCGCCGTTCCTCCGGACCGACCGTTCGCATCTGCCGATCGCCATCGAGCCGGCGCGCATCACGGTGGGACCGCTCGTCTCGCCCGGGCTCACCCCGTGTCTGAGCTGCCGGGATGCCGAGGACACGGCGCGCGACCCTGCGTGGCCGCTGATCCATGCTCAGCTCGTGGGCCGCGACCCCGGGCGCATCACGCTCGCCAGGGTGGCGTCGGCCGGCGCCGTCGCGGCGCACCTCCTGGCCGCGGCCGATCCGGCGCGCATCGCCAGGATCAGCGCGGACGGCGCGATCGTGTGGCGTTCGGTGCGGTTTCGCGCAGAATGCCTGTGCCGCGACCCGTCGTCCCCATCTCCGCCAGGAACCGGGACGGCGCCCGTTCGCCGCGCCCTGCCGACCGCGCCCACGAGAGCTCCAGCGTGCGCGCAGCCCGCGTGATCCCGACATACGCGAGGCGTCGCTCCTCATCGACGGCCTCGAACGTCGTCGCGTACGAGATGGGGAGAGACCCCTCCGCCCACCCGGCGAGATAGACGTGCGGCCACTCGAGGCCCTTCGCCGCATGCAGGGTCGAGAGGGTCACCGTCCGCATGGTCGGCTCGTGCTGATCCTTGGCACGGGCCATGAGCTCGTCGCTGAACGACCGGAGCGTCGTCTCCGGACTCGCTTCCTCGGCAAGGCGCAGGATGGCGCGACGCGCTTCCCAGCCGTCGCGCTGCGCTCCCCCGGCCGTCGGCGGCTCCTCGGTCAGCCCCAGCTCCCGAAGCACGCGCCGTACCCCGGGCAGGAATCCGTGCTCGGTCGGCGCGACGGCGGCAGCTCGGAGCGCGAGGATCGCCTGACGCACCTCCGGCATGGCGAAGAACCGCGTGCCGCCGAGCACCGAGGTGGCGATCCCCTCGGCGGCGAGCGCCTGCTGCAGCACCGCGGACTGCGCGTGGGCCCGGTACAGCACGGCGATCTCGGCCGGCGAGGCGCCGTCGGCGATGCGGGCGGCGACGCCGGCCGCGATGCCTGCGGCCTCCTCGGCCTCCGAGTCGTAGGCCGTGATCGTCGGCGGCTCGGCGGTGAACTGCTCCCGGGCAGGGATCAGCTCCAGCGCCCCGGGGCGACCGCGCATCAGCGCGTTGGCCGCCGTCAGGATGGGAGCCTGCGACCGATAGTTGGTCTCCAGTCGTACGACGGTCGCGTCCGGATGCCGCCGTTCGAACTCGAGCAGGAACCGCTGGTCGGCTCCGGCGAAGGAGTAGATCGTCTGGCTGGCATCACCGACGACACAGATGTCGTGACGATCCCCCAGCCACAGCTCCAGAAGCCGGTTCTGCAGCGGCGACACGTCTTGGAACTCGTCGACCGTGAAGTGCCGGTACTGCTCGTGGACGGCGGCTGCGACGCGCGGCTCGGTCTCCAGCATCCCCGCGCACGCGAGCAGCACGTCCTCGAAGTCCAGTTGGTGACGCTCGTCCTTGAGCGCCTCGTAGCCGCGCATCAACTCCACGAGCTGCGTGGGGTCGACCCCGCTGACCGGGCGTCCGAGCTCGGCGTACCGGTCGATCGAGATCATCGACACCTTCCGCCACTCGATCTCCGACGCGATGTCACGCAGGGTCGCCGTTCGAGGACGCAGGCGGATGGCGTCGGCGGCCTGGCCGAGCATGCGCACCTTGTTGTCGATGATCGACGGCGCGGGAGCCCCCGCCAACGTGGGCCAGAAGAAGTTGAGCTGCGCGAGAGCGGCGGCATGGAAGGTGCGAGCGGCGACACCCTCGATCCCCAGGGCACGGAGGCGACCGCGGAGCTCGCCGGCGGCCTTCGCGGTGAAGGTCACCGCCATCACGCGCGACGGAGAATAGGCACCGGTGTCCACCCCGTGCGCGATGCGGTGGGTGATGACCCTGGTCTTGCCCGTACCGGCCCCCGCGAGCACCGCCACCGGTCCTCGCAGCACCGATGCGGCCGCTCGCTGCCGCTCGTCGAGGGCATCGAGTGCGCTCACGGGCGATCCTCGAACCAGTCGACGATGAGAGCGCGCGCGATCGACGCGGGCCCCGGCAGCCCGACGGGGCCGTCCCCGGCGAGCGCGGAACCGATCTCCGCCCGTGTGAACCAGCGCACGTCGATGATCTCCTCACCGTCGGCCCTGGCCGCCGATTCGTCCTCCACGACGGCACGGAAGCCGACCATGAGCGACCGCGGGAACGGCCACGGCTGCGAGGAGACATAGCGGAGGGCCGACAGCCGCACGCCGGACTCCTCCTCGATCTCCCGGTGCACGGTGGCTTCGAGGGACTCGCCCGCCTCGGTGAAACCCGCGAAGCAGGAGTACATGCGTCCGCCCCAGTTGGCGTTGGCGCCGAGCAGCAGCCGCTCGCCGTCCGCGCTCTCGACGGCGACGATCACGGCAGGATCGGTCCGCGGGAAGTGCTCGCGCCCGCACACCAGGCACCGCCGAGACCAGCCCGCGTTGCGCAGCTCCGTCCCTCCGCCGCAGGTGGGGCAGAACGGGGCGTCGCGGAGCCAGCCGGCCAGGGCGACGGCAGCGACCAGGACCTCGGACTCCGCCGCGTCCAGGCGCCCGCCGAGGTCGCGGAGCCCGAGCCAGATCTCGTCGGGCGCGGTGTCGAGGGCTTCGGTCTCCGGCGGCAGCGCGGCGAGCAGGAGCGCCGTGCCGTCGGCATCCCGGCCGAGCAGCGCCCATGTCCCGTCCGCGACCTCGTCCGCGGAGACGCGCAGCAGCGCGGAGGCCGCCACACGCACACGTCCCTCCCGGACGACGACGACGCGCGAGCCCGCGTCGTCGCGCAGACGCTCGAGCACGCCCTCCTCCTCGCGGAGTTCGGCGGCGCGGTCGAAGAACGGGCGCGGAATGCTCATCGACTCCCCCTTTCACGGGCGTGGCGGAGGCGGGACCGCCCCTGAGCCGACCTACCCTGGGGGCATGGGACGCTCTCCATTCACTCTAGCCGCGGCGGTGACGGCCGCACTTCCCGGCGCGGAGGTCACGGGCACCCGGGCGCTCACCGCGGACGGCGACGGGCGCTTCGACTCCGCCGTCGCCTCCCTCGCCGACGGCCGGGAACTCGCGATCCGCGTGGCGGACGACGACGACGCGGCGCGGGAGCTGGCGGCAGAGGCCCTGGCGCTGCGCGCCCTCACCGACGGCGCGCGTGCCATGCTGCCGTTCCGCGCCCCCGGCTACATCGGCGAGACCAGGGTGGGCGAAGGGCGCGCGCTCGTGACCGAGCTGCTCCCCGGCTTCCAGATCGAGGCGTCGATGGTGCCGGCCGGACGCGGCGCGGCGGAATCCATGGGAGCCGCGATCGCCGCCGTGCACGGGCTGCCGACGTCGGTCGTCCGCGGCGCCGGACTCGTGATGCGCAGCGCCGAGGAGAGCCGCGCCGAACTGGAGCGGCTCGTCGACACCGCGGCCGCCACCGGACGCGTCCCCGCCCGCCTCACGGTGAGGTGGCGGGATGCCGTCGCCGACGACGACCTCTGGCGCTTCGAGTCGACGGTCGTCCTCGGCGGCGCGCAGGCGACGTCCTTCCTCTTCGACGACCACCCCGAGCGCGGCCCCGAGGTCACCGGCGTGATCGGCTGGCACGGTCTCGCGGTCGGCGATCCGGCACTCGATCTCTCCTGGCTGTCCGCGGCTCCCGACGCGGCGGCCGACGTGCACGGCGCCTACGCCCGCACCATGGACCGCACTCCCGACGCCGGGCTCGAGGTTCGCGCGCGCCTGCTCGCCGAACTGGAGTTCGCGCGCTGGCTCGTCCACGGCGACGCCTTGCGGCGCGAGGACATCGTGGAGGATGCCGCGGCTCTGCTCGAGGCTCTGGCCGACGGCCTGCGCCATGACGACCTCGGCGTGCCCGGCGATCGTCGCTCGGACGTCGACTCCGCGATGGACGCGCTCGACCGCGTGCCGGTGGCGGCCGCTCCGGAGGTGGACACCTCGATGCAGACCGACGCCTACAACCCCGAAGAGCTCTGGGCGGCGGAGGCGGACGACGCGGACCACGACGCGCCAGCCGACGTGTCGGCCGACCTGGATGTGCCTGGGGGTGCACCGTCGCAACCCGACGCGGAGCACCGCGCCGCGGTGGCGAGCATCGAGACCGAGGACCTCTCCGGCGTCGCACACGCGTTCGCCGAGACGCGAGGGGGCGGACGAAGCGAGTCCTCCGCCTTCGCCTCGTCCCCGGCCGCGGACGACGACGACTCCGAAGAGGCTCAGCGCGCGGCGCGGGCGGCGCTCCAGCGCTGGAAGAGCTCCTCCTCGGAGTAGACGCGATCCCCGCGGATGACGAGGTCATCGGCCACGTAGTACAGCGCCACGTCGATCTCCTCCAGCGGGACGCCGAAGCGCCGATGGTACGCGAGCCGATAGAGGGCGAGCTGCAGCATCCGCTCCTCGCGTTCCTGTGGCGTCCGTGGCGCCCGCCCGGTCTTCCAGTCCACGATCTCGATCCGTCCGCCGCGGTCGGCGCGTCGGTACACCGCGTCGAGCTTGCAGATGACGATGTGCGCGTCCGCGCCTGAGTGCAGCCCCGGAAGGCCGGCTCCCAGCGCGAAGTCGATCTCGATCTCCACGGCGAGCGGCTGCAACGGTCCCCACTCGCTCCGCTCGAATGTCTCCTGCAGCGCAGCGAGGTCGGCGGCGTCCGCCGCAGCCCCGGATGCGGAAGCGCCCGGGGTGCTGTCGCCCTCGGGCTCGTCCTCGTCGATCTCCCAGAGCGCCTCGTCGACCCGGGTTCCCACACCGACGAGTTCGGAGCGCTGCTCGACCCACGCGTGGAACAGGGTCCCCAGACGGGTCTGACGGTACGGACGCTCCGGCATCGGACGCACGAGCGAGGACAGGGTGCCGGTGTAGTCGGTGACGTAGTCCTTGAACCGCGACGCGGGAACCCGGGTCGGGGCTTGCGCGTCCGTTCCGCGTTGGCGGGCCGCGCGCTCGTCCAGCAGCCGACGCAGTTCCTCCGTCGGCACGACGGCGTCGTCCTGGAGGGCCTCTTCGACGACTGCGGCCGCGGCACCGACCACCCCGCGCCGTCCTCCGAGCGGATCGAGCGGCCAGTGCAGCGTGGCCCCGGGGCCGTCGTACGGGTTCTCGTCCGGATCGACCGGCGGGATCTCGTCGAGCCCGAGGACGTCGATGGCCTCCAGCAGGTACGGACTCGGGGTGCGTGGTGCCTTCTGACCCGCCCAGTGCGCCCCGCTGAGCAGCAGGTCGCTCTTCGCTCGGGTGATCGCCACGTAGGCGAGACGGCGCTCCTCCTGCCGCTGGTACTCCCGGTAGGCGTCCTTGAACCGCTTGAGCGCGCCGCCGTGCGGGTTCGCCTTCGTCGCGCCGCCCGACAGCGACGCCTGGGCGAGCTTCTGCCGCTTGCCGGGGTCGGTCTCGCCCTCCATCGCCTCCTCCGGATCCCAGACGAAGCGCGGAAGCGCGTCGCGGTCTCCGCGCAGCGCGAAGGGCACCACGCCGAACCCGAACCACCCGGAGGTGTCGGACACCCGCCCCGGCAGCTCGTCGACGACGAGGCGCACGACGGCGACGGCATCCCACTCCAGGCCCTTCGATCCGTGGATCGTGAGCAGCTGCACGACGCCGGCCTCCGGCGGCTCCGGACGGGGCATGAGCTCGTCGGTGCTCTCCGCCTTGTCGAGCCAGGCCAGCAGGCTGCCGATGGTGCCGCGTTCGTCGGCGGCGAGGAACGCCCGCACCTCGTCGGCGAACGCCCGCAACTGTGTGGCTGCGACCCGCGCAGGTCCTCGGGTCTCGTTGGCGGCGAGCTCGATGTCCAACCGCAGCTCCAGCTCGATGAGTCGGATGAGCTCCGGGATGGGCTGGGACGATGCGCGACGCAGGCGTTCCAGCATCTCCCCCGCGGACCGGATCCGGGCGCGCCCCTCCGGGGTGATGCCCTCCAGCAGGCGATAGTCGTCGCGCACCGCGCGCACGATGTCGACCGCGTCCACGATGGAGACGGCCTCGTCGGCGCCACGGGACGAGCGCAGCCGCGCCCGCACCTCCTCGGGGAGGGGCATGAGGGCGGTGTCGCGCTCCGCGATCGCCCGTCCCAGCTCGTAGAGCGCGGCCATGTCCGCCACCCCGACCCCGAAGCGGGGGCCGGTGAGGAGCCGGATCAGCGCCGAGCCGGCCGTCGGATCGTGCACCACCCGCAGCGTCGAGACCACGTCCACGACCTCGGGCGTGGCGAGCAGTCCGCCCAGTCCGAGGATGCGGTGCGGAATCCCCCGCGCGGCGAGCGCGCCGGCGAAGGTCTGCATGTGGCGCTTGGACCGGAACAGGATCGCGCCGGTGTGCGGGGAAGTCGAGGTCTCGTCATGGGCGGCGCGGCGCTCGGCGAACCAGGCCGCGACCTCGGCGGCCTCGTCGTCGACGGTGAACGGGTAGCGCACGGCGACCGTGCCCTCCCCCGCGCCCGGCCGCGGCTCCAGCGGCGGGACGTCGAGTCCGGGGCGTTGCAGCGGCTCGAGGACGCGGTTGGCGATGTCGAGGATGCTCCGATCGTTGCGCCAGCTCGTCATGAGGCTGTAGGTGCGCACGTCGCCCGTGCTCGAGAAGGACCGGGGGAACGCGTAGAGGTTGTCGGCGCTGGCCCCCCGCCAGCCGTAGATCGACTGATGCGGATCGCCGACGGCCATCACGGCCGTGTCGCGGAACAACTCGGCGAGGAAGCGGGTCTGGATCACGGAGGTGTCCTGATACTCGTCCAACAGCACGACCCGGTGCTGCTCGCGGAGCTCGGCGCGGACGTCCGGAGCCGACTCGACGATGTCGAACGCGCCGGAAACCTGGTCGGCGAAGTCGAGCACTCCGCGCCGGTCCTTCTCGGCGATGTAGTCCCGGACGAGACGGGTCAGGGTCGACAGACTCCGGAGGTTGACCGCCGCCTTCTCGACGTCGGCGTGGGAGCGGTAGGGCTCGAACGCCGCGGCCTGCGCCGCGGCGAGGCGCTCCGCCTCCGCGAGGTCGACCCGGTGATCGAGGGCCTCGCCGGCGAGCCGCTGCACGGCGTCGATGACCGTTCCCAGGGCGTAGTCGACCTCCTCCAGCTCCGGCAGGTCGCTGCGGAGCACGACCTCGCGCGCCAGCATCCAGGACGCCGCCTGGCTGAGCATCGCCACATCGGGGTCCCGGCCGATGCGCGCGGCGTGCTCGCGGACGATGCCGTCCGCGAAGGCGTTGTAGGTCGATACGCGAGGACGGATGAGGAGGTCCTCGGCCGTGCGGACCGCACCGGACTGCCCGCCCGTGCCGTAGTGCCGCGCGAGGTCATCGAGGACGTGGGCGCGCACGAGTTCACGCTGCCGCCCCGGCGCGGCCTCCGCCACGCGGCGCAGCGCCTCTCCGGCGACGATCTCCGGGAGATGCGGGAGCAGACCCCGCCGACCGTATTCGTCGACGACCGCGAGGCGGGCGCCGATGCGCTCCGCCAGCTCCCCCGCCGCCTTGCGGGTGAACGTGAGTCCGAGGACTTCGTCCCGGCGGACGAGCCCGTTCGCGACGAGCCAGACCACCCGGGCCGACATGGTCTCCGTCTTGCCGCTGCCGGCTCCGGCGACGACGAGGGCGGGCTCGAGGGGAGCCTCGATCACCTGCTGCTGGGCGGGCGTCGGGGTCGGGAGTCCGAGCGCGGCGGCGATGTCGGTCGCCGAGAGCACGGCGTCCGGGGTTCCTGCGGTCACGCGCTCACCGCCGGCACGGTGTGGATCCGGCAGGGATGCACCCGGCGCTGCGTGTCCGCGCAGTGCGCCTCGACCTGAGCCGTGAAGCTCGCCGCCGACATGCCGCGGGCGACCTCGGCGACCCGGTTCAGGAACTGCGACCGCGCCTCGGCGTCCAGCGCGTGCTGGTGCGCGACGCGGTAGTCGCTCTTGGCCAGCGTCTTCGAGACGATGACGAGACGTGCGCCCCCGAGCGAGCCCGGCGCGGCCCCCGGCACGAGGCCCTCCTGCACCGCGATCTGATAGGCCGCGAGCTGGGCATGATCGACCACGCCGCCGTCCGACTCCGGATCGGTCTTCCCGGTCTTGAGGTCGACGACCACCGTGGTCCCCTCCGGCCCGCCGGACATCGACTGCCAGCCGCGTCCTCGGGCCGGGCCGTGCTCGCCCGCCCCGGGCGGGTACGCCTCGACCCGGTCGATGTAGCCGTGCACGATGGCACGATGACCGCGGTCCTCTCCCACCGGGTGCACGGTCGGCTCGGCGGTCTCGCCGGACACGTCGACGGCGAACCGGAACTCCACCTCGCTGCCGAGGATGCGACCGCCGTCTCGCCTCACCTCGCCGAGGTAGCTGTGCAACCGGTCGATGAACAGGTCGGCGCGACGACGCTCCTTGCGACCGATCCACGCCGTCTCGAAGTCGAGCTCCGGCCAGTGCTCCTCGACGATCTCGCGCATGCGCTCGAGGTCGCCGTCCGGTACGCGCTCCATCGCCTCGTGGACGATCGTGCCGATACCGGCCGTCGGCGGCATGACCGTATCGCCTCCGAGGGCCGAGACGACCCAGTTGAGCCCGCACTCCTCGTACGACTCCACGGCCGAGGGCGACACCCGTGCTCCGTTCGCGGCGAGATCGCGCAGCGGCGCGGCCGTCGACGGCGCCGTGACCCCGTACCAGTCGTGCGGATGCGCTCCCGGCACCCCCTCCCTCGCCAGGACGGCGAGCTGGGCGGCGGCCTCGCGCTGCGCCGGTTCGGAGTGGGCCGTGGTGAGCACCCGGCGGTACCGCGCGACCAGCCCACGCAAAGTGAGGGGGTGCTCTGCGGAGGGATGGCGCTCGGACGGCTGCGGCGCGGGAAGGAAGCCGAAGAAGGCGCTGGGCGTCAGATCGTCGTCGTCGACGGCGGTGATGAGCAGCCGGTGGCGGGCGCGCGAGATCGCCCGTACGAACAGCCGCAGCTCGTCGTGGAGCGCGGCGCGACGCCGGTCGAGGACGTCCGGCACCTCGGCCGGCAGGCCGGAGCGAGCCGCGGTCAGCGCGTCCGCCAGCCGCCAGGTCTGCAGGAGCCCGCCGCGCAGTCGCACGTTGGGCCAGACGCCGTCCTGGACCCCGGCGACGACCACGGCGTCGAACTCCGTCCCGAGCGCGGTGGCCGGCGTGAGCAGCGTGACCGTGCCCGGCCGCTCGGGCGACGACAGCGTGTCTTCCGGCACCTCGCTGTCGAGGATGTCGCGCACGAAGACCTCGGGGCGCTCGTTCGGGGTGCGCTCGACGAAGCGCTTGGCCGCGTCGAAGAGGGCCACGAGGGCGTCGAGCGACCGTGCCGTCTCGGCGCCGGTGGGCAGCAGCGAGATCTCCCGCCACGCGACGTGCAGCCGCCGCCCGTCGACGGCCCTGGCCTGCTCCCAGATGCGCCACAGGAGGTCATGGATCGTCTCTCCCCCCGCCGCGGCACAGGCGACGCCCGCTACGGTCTCGGCGAAGCGCTCGGCAGTCCGTGACTCCGGTGCATCGATGAGGGTGAGGGTGGCCGGTGCCGACATCGCCGCGCGCAGGAGCTCGCGCGCCGGAGTCGACCCGCCCTGGCCGAGTTCGAGGTGACGGAGCCGCGCGCGCAGCCGACGGAGCGCGATCGCGTCCATGCCGCCGAAGGGTGTGCGCAGCGCCTCCTCCCAGGCCTGCACCGTGCGCTCTTCGTCCGGGGTCAACGCGAGCCGCACGATGCCGACGATGTCGCGCACGATCCCCTCGCTGCCGAGCGGGCGCTGCACCCCCGCGGCCCTCGTCGGGATCTCGCGCGCGGCGAGCTCGGTCTCGAGGGCTGTGACCTGACGGGTGTCATGGGCGATGACCGCCATCCGCTCCCAGGGGATTCCGGCCCGGAGATGCCAGTCGCGCATGACCCCGGCGATCCGGTCGAACTCCTCGTAGGGGGACGGGGCGAGGAACGTCGACACCTCGGCCTCGTCGTCCTCCGCCGCCGGTGCCGGCGCCCGCCGGTGCTCGACCCGTCCGGACACCCCGATCGCCTGCGTCACCGTGCGCGTCAGCGCGGTCAGCAGGGGGCGCTGGCGGTGCGCGCCGTCGAGCACGTGCACGGCGCCGAGCGCGCCGGTGAGCTGCGCGAACAGCTCGGGACTGGCCCCGCGAAAGGCACCGGAGGAGATGTCGGGGTCGCCGAAGGCCTGCACGGCGATGCCGCGGTCGAGGAGCGCGCGCACCACGCCGATCCCGCCGCGCGTCAGCTCCTGGGCGTCGTCGATGAGCACCACGCGCAGTGGTGCCAGCGCTCCGAACGTCGCGGCGTCCGCCGTACGGAGGATCCCCGCCGCCTCACCCAGGAGGTCGGCGGCGTCGCGGTGGGCGGACCGCAAGGCGTCGAGCACGGTGCGGTACTCCTCCACGAAGTCGGCGGCCGCTGTCCAGACCGCATCGCCGGTGGCACGCAGTTCCGCCGGGTTCGCCCCCAGCTCCGTGCACTCCGCGAGGAAGGCGCGGAGTTCGGAGCGGAAGCCCTTCGAGGCGCGGACCGGCTCGCTGAGCGCCGGGGGCCAGGAGATCCGGCCGTCTTCGACGTCGCCCGCCAGCAGCTCGGCGATGATGCGATCCTGGTCGGCGCCGGTGAGCAGCGCCGGCGGCTCGGCCCCTTCGCGGACCATCGCCCCGCGGACCAGCTGGAACGCGAACGACCCGAGCGAGCGGGCCAGTGGCCCCGGCGTCGCCTGGCCGATGCGCACGCCGATGCGGTCGCGCAGCGCGGTGGCCGCCTGCCGGCTCGGGGTGAGCGCCAGCACCTCCTCCGGCCGCAGTCCCTCGACCTCGAGGAGCTGCACGACCCGGTCGACGAGCGTGCGCGTCTTACCCGTGCCGGGGGCGCCGATCACGACGCCGGACGCGGTCGGCGGCGCCGTGATCACGGCTCGCTGGGCGGCATCCGACAACATCCCTCCACGCTATCGGGAGGCGCGGACATCGACGTCGAAGGCGACGCTCGTCGCGGGTTGTGCGCTCAGGGCGAAACGGCCGCCGTCGCCGGTCTCCGCCGCCGGCTGCGCGATAGAGTTGGCGAGTCCGACGACCTGCAAGGAGCATCCGTGGAAATCCGCATCGGCATCATCAACACCGGCCGCGAGCTGAGCTTCGACACCGCTGCCACGGCGGACGAGGTCCGCTCCCAGGTCTCCGCGGCACTCGAGCAGAGCGCCTCGCACCTGAGCTTCGCCGACGTGAAGGGCAACTCCTACATCGTGCCGACCGCGAACCTCGCCTACATCGAGCTGGGCACCGAGGAGTCGCGTCGCGTGGGCTTCGTCGCCTGACCCGCGCATGTACATCCTCCTCGCCCTCGTCGGCGCCTGCGTGCTCGGGATCGCCGCGCACTTCCTGATCGGCGGTCGCGAGCTGCGCGGCGTCGCCCTCGCCCCGGCGATCGCGACGGCCGTCTCGGCGATCGTCTACACGAGCCTGCAATGGGCCGGCGTGGGCGAGGACAGCCCCTGGCTGTGGCTCGCGAGCATCCTCGGCGCGGCGGTGGTCGCGGCCCTGGCGACCGCGGCCCTCACCGCAGGGCGTCGACGCGGCGACGCGCAGAGGCGAGCCGCGCTCGGGATCTGACCTAGGACGCGAGGCCCATCGCATCCATGCGGCGGGCGTGCGCTCCCATGAGCTCGGTGTACACCGGCTCGATGCGGGCCTCCTCCACGGCGAGGAGCTCCGGCCGCAGCGCCGCACGGCAGACGAGGATCGTGTCCCCCACGAGGCGTCGTGCCCACATGGACAGCAGCGAGCGCCACTCCTCGTCGCTCTCGATCGTCTCCTGGATGATCGCGACGATCTCGTGGCGCGCGTCGTCCTCGCGCAGGATCTCGGCGACCCGCCGCCCCGTCTCGCCGTAGCTCGAGGCGAGCGCGAGGTAGAAGTCGTCGAGCATGCCTGCCGTGATGTAGACCGCGAGCAGGGTCTCGCGCGGGCGCGCCCCGATGGTCTTGCGCCGGAACGCGTCCAGGTGCTCGCGGAACGGGAGCATGAGCTGCGTCGGGTCCTGGCCACGTGCCGCGATGATGTCGACGATGCCCCGGTGCTTGGTGAGCGCGGCACCGGCGGCCCGCGACAGCGACTCCTTCTCGGCCAGCTCGGGAGTCGCGCGGATGAGCCGCGTCAGCGTCTCGAAGTAGCCGAGCTGGAGGTAGGCCGCCTGGCCGAGGAACCGGTCGAGCTCAGGCGCCAGCTCCGCGAAGTCGACGCGCGTCGCATCGCTCTGCTCGCCCCGGCTGCGCAGCGCCAAGGTGCGTCGCGGCGCGGCGTCGCGCTGCCAGAACCACTTAACCACGAGGTGTTCCTCCCGAGTCGGCCACGTCGTTCACAATACTCGGGCGACGGCGTCCTCCCTGTCCGGAGCCGCCCCTCCGGTAGGCTGGGCGTGTCCCCGCCGTCGGAGCGGGGCCCCGCGCCTGTGGCACACGAGACGGCGTGGCTCCGTTTACGAGGCGATCGCGAGGTCGCCGGACAGGCATCTGAACACAGTGACAAGTTTCGCCGAACTCGGCATCGACCAGGACATCGTCGACGCACTGGCAGCGAAGGGCATCGTCGATGCCTTCCCGATCCAGGAGCAGACCATCCCCCTCGGCCTCCCCGGCCAGGACATCATCGGGCAGGCCAAGACCGGTACGGGCAAGACCTTCGGCTTCGGCATCCCGGTCGTGCAGCGACTCGGGAAGGACCCGGAGCCGGGCGTCAAGGCCCTCATCGTCGTCCCCACCCGTGAGCTCGCGGTGCAGGTCTACGAGGACATCGACCTCCTCACGAGCAACCGCTCCACGAGCGTCGTCGCCATCTACGGCGGCAAGGCCTATGAGGGGCAGATCGACCAGCTCAAGGCCGGCGCGCAGATCGTCGTCGGGACGCCGGGTCGTCTCATCGACCTCGCCGGCCAGCGCCTGCTCGATCTCTCGAACGCGACCGAGGTCGTGCTCGACGAGGCCGACAAGATGCTCGACCTCGGCTTCCTGGCCGACATCGAGAAGATCTTCCAGAAGGTGCCGGCGGTGCGGCACACCCAGCTCTTCTCCGCGACCATGCCCGGTCCGATCGTCGCGCTCGCGCGGCGGTTCATGACCAACCCCATCCACATCCGCGCCAACGACCCGGACGAGGGTCTGACGCAGGCGAACATCAAGCACCTCGTCTACCGCGCACACTCGCTCGACAAGGACGAGGTCATCGCCCGCATCCTGCAGGCCGAGGGGCGCGGCAAGACCGTGATCTTCACGCGGACGAAACGTGCGGCGCAGCGCCTCGTCGACGAGCTCACCGACCGCGGCTTCAACGTGGGCGGCGTGCACGGCGACATGGGCCAGGATCAGCGCGAGCGCTCCATGGCCGCGTTCAAGGCCGGCAAGAAGGACGTTCTCGTGGCGACCGATGTCGCCGCGCGCGGCATCGACGTTGATGACGTCACGCACGTCATCAACCACACGATCCCCGACGAGGAGAAGACGTACCTGCACCGCGCGGGACGCACCGGCCGCGCGGGGAAGACCGGCATCGCCGTCACCTTCGTCGACTGGGAGGACCTGCACAAGTGGGCCCTCATCAACCGTGCCCTCGAGTTCGGCCAGCCCGAGCCCATCGAGACCTACTCCTCGAGCCCGCACCTCTACACCGACCTCGACATCCCCGAGGGGACGAAGGGCCGGCTCGTGAGCGCGCCGAAGAAGGAGGCGGTCAAGACCGAGCGCTCCCGTCGCCCGGAGCGCGCTGCCGACGCCGCCGCTGAAGGGACCGGGGAGGGCGGCACGCGCCGCCGTCGCCGCCGCCGCACGGGTTCCACGCCCGTCGGCTCGACCTTCGCCGAAGGGGCGAGCGAGGGAGGATCCGCCGAGGGCTCGACCGCGCAGGCCGCCGACCGCGGCGCCGAGGGCGCCGGCACGCACGACGGCGCCGGCAAGGAGCACCACGATGGCAAGCCCGCTCCGGCGCGTCGTCGCCGCCGTCGTCGCGGCGGCTCCGGCACCGGAGCGGCACCCGTCACGGGCGCCTGATCCGCATCATCATCGTCCGAGGGGCGCCGCACGGTCTTCCGTGCGGCGCCCTTCGTTCTCCAGGAGTGCAGCCGGGACCTGCGGCGGGTAGACCCAGGCGACGAGTACGACCGAGATGATCATCAGCAGGAACCACGAACTGAGTTTGCTCAGGGACACGGGCTGCCACACATCCGCCTGGTCGGGATACGCCCAGGCACCCGCCCAGGTGCCGATGTTCTCGGCCAGATAGATGAACACCGCCACTCCGGCGAAGACGGCCAGGAGCGGCAGCCGGATGGTGCGGCGCCATACGCGGGCATGCATGATCGTGGGCAGCCACAGCACGATGACCCCTGCCAAGAGCACCCAGCGCGCATCCCACCACCAGTGGTGGGTGAAGAAGTTGACGTAGATCGCGGCGGCCAGCACAGCCGTCAACCACCGGCGGGGGTAGCGGGTGAACCCGAGGTCGAACAGCCGATACACGCGCACCATGTAGGAACCGACGGCCGCGTACATGAAACCGCTGAACAGCGGGACACCGCCGATACGGAGGATGCCGTCCGCCGCGTACGCCCAGGAGCCGACGTCGGTCTTGAACAGCTCCATCGCGGTGCCGGTGATGTGGAAGAGCACGATCACCCAGAGTTCACGTCCGCTCTCGAGGCGGAACACGAGCATCGCCACCTGGATCAGGACGGCCGCGATCGTCAGCGCATCGTTGCGGGCCAGTGCCGCGTCGTCGGGATACCAGAGGCGGGCCGCGACGATCACCACCAGCAGGGCCGCTCCGAACACGCACGCCCATGCCTG
The DNA here is from genome assembly GCF_900105335.1 of Microbacterium paraoxydans. Classification (NCBI taxonomy): domain Bacteria; kingdom Bacillati; phylum Actinomycetota; class Actinomycetes; order Micrococcales; family Microbacteriaceae; genus Microbacterium; species Microbacterium paraoxydans. The sequence goes on along the minus strand of NZ_LT629770.1, from coordinate 3,203,409 downwards.
TTTCAGCACGAACACGACGAACTCGGCGAGCCCGGCGCGGAAGCCCGTGGTCGGCACCGCGCGGAGGAGTCGGCGAGCGGTCGCGTCGACGCGGCGCTCCAGGGAGGTGGGACGTTGCATGCCTCGGACCGTATCCGTCCGTCTCGACAGAACGCCGGGAGACCGCCGACAGAACGCCGGGGTCAGGGACGCCGCGGACCGGAGCCGGAGGCGCGATCCATGATCCGGGCGACCATGTCCTCCGCCGTGGTGTTCTCTCCCGGAACGTTCGGTTTTCCGGTGCCGTGGTAATCGCTGGACCCGGTGACGATGAGGTCGTGCCGGGCTGCCAGCTCGCGCAGCAGCTTCTTGCCGGCGGTCGTGTTCTCCCGGTGATCCACCTCGAACCCGGCCAACCCCGCGTCGATCAGACGCTCGATGTACGGCACCGGCATCATCCGGTCCCGGCCGGCCGTGACCGGATGGGCGATGATCGCCACACCTCCCGCCTGAGTGATCAGTCGCACGGCCGTCAGCGGGTCCGGAGCGTAGTGCGGCTCGTAGTAGCCCTCCCGCGGGTGGAGGATGCCGTCGAAGGCCTCGCCCCGATCACGCACGATGCCGCGCGCCACCAGCGCGTCGGCGATGTGCGGGCGGCCGACGGTCGCGTCGAGCGTGGTCTGGGCCAGGACGTCGTCCCAATGCAGGTCATAGTCGCGGCCGATGTTTCGGACGATGCGCTCCGCTCTTCCGATGCGGTCGTTCCGGATCCGGTCGGTCTCGGCCCGCAGCGCCGCGTCGTCCGGATCGAAGAGATAGCCGAGCACGTGCACGCTGCGCCACTCGTGCTTGGCGGAGAGCTCCATCCCGGGAAGGAAGGTCATACCGAGGGCGACGGCGGCGTCCCCGGCCTCCGTCCAGCCGGTGGTGCGGTCGTGGTCCGTGAGCGCGGCGGTCCGCACGCCGTGTCGATGCGCCTGTCTCATGACCTCGCCCGGCGCCTCGGTGCCATCGGAGTGATTGGAGTGCAGGTGCAGATCGGCGGGACCGGCGGGCGGAACGGGCATCCTCCGAGCGTACCGAGCGCCGACGCGCGTGGCGCGGATTCCCGGACCCCGATCGCGGCGTCGGGCCAGCCGCGAGGCAGGGACTTCACAGGCGACGCTTCTAGGCTGAAGGGGATGTTTCGACTCCTGGGGATCCTGCTCACCGTGCTCTTCGCGATCGCGGCGGCGGTCGTGGTGTGGCCGCAGTTCTTCAACCTCGAGCAGACGTACCCGTTCGCGCAGCTCGTGGCCGCCCGCGGCCTCGTGCTCGGCGGGTTCCTGGTCATCGCGGTGCTGGCGCTGCTGCTCCTGCTCGCCCGGCCGCTGCGCGGCTTCGCGGCGTCCGTCCTGATCGTCGCCCTGCTCGGCGCCGCCGCGACCGGGGCGATCGGAGCGACGCGGGGGTTCGGCGTGGCCGCCATTCCCGAGCGGACCGACACGAGCCTGCGGGTGCTCACCTGGAACACCGCGGGTGAGGCCGTCTCCGCCGAGCAGATCGCCCAGGAGATCCTGGAGCAGGAGGCCGACGTGGTGGCACTGCCCGAGACCACCGAGGAGGTCGGCGAGCGGATCGCGCTCATGCTCCGCGAGCAGGGGCATCCGATGTGGGTGCATCACGTGCAGTTCCGCCCGGACGTGGAGGACGGCCCGCAATCGTGGCAGACGACGGTCCTCGTGGCCCCCGAGCTCGGCGAGTACTCCGTCATCGAGTCGTCGAAGGACGGGAGCAACAACACCGGATCCGTGCCCAGCGCCGTGCTGATGCCGATCGACGGCGACGGTCCGACGATCGTCGCCGTGCACGCGGTCGCGCCGCGCATGGAGGAGATGCAGCAGTGGCAGAGTGATCTGCAGTGGATCGCCGACCAGTGCCCCGCGGGTGACTTCATCCTCGCCGGCGACTTCAACGCCACCGTGGATCACATGGCCTCCCTCGGCATCGACGGCGGCGACATGGGGTACTGCCGCGACGCCGCCTCCCGGACCGGGAACGGGATGTCCGGAACCTGGCCGAGCTCGTTCCCTGCCCTCGCCGGCGCCCCCATCGACCACGTGATGGCCTCCCCCAACTGGCGACCCACGGGTTCCGCCGTCCTCGAGGATGCCGGCGGGAGCGATCATCGCGCCCTCATCGTGCAGCTCGAGCCGACCGGCTGATCCGCGCCTGGCGCGTCCAGGTGAGAGACTGGACGGATGAGCACCGGAGAAAACGACACGATCGCTGACGAGACCGTCGAAGCCCCCGTCGAGAACAGCTCGACCAACCGCAAGCAGCCGTTCCCGCAGGGGTTCCTCGACACCATCTCCACCGGGTGGGCCGAGCGTCCGGATACCCTGCCCGCGCCGCGCGCCCAGGCCGCGTACGCCGAGCGCCGCCGGGCCGCCGTCTCGGCCGCTTTCCCCGGCAAGCGGCTCGTGATCCCCGCCGGCTCGCTCAAGCAGCGCAGCAACGACACCGACTACGTCTTCCGCGCGCACTCCGCCTTCGCGCACCTCACCGGCTGGGGGTCCGACGCGGAGCCCGACTCGGTGCTCGTCTTCGAGCCGACGCACGACGGGCACGACGTCACGCTGTACTTCCGCGAGCGCGCCGACCGCACGACGACGGAGTTCTATGCCGACGCCACCGTGGGCGAGTTCTGGATCGGTCCGCGTCCGTCGCTGGCCGGCGTCGCCGCCGACCTGCAGGTGGCCACGGCCCACCTGCACGAGTTCGCCCCGGTCGACGGCGAGCTCGTCCTCGAGGAGGATGAGTCCCTCACCCGTTTCGTCTCGGAGCTGCGACTCATCAAGGACGACTTCGAGATCGCCGAGATGCGGCGGGCCGTGGAGATCACCGCACGGGGCTTCGACGACATCATCCGCGAGCTCCCGGCCGCCGTCGCGCACGCCCGGGGCGAGCGCGTCGTCGAGGGAGTCTTCCACCGGCGCGCCCGCGAGGACGGCAACGGCGAGGGATACGACACGATCGCCGCGTCCGGGCCGCACGCCTGCTACCTGCACTGGACGCGCAACGACGGCACCGTCATCCCCGGAGACCTCATCCTCGTCGACGCCGGCGTGGAGGCCGACAGCCTGTACACCGCCGACATCACCCGTACCCTGCCGGTGTCCGGGACGTTCACAGAGGTGCAGCGCCGCGTCTACGAGACGGTGCGCGAGGCGGCCGACGCCGCCCTCGCCGCGGCCAAGGTCGGCGTCCGCTTCCGCGACGTCCACGCGGCGGCCATGTCCGTGATCGCCGCCCGCACCGCGGAATGGGGCCTGCTCCCCGTCACCGCCGAGGAGGCCCTCGACGCGGAGGCGGGCGGCCAGCACCGGCGCTACATGGTGCACGGCACGTCGCATCACCTCGGCATCGACGTGCACGACTGCGCTCAGGCGCGCCGCGAGATGTACTACGACGGCATCCTCACGCCGGGCATGGTCTTCACGATCGAACCGGGACTGTACTTCCAGATCGACGACCTCACGGTACCCGCCGAGCTGCGCGGCATCGGCGTCCGCATCGAGGACGACATCCTGATGACCGAGGACGGCCCGGTCAACCTCTCCGCGGACATCCCCCGCACGGCCGATGAGGTCGAGGCCTGGATGGCCCGTCTGCAGCGCTGAGCTCTGACCGGAGCCGCTGAGCCGAGGCTGGGGAGGACGGAGGGCCGCCGCTCTCCCCAGACCGGCGGCCCGTTCCCCCTCTGCGGAGACGAAGGTCGACCAGGGGCCCTCCCCCGAGGATCCCTGGAGCCGCCCCCGGCATGGTGCCCGTGCCGGCGCCGCGTCTCCCCCCGAAGACCTGCGGCCGCCTCCCACGGAAGAGATGCGGGAGCCGGCCGTTCATTACGCGGTTCCCCCGGTTCTCCCGATCCGGAGGAGGATCAGCCCCGTCGTGCTGCGACGAAGGCGTCGACCACGGGCGCGATGTCCGCGCCGACCTCGGCCGGCGGGCGCCGGTTCCCCTTGACCTCGAAGGAGTGCCCGCCGCCCTCGACCCAGTGCACCCTGGCGTCCTGGCAGCCGGCGACGGCGTCGTCGAGCTGGGCGATCGGCTGGATGAACGGGTCCGCCGTGCCCTCGATGAAGAGTTGCGGGACGGTGATCGACGGCAGATGGGCGACCCGGGGCTTGTCCGGGCGGCCGGGCGGATGGAGCGGGTAGCCGAGGTAGACGAGGCCCTCCACGACGAGTCCCTCCGCCGCGGCCAGGGACGCCATGCGCCCGCCATAGGACTTCCCGGTGGCCCACACGGCGGCTCGTGGCGCTCGTACGCGGGCGTCGGCGACCACGGCGTCCCACGTCGCGACGGCGTGCGCGGCCGGACCGGGCATGCGGCGTCCCTGCTCGGCGTACGGGAAGCTGAAACGCAGCGTCGCGTACCCGAGCGCCACGAGTGCGCGGTCGTACCCGACGAGGAAGGGGTGGTCCTTCCCGGCTCCGGCCCCGTGGGCGATCAGGACGACGTCGTCACGGATGCCCGGTGTCCAGTCGGCGGACACCGTCGTCGTACCGGTCGGCAGTGCGACCTCGATGCGGACCGGCGTGGGCTCCGCGGTCACCGCACCGATCCGGGGGTGCCGGTCTCCGGGTCGGCGGGTCGCGGCGGAAGTCCCGGCTCGGGCGCGGGCTCGGGAGCCGGTGCAGGCTGAGGCTGAGGCGCCGGGGCAGGATCAGCCTCAGGCTCGGGTGCAGGCTCAGGCGAGGGCTGGGGAGGACCGGGCGGGATCCGCTCGCCGTACTTCGGCGGCTCGTCCAGGTTCACCGGCGGACGCACCGGGGCGACACGCTGCGCACCGAGGACCTGGCGAGCCTTCGCCAGCGAACCGGGCTGCACGGTCACCTCGTAGTGATCCGCGGCGAACTGCGTCACGCTCGCGAAGTCCCGACGGCGACGCACGATCGCGTAGGTGATGAGGCTCAGCAGCATGCCCACTGCGACGCCGATGAGGACGAAGCCGACGAACAGCTGGATCGGCACCTCAGGATTGCCGAGGACGAGGATCGCCGAGAGGAACAGGCCGATGAGGATGCCGTTGATCGCTCCCGACCGTGCCGCCGCGGCATAGCCGAGCCGTCCGGTCACCCGCTCGACCGTCCGCACGCTCTGACCGACGATCGCGATGTCGCGCGCGGGGACCTCTCCGGCGATCAGTTTCGACACCGCCTTCTGCGCGCTCTCGTAGTCGCGCATGGAGGCGACGATCTCACCGGTGTCCGTGCCGCTCGCGGGGCGATTCAGCATGCTCATCCGGCTATTCTTCCACGTCGTGCCCCGCGTCCGGCCGAGCGACCGCCGCGACCGCCGTCCCGGCACGGCGCGGGCTACGCTGGTCGAGTGAGCACACAACGGGTTTTCGCCGCGCGCCTGGCAGGGTGTGCCGTCTTCGATCCCGTCGGCGACCGGCTCGGCAAGGTCCGGGACGTCGTCGTCGTGTATCGAAGTACCGCGGCCCCGCGCGTGATCGGACTGGTCGTGGAGATCCCCGGCCGCCGCCACGTGTTCCTCTCGATCGGCCGGGTCACGTCGATCCGGTCCGGTCAGGTCATCACCACCGGCCTCATCAACGTCCGTCGCTTCTCGCCGCGCGCCGGCGAGGTACGCGTCCTCGCCGAGATGCTCGGCCGACGCGTGAGCCTCACGGACGGAAGCGGCACCGCCGTCATCGAGGACGTCGCGATCGAGCCCAACCGCCTCGGCGAGTGGGCGATCAGCCAGCTCTTCCTGCGCCGGCCGAAGACCGGTGCGTCGCCGTTCGCCAAGGGCCCGACGACGTTCGCCGCCTGGAGCGAGGTCACCGAGGAGCACGCACCGGGCGAATCGCAGTCCGCCGAGCAGCTCGTCGCCTCCTACTCCGAGCTGCACGCCGCCGACCTCGCCAACACGCTCCTCGACCTCCCCCAGCAGCGGATGATCGAGGTCGCGGAGGAGCTCTCCGACGACCGCCTCGCCGACGCCCTCGAGGAGATGCCCGAGGACGAGCAGGTGCACATCCTCGACCGCCTCGGCGAGGAGCGGGCAGCCGACATCCTCGATCAGATGGAGCCGGACGACGCCGCCGATCTCCTCGCCCAGCTCCCGCCCACCCAGCTGGAGCAGTTGCTCCAGCGGATGGAGCCGGAGAGAGCCGAGGACGTACGGATGCTGCTGCGCTACGGTCCCGACACGGCGGGCGGTCTGATGACCCCGGAGCCGATCATCCTCTCCGCTGACGCCACGGTCGCCGAGGCACTGGCGCTCATCCGCCGCCACGAGCTGCATCCGGCTCTCGCCGCGGCCGTCTTCGTCACGCTCCCGCCGTTCGAGACGCCGACCGGCCGGCTGCTCGGCCTCGTGCACTTCCAGCGGATGCTGCGCTATCCGCCGCACGAGCGGCTCGGCGCCATCCTCGACGACAGCCTCGAGCCGGTGCCCGTCACCGCCTCCGCCGCCGAGGTCGCCCGCATGCTCGCCAGCTACGACCTCGTCTCGCTGCCCGTGATCGACGCAGCCCACCGCCTCGTCGGCGCGATCAGCATCGACGACGTGCTCGACTACCTGCTGCCGGACGACTGGCGCACCCACGACAGCGACGATGTGACACCGCCCGTGACGGAGGCGCGCTGATGGCGCGCAAGGAGCGGGCCGCCCGCCTCGACGCGCCAGGACGGACGAGCACCCGCCCCCGGTCGACCTCGCGCGACCGCTTCGGTCGCTTCACGGAGTGGGTCGCCCGCGCCATGGGCACCCCGGCGTTCCTCGTCATCCTCAGCCTCTTCTGCATCCTCTGGATCGGCTGGAACACGCTGATGCCCCGCGAGGTGCGCTTCGACGACGCCGCGCTGGGCTTCACCGCGCTCACCCTCATGCTGTCGCTGCAGGCCTCATACGCCGCGCCGCTGATCCTCCTCGCGCAGAACCGCCAGGACGACCGCGACCGCGTGCAGATCGAGCAGGACCGGCAGCGCGCCGAGCGCAACCTCGCCGACACCGAGTACCTCGCCCGCGAGATCGTCGCGCTGCGGATGTCGCTGGAGGAGCGCAACGCGCAGGTGGTCACCCGCGACGTGCTGCGGCAGGAGCTCCGTGCCCTGCTGGCCGAGCTGGGCGACGCCGAGGAGAAGCCCGCGGGCGGCACCGTCTCATGACCGCGGCCGAGAGCGTCAGGGCCGCGGTGGCGGCGGTGACCGATCCGGAGCTGCGGCAGCCGATCGGCGACCTCGACATGGTGCGCGACATCTCGGTCGAGGACGGGGTCGCGCATGTGGGCATCGTGCTGACGATCGTCGGGTGCCCCGCCGCCGACCGCATCGAGCGCGACGTGCGCGGTGCCGCGGCCGCGGTCCCCGGGGTCACGGACGTCGAGGTCGAGGTGGGCGTGATGACCCCGGCCGAGCGCAAGGCCCTCACCGAACGGCTCCGGGCGGGACGCCCCGCCCGGCACATGCCCTTCGGCCCCGACTCCCTCACCCGCGTGATCCTCGTCTCCAGCGGCAAGGGCGGCGTCGGCAAGTCGACGGTCACCGCGAACCTCGCGGTCGCTCTCGCCGACCGGGGCCTCGCCGTCGGCCTGGTGGATGCGGACGTGCACGGCTTCTCGATCCCCGGGCTGCTGGGTATCCCCGCCGGCACGCAGCCGACGCGCATCGACGACCTGATGCTGCCGCCGGTGGCACACGGGGTGAAGACCATCTCGATCGGGATGTTCCTGCGCGACGGGGAGTCCGTCGTGGCCTGGCGCGGACCGATGCTGCACCGCACGGTCTCGCAGTTCCTCACCGACGTCTTCTTCGGCGACCTCGACGTCCTGCTCATCGACATGCCACCGGGCACCGGTGACATCGCGATCTCGATCGGGCAGCTCCTCCCCCACGCCGAAGTGCTCGTGGTCACCACTCCCCAAGCGGCGGCCTCCGACGTGGCCATCCGCAGCGGACTCGTCGCCCGTCAGACCGGTCAGCGCGTGATCGGCGTGATCGAGAACATGTCCGCGTACTCCCTCCCCGACGGCACGGTCATCGACCTGTTCGGCGCGGGTGGCGGAGCGGCGGTCGCGGAGGCCCTGTCCGAGCCCGACGCGCCGGTCCCCCTGCTCGCCTCCATCCCGCTCAGCCCGGCGCTCCGTCAAGGCGGGGACGTGGGCGTCCCGGTCGTCACCTCCGCGCCCGACGACGCCGCCGCCCAGGCGATCCGCACGATGGCCGCCGGCCTCGCCCGACGGGGCCGTGGCCTCGCCGGACGCTCGCTGCCGATGTCGATCGCCTGAGGCCGAAGGGGAGGATGGACGGATGCCGCACCGATCTGTGACCGTGGATGAGAGCCTGCTGCGGCGGATGGCGCGTGACGCCACCGTCTACTCCCTGACCAGGCCCGTCGCGATCGTGATGTGGGTCGCACTGGCAGCCGGACTGGTCCTCTCCGTCTTCACGCTCAACGACCTCCTCTCCCGCGGAGCGGAGGTCAGCACGATCGTCGCCTGGCTGCCCGCCGTGACGGTGGCACTGGGTGCCTACGCGGTGATCCTGACCACCTCGAGCGCCCGCAAGGCCGTCCGTGCCGCGATGCCGGTCGAGAGCGTGGTCTGGGTCGCGCTGGACGAGGACAGGCTGCAGCTGGGAAGCGATCGCCGCCGCTCCGAGATCCCGTACCGCACGTTCCAGAGCCTCCGTGTCGGCAGGGACGCCGTGATCTTCAAGGTGCGCGATGCCTCGGTCGCCACCGCGATCCCGCGCTCGCTGTTCAGCGACGAGGAGCTGACGATGCTGCGGACCCGGATCTCCTGAACCGACGACTCAGGTCGCCTCGGTGTCGAACGGCGGGCGGTTCTCGGCGCTGAAGGTCGGCGGCGCGGTGCGCGGGGCCACCGGCTCCGCGATCGTCGCCGTCGCCTGCGCGGGGGTCGCGGGCTCCGGCTCCTCCAGGAGCGCGTCGCGGATGATGCGCCGGGGGTCGTACTGCCGCGGGTCCAGCTTGCGCCAGTCCACGTCGTCGAGTTCCGGACCCATCTCCTCGCGGACGCGGGACTTCGTGTCGCGGATGTACTCGCCGGCCTTGCGCACGATGCTCGCGAAGGCCTCCGCGGCACGCGGCAGACGCTCGGGGCCGATGATCAGCACTGCGATCAGGCCGATGAGCAGCAGCTTCTCGAAGGTCAGGCCGAACGTCATGTGACCAGGCTACCGCCGCGCCTGCGGGCTCTGCGCGCAGTGAGCGAATACCCTGGACACATCAGCCATGCACGCAGGGAGAGGCAGGTCATGAGCGAGCACGACGCCAACGCGCGCTTCCTTCGCGAGTCCATCGTCGAGCCGGAGACCATCGCCCGCGCTCGCACCCACGCCGTGGAGCTCGGGGCGGCCCCCATCAGCGCCGTCGTCGGTTCGCAGATCGCAGTGCTCGCCGCCGCGGGCACCGCCCGCTCCATCGTCGAGATCGGAACCGGCGCCGGCGTCTCCGGACTCTGGCTGCTGCGCGGGGCCCCGAACGCGGTGCTGACCTCGATCGACAACGAGCCCGAGCACCTCGCCGCCGCCCGTCAGGCGTTCGCGGACGCGAAGGTGCCCGCCACCCGCGCGCGGTTCATCGCCGGACGCGCGATCGACGTGCTCCCCCGCATGAACGAGGCGTCGTACGACATCGTCCTCGTCGACGCCGACCCCGAGAACGTCATCGAGTACGTCTCGCACGGACTCCGTCTCGCTCGTACCGGTGGCCTGGTGCTCGTGCCCCGCATCCTCGCCGGGGGCCGCGTGGCCGACCCGGTCCAGCGCGACGACATCACCTCCGCCTATCGATCGCTCGTCCAGGAGACGCAGGAATCGTCGGCGGTGCTGGCCACGGTCTCGCCCGCGGGCGAGGGCCTGCTGCAGCTGATCCGCCTCGACGACCGCGCCTGAGCGGGACCCCCACACGACAAGAGGGCGAGGGATCCGCGATCCCTCGCCCTCTGCGGTCGCGCTTCAGCGGACCGGGTTCGATCAGGCCGGGGCCACGACGGCACCGAGCACGTCGTGAAGCTCCTTGGCCTCGGCGTCGTTCACGGAGACGACCAGGCGGCCTCCTCCTTCGAGCGGAACACGCACGATGATGAGTCGTCCCTCTTTCACGGCCTCCATGGGTCCGTCTCCGGTCCTCGGCTTCATCGCTGCCATCGTGGCTCCCTTTCCTCCGGTGGTATGGGACGAGTTTATCGGGTGCGACCGCGCCGTGGACGTCACGGGGACACAATCCACTCCCCCGCGTCGTCAGGGCACCTGCCAGAACGTACTGCCGAGGGCATACACGTGGTAGATCCACACCCACTGGCCGACCAGGCACAGTGCCAGCACCCCCAGGCGCCAGGTTCGTGACCGGGGCACCGCGACCGCACCCCACGCCGGGCTGAGCGGCAGCAGCAGGCGGAAGGTGCTCGACTGCGGGAAGAACACTGCGAGCAGATAGAGCAGGTAGCTCGCGCTCCAGAGACGGAGGTCCGGGCCGAGCGCGCGCACCTGCGGGGACAGCATCAGCGCCGCGCCCGCCGCGACGACGAGGACGACGAGGGCGACCGGTCCCCAGGCCGGTGGCAGACCCCACAGCTCGAACCAGAAGTGCGACGCCTGCACCCACCCCTCGAAGGGCACGAAGCCCTCGACTCCCCCGGCGATCCAGTGTCGTCGCCAGGCGAGTTCGGTGGCGAGGTAGGCGCCGGGGTCACCGGTCACGACACCGGCGATCAGCTGCCAGGCGAACCCGGTGGCCGTCGCGAGCGCGCCGAGGGCGACGATGTGCACGATCTCCCTGGCGCCCAGCGGATCGGTGCGGCGATGCCGCCAGCGGAGGATGCCGTGCAGACCGAGGTACAGGGCGAAGGCGAGCACGCCGGGGCGGGTGAACCCCAGCACCGGGATGAGCACGTACAGCCAGGTGTAGTTCCGCCGGATCGTCGCATCCAGCGCGAGGAAGAGCAGCAGCAGGAAGAGCGTCTCCGCGTAGCCGACCTGAAACAGCGCGGCCAGCGGCCCGGACGCGAAGAAGACGACGGCCCACAGCGCCGCTGCGTTCCCGATGCGGTCGCGGAGCAGACGATGCAGGGCGAGACAGGCAAGGTAGCCGGCTCCGAGCGAGAGCACGAGAGCGCCCGCGCCCCAGGAGCCGAGCACGAAGCCCAACGCCTTGGCGGCGTACGCGAACACGGGCATGAAGGCCCACGCGTTCTCGGCCACCTGCCCGTCATCGGTCAGCGGGAGGTCGGCGGGATAGCCGTGCACCGCCACCTGCCAGTACCACTGCGCATCCCACCCGAGGACGAAGTCCACGAGCCCGGCGTCGCCGCCGAAGCGCGAGAACACCGTGGACAGGGCGGCCGCGGCGATGAGGAATCCGGTCGTCACGACCCGTGCGAGGACGTAGACGATGCCGATGCGCAGAGCCAGCGGTATCCGCGCCCAGCGCCGTGCGAGCGTCAGTGCGACGTCAGCCATGCGCGCAGACCCCGCTCGACGGCGTCGATCTGGGCGAGCGGCACACGCTCCTCGTCGTGATGGGCGAGATGCGGGTCGCCCGGCCCGTAGTTCACGGCCGGGATGCCGAGGGCCGAGAACCGCGCCACGTCGGTCCAGCCGTACTTCGGCTGCGGCTCCGCGCCGACAGCCGCGACGAACCGGCGCGCGATGTCCGCGTCCAGGCCGGGGCGGGCACCTTCGGCGGCATCCGTGATCTCGACGTCGAATCCGGCGAGCACCGCTCGGACGTGAGCCTCGGCGTCGGCCGCGGACTTGCTCGGCGCGAAGCGGTAGTTGACCTCGACCTCGCAGGCGTCCGGGATGACGTTGCCCGCGACTCCTCCCGCGATGCGGACCGCACTGAGGCCCTCCCGATAGAGAAGTCCCTCGACCATCACCTCGCGCGCTCGGTACTCGGACAGCCGGGTGAGGATGGGCGCCGCGCGATGGATCGCGTTCTCGCCGATCCAGGCTCTGGCGCTGTGCGCGCGGACGCCCGTGGTCCGCACGATCGCCCGCAGCGTGCCGTTGCATCCCCCCTCGACCTGGCCGTTCGAGGGCTCCCCGAGGATGGCGAAATCGGCCTGGAACAGGTCGGGACGCGCTGCGGCGAGAAGCCCGAGGCCGTTCAGGGAGGCCGCGACCTCCTCGTTGTCGTACCACATCCAGGTCACGTCGATCGCGGGGTCGGTGAGCTCGGCGGCCAGCTTGAGCTGCACCGCGACCCCCGCTTTCATGTCGACGGTGCCGCGACCCCACAGATACGGCACGCCGTCGATCTCGATGTCGCGCGTGGGCAGGTTGTCGTTGAGGGGCACGGTGTCGATGTGCCCGGCGATCGCGACGCGCTGCGCCCGACCGAGATCCGTGCGGGCGACGACCGTGTTGCCGTGCCGGATGACCTCCAGGTGCGGCAGACCGGACACGGCCTCCTCGATCAGGTCGGCCAGTGTCTTCTCGTCGCCGGAGACACTCGGGACGTCGCAGATCGCGCGGGTGATGTCGGCGGAGGACGCGGTCAGATCGAGCACCATGCCCCCAGCCTACTGATGCCCGTCATGCGGGACGGGACACCGTCGTCGGCGCGATACCGTGGAGGCATGAGCGACGCACGATCTGTCTGGGGACTCGGCCTGACGACCACCGCGAGCGACGGCACGGTCCTCGACGCGTGGTACCCGGAGGTCCGCTCGTCCGCGCCGTCCGACGCCGAGGTCGCCGCCGCGCGCACAGCACTCGACGCACAGACCGGACCGGACGAGCGCCGCGACGTCACCCTCGCGGTGGTCGAGCTCACGATCGACCTGGACGCGGCCCCGACCTCCACCGCGGACGCCTATCTGCGCCTGCACGCGCTGTCGCACCTGCTCGTGCAGCCGAACGCCCTCAACCTCGACGGCATCTTCGGTCACCTGCCGAACGTCGCCTGGACCAATGCCGGCCCGCTGCTCCCCGCCGACGCCGCGCGCCTGCGTCCGCAGCTCCAGCGCGCCGGGATCCAGATCCAGGGCCTGGACAAGTTCCCTCGTCTCACCGACTACGTGCAGCCCGCCGGGGTGCGCATCGCCGACGCCTCGCGCGTGCGACTCGGCGCTCACCTCGCCCCCGGCACCACGGTCATGCACGAGGGCTTCGTCAACTTCAATGCGGGCACCCTCGGCGCCTCGATGGTCGAGGGTCGCATCTCGCAGGGCGTGGTGGTCGGCGACGGCAGCGACATCGGCGGCGGCGCCTCGATCATGGGCACGCTCTCCGGCGGCGGGTCGCATCGCGTGTCGATCGGCGCCCGCACACTTCTCGGCGCGAACGCCGGCATCGGCATCTCCCTCGGCGACGACTGCGTCGTGGAGGCCGGGCTCTACGTCACCGCCGGGACGAAGATCGTGCTCGCCGACGGTCCTGCGACGGCCGATGGCGGCCGCAAGACCGTCAAGGGCGCCGACCTCTCGGGTCAGGATGGCCTGCTCTTCCGTCGTAACTCGCTCACGGGTGCCGTCGAGGCGGTCCGCCGCGCCGGCGTCGGCGTCACGCTCAACGAGGCGCTCCACGCCTGACAGCCCGCCTGCAGCCTTCGACCGGTCTCCGCTGGTAGACTGGCTCCGTTGCCCGCGCCGCCGGCCGGTCAGCATCGTCGTCGTCTAGGGGTCTCCGAGGACCGAAGCGAGCGCCCGCGCTCCCCTCTCCAGCCCGAACTGGCCATTCGCACGGCGAACGGACGCGCACTCGCTGCGTCTTCGCCCACCTCACCCCACTATCCCGCGCCGTTCTCGTGCGCTGACGGAGTTCTCTGCATGCCTTCCTTCCTCGATCTCGGCGTCCCCGCCGAGCTCGCCACCGTTCTCGCCGCCTCCGGAAAGACCGAGGCGTTCGCGATCCAGCGTGACACCCTGCCCGACTCGCTCGCCGGCCGTGACCTCCTCGGTCGCGGACGGACGGGCAGTGGCAAGACCATCGCCTTCGCGCTCCCGCTCGTCGCCCGCCTGGCGGCCTCCGGCCACAAGCGCCGGTCCGGCCTGCCCCGCGGCCTCGTGCTCGCCCCCACCCGCGAGCTCGCCGCCCAGATCGCGGCGACCGTCGCCCCGCTCGCGGAGGCCGTCGGCCTCCGGGTCACCACCGTGTTCGGCGGCGTCAGCCAGCGTCCGCAGGAGCAGGCGCTGCAGGGCGGCGTCGATATCGTCGTCGCCTGCCCCGGCCGCCTGGAAGACCTCATGAAGCAGCAGGTCGTGCGCCTCAGCGCGATCGAGGTCACCGTGCTCGACGAGGCCGACCACATGGCCGACCTCGGCTTCCTCCCCGGCGTCACCCGCATCCTCTCGGCGACCCCCGCCGACGGTCAGCGCCTGCTCTTCAGCGCCACGCTGGACCGCGGCATCGACACCCTCGCCCGCCGGTTCCTCACGAACGCCGTCAGCCACGAGGTCGACGAGGCGAGCGTGCCCGTCGGCGAGATGACCCACCGGGTGCTCGTCGTCGACTCCCCCGAGAACAAGACCGTGCTGGTGCGCGACCTCGCCTCGGGCACCGGCCGTCGCATCCTCTTCACGCGCACCAAGCACCAGGCGAAGAAGCTCGCCAAGCAGCTCACCGCCGCCGGGATCCCGGCCGTGGATCTGCACGGCAACCTGTCCCAGAACGCCAGGGAGCGCAACCTCGGCGCCTTCTCCACCGACCCGGCGGACGGGGGCGTCCGCGTGCTCGTCGCGACCGATGTCGCCGCTCGCGGTGTGCACGTCGACAACGTCGACCTCGTCGTCCACGTCGACCCGCCCGTCGAGCACAAGGCCTACCTGCACCGCTCGGGCCGCACGGCGCGGGCCGGGGCGGCGGGCACGGTCGTCACCGTGGTCCTGCCCGAGCAGCGCCGCGACGTGAAGGATCTCCTGCGCAAGGCCGCCATCACGGCACCGCTGGAGAACCTCACCGCCGACGCCGTGACCGAGCTCGTCCCCGAGCGGGCGCCGCACGTGCGCCCCGCTCCCCCGCAGCCGCAGCAGCAGCGCTCTGCGAAGCAGCGGCCCGCGGGCGGCGAGAAGAGCACCGCGACCACCCCGCCCTCCCGCCGTCGTCGCCGTCCGCGCTCTGCAGGCCAGGGCGCGCCGGGTGCGCAGCGCCAGGGCGGCCAGGGCCGCCAGGGCGCGCGCGGCGGCCAGGGACGCTGATCCCGGCTCGCGCCTGACGACGACGAAGGCCCCCTCGCACTCCGGTGCGAGGGGGCCTTCGGCGTCTGCGGCGCCCGCGCTCAGCGCGTCGGGAAGGCGCGCTCCGGCGACCCGGTGTAGAGCTGCTGCGGACGGCCGATCTTCGTCTGCGGGTCGAGCTGGAGCTCGCGCCACTGGGCGAGCCAGCCGGGCAGGCGACCGATCGCGAACAGGACGGTGAACATGCGGGTGGGGAAGCCCATCGCCTTATAGATCACGCCCGTGTAGAAGTCGACGTTCGGATACAGGCGCCGCTCACGGAAGTAGTCGTCCGCGAGGGCGATCTCCTCGAGCTCCTTCGCGAGGTCCAGGAGCGGGTCGGTGACGCCGAGCGAGTTCAGCACCTCGTCCGCGGCCTCCTTGACGAGCTTGGCGCGCGGGTCGTAGTTCTTGTAGACCCGGTGCCCGAAGCCCATGAGCTTCACGCCCTCTTCCTTGTTCTTCACCCGCTCGACGAACCGGGAGACGCTCTGGCCCGAGTCGCGGATCTGGCCGAGCATGGTCAGCACGGCCTCGTTCGCGCCGCCGTGCAGCGGGCCGGAGAGAGCCTGGATGCCGGCCGAGACGGAGGCGAACTGGTTGGCTCCCGTGGAGCCGACGAGGCGGACCGTGGAGGTCGAGGCGTTCTGCTCGTGGTCCTCGTGCAGGATGAGCAGCAGTTCGAGGGCCTTCACCATGGTCGGGTTGATCTCGTACGGCTCGGAGTTCACGCCGAAGTTCAGCTTGAGGAAGTTCTCCACGAAGCCGAGCGAGTTGTCCGGGTAGAGGAACGCCTGGCCGACGCTCTTCTTGTGCGCGTAGGCGGCGATGACCGGCAGCTTGGCGAGCATGCGGATGGTGTTCAGCTCGACGTGCTCGGGGTTGTGCGGGTCGGTCTGCCCCTCGTAGTACGTCGACAGGGCGGCGACGGCGGAGGAGAGCACCGACATGGGGTGCGCGGTGTGCGGCAGCGCGGAGAAGAAGCGCTTGAGGTCTTCGTGCAGCAGCGTGTGCCGACGGATCTTCTCGTCGAACTCGGCCAGCTCTCCGGCGGACGGGAGCTCCCCGTAGATGAGCAGCCACGCGACCTCGAGGTAGCTGGTGCTGCCGGCGAGCTGCTCGATCGGGTAGCCGCGGTAGCGCAGGATGCCCTTGTCGCCGTCGATGAAGGTGATGTCCGACTTCGTGGAGGCGGTGTTGACGAAGCCGTAGTCGAGCCCGGTGTAGCCGGTCTGACGGGTCAGCGTCGAGAAGTCGATGCTGTCGTGGCCCGCGGTACCGCGCACCAGGGGGAATTCGGCGGTGGTATCGCCGATCGTCAGCTTCGCCGTCTGGTCTGCCGCAGCGCTCACGCGGACCTCCTCCTTCTGTCTGATCGCCCCGGCATCGCGGGCGTCAGCAAGTTCTTGATCAAGCCGGAACTGGCGATATCTCTGGCGCCGAGCGCCGGGCCGGGTGCCGACCGAATCGCCTTTACAGCCTAGTCGTCACGCAGGCCTACTGTGACAACCGCCAAAGGGATGGCTGCAACAGGGAGGGATCCTACAGATCCGCGCCGCGCAGGCGTCGCGCCGCTTCCGCGACGCGGTCGGTCGGCGCCGTCAGCGACAGCCGCACGTGCGCAGGCGACGAGGCGCCGTAGAAGTGCCCGGGGCCCGCGAGGATCCCGAGGTCGGCGAGACGCGCCATCGACTCCCAGGCGTCGCGCCCCTCGGTCGCCCAGAGGTACAGCCCGGCCTGCGAGCCGTCGATGCGGAAGCCGGCAGCCTCGACGGCGGGCAGCAGCAGCGCCCGCCGCTCACGGTAGAGCTCCTTCTGTGCCGCGACGTGTGCGTCGTCGCCGAGAGCGACGATCATCGCCTGCTGCACCGGCGCGGGCGGCATGAGGCCCAGGTGCTTGCGCGCGGCGAGGAGCTCACCGACCACGCGGGCGCAGCCGGCGACGAAGGCCGCCCGATACCCCGCGAGGTTGGACTGCTTGCTCAGCGAGTACACGCTGAGCAGATTCGCCCGCGTGCCGCCGGTCACCCGGGGATCGAGCACCGACGGGATGGCCTCGTCCGCCCAGGGGCCGTCCCAGCCGAGCTCGGCGTAGCACTCGTCGCTGGCCAGCACGGCACCCAGTTCCCGCGCCCGCTGCACCGCCGCGGCGAGCTCGTCGACCGTCCAGGTGCGGCCGTCGGGGTTGCCCGGGGTGTTGATCCAGATGAGCTTGGCGCCTTCCGGCCACTCCGCCGGGTCGTCGACCGCGAGCGGCGTCGCCCCGGCCACCCGCGCGCCGACGTCGTACGTCGGGTAGGCGACGCGAGGATGCACCACGATGTCGCCGGCGCCGAGCCCCAGCAGCGTCGGCAACAGCGCTACGAGCTCCTTGGAGCCGATCGTCGGCAGCACGTTGTCGACGCGGAGGTCCGGGACTCCGCGTCGGCGGGCGTACCAGTCGACGATCGCCTCCCGGAGCGCGGGGGTGCCGACGGTCTGCGGGTAGGCGTGGGCGTCGGTCGCCGCGGCGAGGGCCCGACGGACGATCTCCGGCGTGGGATCGACCGGCGAGCCGACGGAGAGATCGACGAGCCCGCCAGGGTGCCGGGCGGCGCGCTCGCGATACGGGACCACGGCGTCCCACGGGTAGTCGGCGAGGTCGCGGACGCTCACGGAGCGGGCCTACTCGCCCTGCGGCGGGAGCGCGGCGATGATCGGGTGGTCGAACGGGTAGACGCCGACCTTGGCGGCGCCTCCGGGCGAGCCGATCTCGTCGAAGAACTCGACGTTGGCCTTGTAGTAGTCCTGCCACTCGTCTGGGAGGTCGTCCTCGTAGTAGATCGCCTCGACGGGGCACACCGGCTCGCACGCTCCGCAGTCCACGCACTCATCCGGGTGGATGTAGAGCGACCGTTCGCCCTCGTAGATGCAGTCAACGGGGCACTCGTCGATGCAGGCGCGATCCTTGACATCGACGCACGGGAGGGCGATCACATACGTCACCCCCTCAGTCTACGACCCGTGGACCTCGGGTTCCTCCGAGGACGGCGTGGCGGGGCGGACCGGCTGCCGGGAGAACGACGGCCACGCGATGACGAGCAGCACGATGCCGGCGGCGAGATAGGTCCAGATGCGCCCGGCGAGGGTGTCCTGCACGACGACGGAGCCACCGGGACCGACGCCCGAGATGAGCACGATCATGCCCAGCATCCCGAGTCCGGCGGCGACGGCGGCGCCCCGGTCATGGGTGAGCGCCCGCACGGCGATGAGGATCGCGGCGCAGGCGATGGCGGCGACGATCAGGCCGATCGGGATCGGCCCCCACATGACGCTGTGCGCGATGGTCCCGGCCACGCCGTAGACCCCACCCACCAGGGCAGCAGCCACCCAGGACAGCACCCTCGACAACCACTTCCCGCGCACCCCCCGATCCTACCCGGGCGCTGTCCGGCGAAACGACGTGTCAGGCGGCGAGACCCCCCAGCCGCAGCAGCGCGGCGACGAGGGCGGCGGCTGCCACCACCACGAGGAACGACTGCCGCAGCCAGAGGAGTCCCGCCGCGACGAGCAGGGCGGGGACACGCGCGTCGACGGTGATGGCCTGCCCGTCGCCGAGCGACTGCACCGCGACGAGGGCGGCGAGCAGCGCGACGGTGAGGAGATCGGAGATACGGGCGGGGCGCGGGGCTTCGAGCACCTTCGGCGGCACGAGGTAGCCCACGGCCTTCAGTGCGAGGCAGATCAGGGCGGCGAGGAGGATGGCGCTCCAGAGACTCATGCGCCGACCTCCCCGTCGCCGAGCTCTGCGGCTCGCGGTGTCTCCAGCCAGTTGAACCACCCGACGACGATCGCGACGAGCGCGGCGACCAGCACGGGGAGTCCCGGCAGGAGGAACGGGGTCAGGGCGGCCGCGATCACGGCCGCCGCGATCCCGACGGCGACCGCCTGCCGCCGGCGCAGTCGCGGCCACAGCAGGGCGAGGAACGCTGCGGCCGCCGCGGCATCCAGGCCCCACGCCTTCGGGTCGCCGAGCACGTCGCCGACCAGCGCGCCGATGAGAGTGGTGAGGTTCCAGCCTAGGAAGATGCCGACCCCGGTGACCCAGAAGCCCACCCGGCGCAGGCGCGGATCGTCCTGCGCGATCGCCACCGCAGTGGACTCGTCGATGGTGAAGTGCGCGGCGACGGCCCGTCGCGCCGGTCCCCCGCCGACGACCGGCGACATGCGCATGCCGTAGGCGACGTTGCGCACGCCGAGGAGGGCGGCCGACGCGATCGCCGACGGCAGCGCGGCCAAGCCGCCGGCGGCGAAGACGCCCACGAAGGCGAACTGGGATCCGCCGGTGAACATGAGGAGGCTGAGCACGCACGCCTGCCACACGTCGAGGCCCGCGGCCACGGCGAGCGCACCGAAGGAGATGCCATAGGCACTCGTGGCGAGCACGACGCCGAGGGACTCGCGCCACACCTCACGTTCAGCGGTCATCGACAGCCATCCGTTCGCTTCACTGAACACACGATCATCATTCTGAACATGGCGCTCGGCATAGTCAAGCGAACGATCGTTTGCCATGATGAACGCATGGAGGATCTCCGCACCCGCATCGCCCGCACGCTCCGCCGCGAGCGCGAGACGGCGAACCTATCCGTCTCGGAGCTCGCCCGCCGGGCCGGCATCTCCAAGGCCACGGTCTCCCAGCTCGAGAGCGGCGCAGGCAATCCGAGCGTGGAGACGCTGTGGGCGCTGGGCGTCGCGCTCGGTGTCCCGTTCGCGGTGCTCGTCGACCAGCAGGCCAACGCCCCCACCCTCATCCGCGCCGACGACCTCGCGGGGGTGCCCTCCTCTGCCGCCGCCTACAGCGCCACGCTCCTCTCGGCGAGCCCTCCTGGCGCCCGGCGCGACGTGTACCTCATCCAGGCGGAGCCCGGCGACCCCCGCCGCTCGGACCCCCACCATGCGGGCACGATCGAGCACGTGATCCTCATCGCCGGGCAGGCGCGGGTCGGCCCGCCCGAGGATGCCGTGGTGCTGAACCCGGGCGACTACCTGACGTATGCCGGCGACGCGGCGCACGTGTTCGAGGCCATCGCGCCCGGGACGAGCGCCGTGCTCATCTCCGAGCTCCGCTGAGGATCACTCCCCCGGCCCGGCCGGCGAGGGATCCGGGATCTCGTGCGGACGGTAGTTCGGCAGGCGCGACGCCGGCAGGATCGCGAGCGCGCTCACCGCGGCGAGGATCAGCAGGCCGAGCTTGAGCGTGCGCAGGCGCGACTCCTCGTTCACGGCGACCGCGGCGTCGACCTGTTCCGGCGTCGCGTCCGTGGTGTCCAGGACCGCACGCAGCTCGTCGTTGCTGACGAAGTTCACCTCGTTCAGGTCGACCTGCGACACCAGCGACGGCGGCAGTTCCGGATGCTCCACGACCGCGCGTCCGACGTTGAGCGCGAGCAGCGAGACCAGCAGCGCCCCGGCGAGTGCCGTCCCGACCGCGGAGGCGAGGTTCTGCGTGGTGCCGCGCAACGATCCCACGTCGCCGGCGAGCTCCGGCGGCGCCGCGGTCACGAGCACGTTGAACACCAGCGTGACGAGGGCTCCCTGGCCGATGCCGAACACGATGAGTCCGGCGATGGTCGGCACCGTCTCCCAGTTGTTGGTCACGACGACCGAGAGCCAGACCAGCGCCGCCGTGGTGAGGATGAACCCGAAGACGCCGATCGTGCGCGGCGGGTAGCGCGTGTAGAACCGGACGACGAGCGTCGCCGTCACGAACACCGTGAGGTTGAACGGCATCATCGCGAGGGCGGTGTCGAACGGCGTCCGCCCCTGGACGATCTGGATGTACAGCGGCACCGTGAAGTTCACGCAGGCCTCCAGCGCCACGACGATGAACATGGCGTACACCGCGGCGCGCTCCCGGGACGACCCCAGCACGCTCAGGTCGATGAGCGGCACCTTCCCCTCGGCCATCCGCCGCCGGGTCCACAGGAAGAACCCCTGGCCCAGGATGATCCCCGACACGATGAAGATCGGTGCCGGCGAGAGCCCGAGGATGGAGAACGGGGCGGACGGCGCCGCCGCGAGCGCTCCCCAGGTGTTGAGGTTGTTGAACCCGAGGGTGAGCAGCACGATCGCCGCTCCGATGAGGAGGGCCGCGACGAGATCGATGCGGATCGCCGCATCGCCGCGGTCGCCGCGCAGCGTGAAGCTCAGGGCGAAGACCGCGACGGCGATCGCCAGCACGATGACGAAGAGCGGACGCCACCCGACGAGCGTCCCGAGCGTCCCTCCGATGAGGAAGGCGCTGACACCGGAGATCGCGCGCGCCGAGCCGATCGCACCGATCGCCGTGGCCTGCTGCGCGCCCCGGTAGTTCTCGGCGATCAGGGCCACGATCGAGGGGACGATGATCGCGGCGGCCGCTCCCGCCACGGCCTGCCCGGCGATGGCCCACCAGACGGTCGGGGCGAGGAGCATCATCACGGCCGACCCCGCGAAGAGCGCGACGACGACGCGGAAGATCAGCACCCAGCCGACGCGCTGCCCGAGCTTGGCCCCGGTCATCACGAGCGCCGCGACGGCGAGGCCGTACATCACGATCGTCGTGCTCGCGACGGTCGGCGGGACGCCGAAGTCGCTCACCATGCCGCCGAGCGAGATCGGCAGCGCCGCGACGTTGAAGGACATGAGCACCTGTGCGAGGAACAGGCTGACCATCGGCAGCCAGGACGTCTTCGCGGGGGCGGGGGCCGTGCGGGTCATGAGCGCTCTCCTTCCAAGGCTGACGAGACACGCGCATCGTCGGAATGCGCGGGCGCGGGCGCGGAGGCGAAGAGGTTCAGCCCCAGCGACCGCGACAGGTGGCCGATCGCCATCTGCGACCGGATCGAGTTGCCCGCCTCGTCCAGCCGGGGCGAGAAGCCGGCGACGGCGCCCTTGCCGGGAGAGACCGCGACGAGGCCGCCCGAGACGCCCGACTTGGCCGGAAGCCCGATCTCGAACAGCCAGTCCCCGGACCGCTCGTACAGCCCGCTCGCCGCGACGACGGCGAGCGTGTCACGGCAGACGTCCGCGGAGACCACCCGCTCCCCCGTCACGGGATTGACCCCGCCGTCGGCGAGCGTGGCCCCCATGACGGCGAGGTCGTGCGCGGTCACGCTGAGCGCGCACTGACGGGTGTAGACGTCGACGATCTCGTCCGGATCGCCGGCCAGTCGTCCGTAGCTGCGCAGCAGCCATCCGAGTGCGCGGTTGCGCTCGTTCGACCCGGCCTCGGAGGCGTAGACCTCGCCGTCCAGGCTCAGCGGTCGTCCGGCGAACGCGGACAGCCCCTCGCGGACGCGCTCCCACTGCTCCACCGCCGTGGCGCCAGGCATCAGCGCCGTGGTCGCGATCGCCCCGGCGTTGACCATCGGGTTGCGCGGATGCCCGTCGTTGAGCTCCAGCGCCACGACCGAGTTGAAGGCGAGGCCGGTGTTGTTCACGCCCACGATCTCGCGGACCCGCTCGTGGCCGTGCTCCTGGATCGCCAGCGCGTAGACGAACATCTTGGAGATCGACTGGATGGAGAAAGCGTGCAGGGCGTCTCCGGCGTCGTGGATGCCGCCGCCCACCTCGATCACCGCGAGCCCGAACAGCTCCGGATCGACCGCGGCGAGGACGGGGATGTAGTCCGCCACCTCTCCGGACACCTCGTCCGCGTACCGGGCGTGCGCCTCCCGCACGAGCTCGTCCACCCGCTCCCATCCGGGAAGCGTGCCCGTGGAGACCTCCTGCGGGACGTCGAGCCAGACGGTGGGGTCGAGCACCATTCCTCCTCGGAAATCGCGACGCCCCCAGCCGTCTCCCTGTCACGGTAGCGTCCGTGTCGGGTGACGGCTAGGGGCAATCGTTCGCGAGGGGGCCCGCTCTGCGGCTCAGTACCAGTTCATGGCCTGGGAGTGTCCCCAGGCGCTGCACGGGGTGCCGTAGGCGTCGGCGATGTACTGCAGGCCCCAGGCGATCTGGGTGGCGGCGTTCGTCTGCCAGTCGGCACCCGCCGAGGCCATCTTGCTGCCGGGCAGCGCCTGCGGGATGCCGGTCGCTCCCCCGTCGTTGTTGTACGCCTGGTAGTTCCAGCCGGACTCCTTGTTCCACAGCGAGTTCAGGCAGGAGAACTGGTCGCCACCCCAGCCGTAGCGGTCGGCCATCATCTGCTGTGCGGTGGCCCGAGCCCCGTCCGGCGTGTTCGCGGAGGCGAGCGCGGCCGCTGCGGCCGCCGCCTTCTCCTCGGCGGCGCGCGCAGCGTCCTCTGCCGCCTTCTTCTCCTGCGCGGCGGTGTAGGCCTGCTGGAGCTCTGCCGTCGCGGTCACGACCTTGTCGGTCTCCGCCTCGGCCTGCTCGGTCGTCACGGTGATGAGGACCAGCGGGAGGGTGGATCGGTCGGCGAGGGTCTCCAGGTCGTCCTCGAGAGCGGTGGTGTCCACGGACGCCGCCGCGCCCACGTCGAGGCCCGACTCGGCGACCTCCGTTGACAGGCTCTTCGCCGCGGCGACCGCATCGGTCGCGTTCGAGACCGTCATGACGGCCTGATCGGCGATACGGGTGAGGGGCTCGGTGCCGAGGTCGTGGCTCGTGACGGCGGAGGTGGCGTCGGAGCGCTCCGCTCCGGCCGCCGGGGCGGAGGCGAGGCCCACGCTGAGGGTGATGCCGACGAGCGCGGCTGTGGCGGCGCCGAGGGCGATGAGGGGTGTACGGGTGACGGTGGCGCGAGCGGCTGCCGCGTCGGAGGCGCGCCGAAGCGCACGGGTCTTCTGAAGCAAGGCTTTGACTTTCGGGTCGTCGTACGCCCATATCGGGGACTCATCGGGAGATCGCCCCGGGCGCAAGTCAACGAGTCTGCGTCATCAACCTGAACGAAAACTAGCCCTCACCTGGGATTTTCATGAGAGAGGGCCCCACGCGGCCAGGCGGCGGCGTGGGGCCCTCTCGAAAGGAGTGCGGCGCGATCAGGCGTTCGCGTCCTGACGCTTGAGACGCGAGGCCTCGCGACCGCGGACGGTCTGGTCGAGGATCACCTTGCGGATGCGGACCTTCTCCGGAGTCACCTCGACGCATTCGTCGTCGCGCGCGAACTCCAGGCTCTCCTCCAGCGTGAGGATGCGCGGCGGCGTCATCGACTCGAAGTTGTCGGCCGTGGAGGAGCGCATGTTGGTGAGCTTCTTCTCCTTGGTGATGTTGACGTCCATGTCGTCGGCGCGCGAGTTCTCGCCGATGACCATGCCCTCGTAGACCTCTTCGGTCGGCTGCACGAAGAACGACATGCGCTCCTGGAGCGCGATCATCGCGAAGGGGGTGACGACACCCGAGCGGTCGGCCACGATCGAGCCGTTCTGGCGCGTGGTGATCTGCCCCGCCCACGGCTCGTAGCCGTGCGAGATCGCGTTGGCGATACCCGTGCCGCGGGTGGTCGTGAGGAACTCGCTGCGGAAGCCGATGAGACCACGCGAGGGCACGACGAACTCCATGCGCACCCAGCCGGTGCCGTGGTTGGTCATGTTCTCCATGCGGCCCTTGCGGTTCGCGAGGAGCTGGGTGATCGCGCCGAGGTGCTCCTCCGGCGTGTCGATGGTCAGGTGCTCGAACGGCTCGTAGACCTTGCCGTCGATCTTCTTGGTGACCACCTGCGGCTTGCCGACCGTGAGCTCGAAGCCCTCGCGGCGCATGTTCTCGACGAGGATGGCGAGGGCCAGCTCGCCGCGGCCCTGCACCTCCCAGGCGTCGGGACGCCCGATGTCGACGACCTTGAGCGATACGTTGCCGATGAGCTCGCGGTCGAGGCGGTCCTTCACCATGCGTGCGGTGAGCTTGTGCCCCTTGACCTTGCCCATGAGCGGCGAGGTGTTGGTGCCGATCGTCATGGAGATCGCGGGGTCGTCGACCGTGATGGCCGGCAGCGGACGGATGTCCTCGGGGTCGGCGATGGTCTCGCCGATCGTGATGTCCTCGAAGCCGGCGATGGCGACGATGTCGCCGGGGCCGGCGGATTCGGCCGGGTAGCGCTCCAGGGCGCGGGTCTTCAGCAGCTCGGTGATCCGGGCGTTGCTGGTCGAGCCGTCGGAGCGGACCCAGGCGACCGTCTGGCCCTTCTTGAGCGTGCCGTTGAAGACGCGCAGCAGGGCGAGGCGACCGAGGAAGGGGCTGGAGTCCAGGTTCGTGACCCAGGCCTGCAGCGGGGCCTCGTCGTCGTAGGCCGGCGCCGGGACGTGCTCGAGGATGGCCTCGAACAGCGGCTCGAGGTCGTCGTTGTCAGGCAGCGAGCCGTCGGCGGGACGGTTCTGCGACGCGGCGCCGGCGCGGCCGGAGGCGTAGACCACGGGCACGTCGAGCAGCGCGTCGACGTCGAGATCGGGCACGTCGTCGACGAGGTCGGAGGCCAGACCCAGCAGGAGGTCGTGCGCCTCCTCCTCGACCTCGGCGATCCGGGCGTCCGGACGGTCGGTCTTGTTGACCAGGAGGATGACGGGGAGCTTGGCCTCGAGCGCCTTGCGCAGCACGAAGCGGGTCTGCGGCAGCGGGCCCTCGCTCGCGTCCACGAGCAGCACGACGCCGTCGACCATCGACAGGCCGCGCTCGACCTCGCCGCCGAAGTCGGCGTGGCCGGGGGTGTCGATCACGTTGATCGTGATCTCCTTGCCGCCGGCGTGCTTGCCCTTGTAGGTGATCGCCGTGTTCTTGGCGAGGATCGTGATGCCCTTCTCGCGCTCCAGATCGTTGGAGTCCATCGCGCGCTCCTCCACGTGCGAGTGTTCGCCGAAGGAGCCCGTCTGGCGGAGCATCGCGTCGACGAGCGTGGTCTTGCCGTGGTCGACGTGGGCGACGATTGCGACGTTGCGGAGGTCAGAGCGGAGGGCGTGCGCCATACAAGGGTCCTCAAAGAGTGTGGGGTTGCGCCGGGAAGCCGACGTTCCAGGATAACGTACGCGCGGATCGGGTTCCTGAACGCACGTCGTACCATCGTCCCGTGAGCCTCCCCGACCCGACTCCCCCGGTGCCGCAGACGCCGTCGACCGCGCCCATCCGGCGCGACGAGCCGCGTGAGGGTCGAGCGCGCCTGTGGTGGGAGATCGCCATCGTGCTCGCCCTGGGTCTGGGCCAGTCCGCGATCTACGCGATCGTGCAGCTCGCCTATCGGCTCACCGACGACACGCCCCTCGCGGATCAGACCGCCACCCTCAACCCCTCCCGCAGCGACCGGGAGGTGTTCGACCTCATCTATCAGGTGCTGTCCATCGGCTTCGCCCTGGTACCGGTGCTCCTCGTCTGCTTCCTGCTGTGGCAGCGCCCTCGCCCGCACCTGGAGCGCCTCGGCCTCGACGGTACCCGCGTGGCCGGCGACGTCGGCCGGGGCGTGCTCCTCGTCCTCGCGATCGGCGTGCCGGGGCTCGCGCTCTACCTCGGCGGCCGGGCGCTCGGACTGTTCGTGGCCGTGAACCCCGCGGGTCTGGACGCGCACTGGTGGACCGTGCCGATCCTCCTGCTCGCCGCCGCACGCGCGTCGCTCCAGGAGGAGTTCGTCGTGCTCGGATACCTGTTCGCCCGCCTGCGGGAGCTCGGGTGGTCGCCGTGGACGATCATCGTCTCAACGTCGGTGCTCCGTGCGACGTACCACCTCTATCAGGGGCCCGGTGCCTTCATCGGCAACCTCGCGATGGGACTGCTCTTCGGGTGGCTCTACCACCGCACCGGTCGGCTGCTGCCGTTCCTGGTGGCGCACTTCCTCATCGACGCGGCGGCGTTCGTCGGCTATCCCTGGGCCGCGGCGACCTGGCCCGCCCTGTTCGGTCTTCCCGGCTGAGGCGCGCTCAGCCGAGGTTGACGACGACGAGCGCCGCGACGGCCCACAGCACGATGACGGCGAGGGCGATGAGGGCCGGGCCGTCCCAACTGCGTCGGATCGGCGCATCCGCCGTCGCAGGCGCCGCGCTCCACAGATCGCGGATGCTCGTGAGCACCCGCAGAGCAGACGGCACCTTCACCTCAGCGTCCTCCTCGCGGGACGGACGGGGCGGACGCGCCTTCGCCGGTCCGCCCCAGCAGCTCAGGCTGCGGCCGTCGTCCAGCGTGAACTCGAGCTGCCAGCGCATGTCGATGTCCTGCACATGTGCCCAGCCGAAGGTCGTGCGACGCAGCAGGTTCTGCACCACGGCCCCGTCCTGATCCACGCGGACGAAGGAGACGAAAGCGGTCTCGTACACGATCCACAGACCGAGCAGCAGCCAGGGCGCCACGAGCAGCGCCTGCACGATGCTGCCGTTGACGACGGTGTCCCCGAGCAGGAACAGCACCAGCAGGATGCTGAGGACGAAGACGACGGTGCCCGAGGGCGCGCGGTAGGTCCGTGCGCCCTCGGGGTGTCCGGGAGATGCCACCTCAGCGGCCGCCGAGCGGGATCGAGGCACCGGGGATCGCCTGCAGCAGACGATCCGTGTACTCCTCCTGCGGGTTCGCGAAGATCTCGTCGACCGTCCCCTGCTCGACGACCTTGCCCTTCTCCATGACGCAGACCAGGTCGCTGGAGACCCGGACGACCGCGAGGTCGTGCGTGATGAAGAGATAGGTGAGGTCGAGCTCGGACTGCAGGTCGGCGAGGAGCTTCAGGATCTGGTCCTGCACGAGCACGTCGAGCGCCGACACCGCCTCATCGAGGACGATGATGTCGGGCTTGAGCGCCAGCGCACGCGCGATCGCGACACGCTGACGCTGTCCGCCGGAGAGCTCGTTCGGATAGCGCGTGGCCAGCGCCTGCGGCAGGGCGACCTGCTCCAGGAGCTCTTCCACGCGAGCCCGATGCGAGGCCCGGTCGCCGACGCCGTGGATCTGCAGCGGCTCCGCGATGGTGTTGCCGATGTTCCGCAGCGGATCCAAGGATCCGTAGGGATCCTGGAACACCGGCTGCATGCGCCGGCGGAGTCCGAACGACTGCGCGTTCGACAGATGGGACACGTCCTGCCCGTCGATCTCGATCGTCCCGCTCGTCGGCTCCTCCAGCTTGAGGACCATCTTCGCGACCGTGGACTTCCCCGAACCTGACTCGCCGACGAGCGCCAGCGTCTTTCCGCGCGGGATCTCGAACGACACGTCGTCCACCGCCCGGAACGCCTCGCTGCGGAAGTTGCCCTGCCGGATCTTGTAGTCCTTGGTCAGGCCGGTCACGCGGACCGTCGGCGGGATGTCAGCCAGGTCGTCGAGCGTCTCGATGCCCCGGTCTTCCACGACCGCCTGGATCCGCTGCGAGGCGACGCTGGGCGCCGCGGCGACCAGTCGCTTCGTGTACGGGTGCTGCGGGTTCTCCAGGATCTGCCGGCTGGGGCCCGCCTCGACGATGTTGCCGCCGTTCATGACGATGATCTTCTCGGCGCGTTCGGCCGCGAGTCCCAGGTCGTGCGTGATCAGCAGCACCGAGGTGCCCTTGTCGCGCGTAAGCGACGCCATGTGGTCGAGGATGACCCGCTGCACCGTCACGTCGAGAGCCGAGGTCGGCTCGTCGGCGATGAGGAGCTTCGGATCGGCCGCGAGGCCGATCCCGATCAGCGCCCGCTGGCGCATTCCGCCGGAGAACTGGTGCGGATACTGGTGCAGGCGACGCTCGGCATCCGCCAGCCCGGCCTGCTGCAGTACCTCGATCGTCCGCGCCTTCGCCGCGGCGCGCCCCTGGGCGACGCCGTTCGCGCGGACGGCCTCCTTCACCTGGAAGCCGATGCTCCACACGGGGTTCAGGCTCGACATCGGGTCCTGCGGGACGAAGCCGATGTCTCGACCGCGCACCGCCTCCATGTCGCGCCGGCTCAGCCCGGTCAGCGGGCGTCCCTCCAGCGTGATGGACCCGCCCGTGATCGTTCCCGTGCCCGGGAGCAGGTCGACGATGGCGGTCGCCGTGGTCGACTTGCCCGAGCCGGACTCGCCGACGATGGCGACCGTCTCACCGGGCATCACATCGAACGTGATCCCGTGCAGGACCTCGCGCATCCCGCCCTGGGTGCGGAACGCGACGGTGAGGTCGCGCACGCTCAGCAGCGGCATCTGTGGGGTGGTGCGGTCGCTCATCGGCGAGCCCTCGCCTTCGGGTCGAGGGCGTCTCGGATGAGCTCGCCCAGGGTGACGAACGCGAGCACCGCGAGGGTGAGCGCGAGCGCCGGATAGATGAGGGACATCGGAGCGACGCGGAGCGAAGCCTGTGCCCTGGCGATGTCATTACCCCACGACATGACCTCGCTGCCGAGCCCGACCCCGAGGAACGACAATGTCGACTCCGCGACGATCGCCGCCGCCAGGCCGAGCGTCGACACGACCAGCAAAGGTGCGATCGCGTTCGGAACGACATGGCTAAGGAGCACTCGGAACTTCGATTGCCCCAGTGCCCGAGAGGCCATGACGAAGTCCGCCTGCCGCACGCGGAGGATCTCCGCCCTGACGACTCGCGCCGTCGAGGCCCACGCGAACCCGCCGATGGCGAGAGCCAGCGTCCAGACCGAGCGCGCGTCCTTCAGCACCGTCATCACGACCACGGCGGCGAGGATGTAGGGGATCGCGAAGAAGATGTCGCCGACGCGGGACAGGACCGAGTCCAGCCAGCCGCCGTAGAAACCTGCCAGGGCTCCCATGATGAGTCCGAGGATCGAGGAGATCACGGTGGCGATGAGGCCCACCGCCAGCGAAGTCTGCGATCCCCACACGATCCGCGCGTAGATGTCGCACCCTTGGAATGTGAATCCGAGCGGGTGGCCTTCCGTCGGGCCTCCGTTGCTGTTGGAGAGCTGGCAGTCGCTGTTCGGCGGGGTCGACGTGAACAGCGTCGGCCAGAGGGCCATGAGAAGGAACACCAACGCCAAAACCACCGAGAACCAGAAGAGCGGACGGCGGCGCACGTCGCGCCACGCATCGCGCCAGAGATTGCTCGGCTTGTCGGAAATTCGGACGGCATCGACGTTGATGGACTCCGTCTCGACAGGGGCTACGAAGTGTTTCTGGGTCGTGGGATCAGACATATCGAATCCTTGGGTCGAGCAGACCATAGAGCAGGTCGATGAGCAGGTTCACCAAGACGTACAGGATGACGAAGACCGTGACGAACGAGACGACCGTCGGGCCCTCCCCCCGTCGGATCGCTTCGAAGAGGGTGTTGCCGACACCCGGCACGTTGAAGATGCCCTCCGTGACGGTGGCCCCCACGAGAAGGACGCCGAAGTTGGTGGCCGAGTTGGTGATGACGGGAATGAGGGAGTTTCGCAGCACGTGGACGGGGAGCACGCGATTCCGCGAGAGCCCCTTGCCGTACGCAGTACGCACCCAGTCCTGATTAAGGGTGTCGATGACGGAGCTCCGCATCAGCCGCATACTCACGGCGTAGAGGCTGAACCCGAGCACGAGGGCAGGGAGCCAGAGTCCGCCCCAGTCGTTGTCCGCTCCGACCGTGGGCTTGAACCACCCGAGTCGGATGGCGAGGAAGTACTGTGCCAAGAAGGCGACCACGAAGATCGGGATGGCGATCGCGACGAGCGCCACCATGAGGGAGACGTTGTCGAAGAGCTTGCCCTTCCGCAGAGCGGAGATCGTGCCGATGACGATGGCGAGTACGAACTCGATGCCGATGGCCATGACGGCCAGGCGTCCCGTCACGGGCAAGGTCGCCGCCAGGACCGCAGACACCGGGCGACCGGAGTACGTGGTCCCGAGGTCACCCTGGAGCACCCCGGTGATGTAGTACCAGTACTGGACGAGGAACGGGTCGTTCAGGTGGTACTGCTCACGGAGCTGCTCGATGACAGCCGGGTTCGGGGTCTTGTCGCCGAAGAGGGCGAGAATGGGGTCGCCGGGCATGGCGAACACCAGGAAATAGATGAGCAGGGTGGCTCCGAAGAAGACCGGGATCACCTGCAGAAGACGTCTCAGAATGTAACCGAGCATCCGCTTGTCCCTTCTCTGAGGGGCAAAGAAAGCGAGCCGAACACAGCCTGTGAGGCGGTGACGAAGATCGCCACCGCCTCACAGGTGAAGTGCCGTCAGACTTACTCGCCGGCCTTCGTGATCTCGTAGTAGAGCGGAACCGAGTTCCAGCCGAACGTCACGTTGTCGACGTTCTCGCTGTAACCACCGGTCACGTTCGAGTACCAGAGCGGGATCGCCGGAAGATCCTTGAACAGGACTTCCTGAGCCTTGGTGAAGTCCTCGAGCTGAGCGTCCGGGTCAGGGTTGCTGATACCGGCCTTGATGAGCTCATCGAACTCCGGGCTCGTGTAGTCGCCGTCGTTAGAGCTGGCGCCGGTCGCGTAGAGCGGGCCGAGGAAGTTGTACAGACCCGGATAGTCCGCCTGCCAGCCGGAGCGCGCCGCCGTGGTGATGGTGCGGTCGTTCACCTTGGTGCGCAGGTCCTGGAAGGTCGGGTACGGGTCGCCGGACGCCTCGATACCGAGCGTGTTCTTGATGCTGTTGCTGACCGCATCGACCCACGCGTCGTGTCCGCCGTCGGCGTTGTAGGCGATCTTGAAGTCACCCTCCCACGGCGAGATGGCGTCGGCCTCTGCCCAGAGTTCCTTCGCCTTCTCCGGGTCGTAGTCCAGAACCTCGTTGCCGGGGACGTCCTCCGACCAGCCTGCGATCACCGGCGACGTGAAGTCGGCAGCCGGGGTGCGCGTTCCCGAGAAGATCGTCTCGGTGATCTCTTCCCGGTTGATGGCCATCGAGATCGCCTGACGACGCAGCTTGCCCTCTTCGCCGCTGAAGTGCGGGAGGAACTGGCCGATCGTGAAGGACTGGAAGACGGCGGAAGGCTGGTTCACCGCGCGGTCGCCGAGCTCGTCGGTGAACACCGGAAGCGAGTTGGTCGGGATCGCATCGATCACGTCGACCTCGTTTCCGAGGAGGTCAGCGTACGCGGACTCCTGGGTCGCGTAGAACTTGATGGTCAGGCCGCCGTTCTTCGCCTGGCGTCCACCCTCGTAGTCGTCGTTGCGGACCAGGTCGATCTGCACGTCGTGCTGCCAGGCGTCGTCACCGTCGATCATGTACGGGCCGTTGCCGATGGGGTTCTGTCCGAAGGCGTCCATGTCCTCGAACGCGACATCGGGCAGCGGGTAGTACGCCGAGTACCCCAGGCGCAGAGCGAAGTCCGAGGCGGGCTTGTTCAGCGCGATGGTGAACGTGTAGTCGTCGACCTGCTCGAGACCGGTGAGCTCGGTGTCCTCCTCGTAGCTGAAGCCCTCGATGTCCTCGAAGAAGTAGCCGGACAGGTGGGCGTTCGATGCCTTCGCACCCTCGTTCCACGCCTTGATGAAGTTGTCGGCCGTGACCTCCTCACCGTTGGTGAAGGTCTGCCCCTTCTTCAGCTTGATCGTGAGGTGCTGAGGGTCGTCGGTGACAATCTCCTCGGCCATGTCGTTGACCGGCTTGCCCTCGGCGTCGTAGTAGACGAGTCCGGCGAAAATCTCGTCGAGGATCTTGCCGCCGCCGACCTCGTTGGTGTTGGTCGGGATGAGCGGGTTCTCCGGCTCGGAGCCGTTCGTGGTGATGATGGCGTCGGCATCCGCGTTCGCGTCGCTTCCTCCGTCACTCGTGTTGCCGCCGCCGCTGGCGCAGCCTGCCAGGGTCAGGGCGCCGATCACGAACAGTGCGCTGCCCGC
Organism: Microbacterium paraoxydans; assembly: GCF_900105335.1. Lineage (NCBI taxonomy): Bacteria > Bacillati > Actinomycetota > Actinomycetes > Micrococcales > Microbacteriaceae > Microbacterium > Microbacterium paraoxydans. The sequence continues at coordinate 3,170,616 of NZ_LT629770.1, read as the reverse complement.
GAGGGCGATCTTGTTGCGCTTCACTTTTGTCCTCCTGTGGACGTGGGAATTCTGCGCGGCTCATCATCGAGCGCGCAGGGATACCTGAGCGTAACCCGGGGGTCGCGAGTCCAGGACGTTCGGCTAACGAACTGTTACTGAGTGGTGACCATCTGTCACATGACGGAAACATGGCGTAACGCGAACGGCGCCGCGCCGCCGGGAGGCGGGCGCGACGCCGTTCGTCGTGCGGGTCCGTGTCAGGCGAAGGCCTCGATCGGCGGGCAGGCGCAGACGAGGTTGCGGTCGCCGTACGCCTGGTCGATCCGGCGGACCGGCGGCCAGTACTTCGCCGCCACCAGCGAGCGCACCGGGTAAGCGGCCTCCTCGCGGGTGTAGGCGTGCGCCCACTCCCCCGCGATGAGCGAGACGGCGGTGTGCGGGGCGTGCACGAGCGGGTTGTCATCCGCGGGCCAGCGCCCCGCGGCGACGGCGTCCGCCTCGGCCTTGATCATGATCATGGCCTCGATGAACCGCTCGATCTCGTCGAGGTCCTCCGACTCGGTGGGCTCCACCATGAGGGTGCCCGCGACCGGGAACGACATGGTCGGCGCGTGGAACCCGTAGTCGATCAGGCGCTTGGCGACGTCGTCGACGGAGATGCCGGTGGCCTCCTTGAGCGGACGCAGGTCGAGGATGCACTCGTGCGCGACCCGTCCGTTCTCCCCCGTGTAGAGCACCGGGAAGTGCCCGCCGAGGCGCTCGGCGATGTAGTTCGCCGAGAGGACCGCCGCGGCGGTCGCGCGCCGGAGGCCCTCGGCGCCCATCATGCGCACGTACGCCCACGAGATCGGGAGGATGCCCGCAGAGCCGTACGGGGCCGCGGAGATCACCGCGCCCTCGAACGTGTGGCCGCCGAAATGCTCGGCGCGCTGCGCGAGCGGGTGCGACGGCAGGTACGGCGCGAGGTGCGCCTTCGCCGCGACCGGACCGATGCCAGGGCCGCCGCCGCCGTGCGGGATGGCGAAGGTCTTGTGCAGGTTGAGGTGCGAGACGTCGCCGCCGAGGTCGCCGAATCGCGCGTAGCCGAGGAGCGCGTTGAGGTTCGCGCCGTCGACGTACACCTGACCGCCGGCCGCGTGCACCGCCCCGGTGATCTCCACGACCTGCTCCTCGTACACGCCGTGCGTGGACGGGTACGTGATCATCAGCGCCGCCAGGTCGTCGGCGTGCTGGGCGATCTTCGCGCGGAGGTCGTCCAGGTCGACGTTGCCGAGCGCGTCGCTCGCCACCACGACGACCTTCATGCCGGCGAGCACAGCGGAGGCCGCGTTCGTGCCGTGGGCGGAGGACGGGATGAGGCACACGATGCGGTGGTCGTCGCCGTTCGCGCGGTGGTAGCCGCGGATCGCGAGGAGGCCCGCCAGCTCCCCCTGCGAGCCGGCGTTCGGCTGCAGCGACACCGCGTCGTACCCGGTGATCTCGGCGAGCCAGCCCTCGAGCTGATCGATGAGCTCCAGGTAGCCGCGGACGTCGGCCTCCGGGGCGAACGGGTGGATTCCCGCGAACTCCGGCCACGTGATGGCGGCCATCTCCGTGGCGGCGTTGAGCTTCATCGTGCACGAGCCGAGCGGGATCATGCCGCGGTCGAGGGCGTAGTCCCGGTCGGACAGGCTCTTCAGATACCGCATCATGGCGGTCTCGCTGCGGTGGCTGTGGAACACCGGGTGCGTGAGGTACTCGTCTTCGCGGCGGAGGGCGTCCGGCAGCGCGTCCGCGTCGCCGAGGCCGAAGCCGAAGGCGCGCTCCTGCTTCCCGCCGAAGACCTGCGCGACCTGGTGCAGCTCGGCCACCGTGGTCGTCTCGTCGACCGCGATGCCGATCGTGTCGGCGTCGGCGACCCGCAGGAGGATGCCGTAGCCGCCTCGCGCCTGGTCGGCGTACTCCGCCGCCCGGCCCGGGACGCGCACGGTCAGCGTGTCGAAGAAGTGCTCATGGACGACCTCGGCGCCGGCCTCGACGAGCCAGTCGCGCAGCAGGGCCGCCTTGGCGGCGACGTCGCGGGCGATCTCGCGAAGCCCGTCCGGGCCGTGATAGACCGCGTACATCGACGCCATCACGGCGAGGAGCACCTGGGCGGTGCAGATGTTCGACGTCGCCTTCTCGCGGCGGATGTGCTGCTCCCGGGTCTGCAGCGAGAGACGGTAGGCCGGCTTGCCTTCGGCGTCGACGGAGACGCCGACGAGGCGTCCGGGCAGCTGCCGCTCCAGGCCTGCGCGCACGGCCATGTAGCCGGCGTGCGGGCCGCCGAAGCCCATCGGCACGCCGAAGCGCTGCGTCGTGCCCACGGCCACGTCGGCCCCGAGGGTGCCGGGCGCGGTGAGGAGCGTCAGCGCGAGCAGGTCGGCGGCCGCGACGGCGAGCGCGCCGGCGACGTGCGCGGCGTCGAACACCGCGGACGGATCCCATACGCGGCCCGAAGCCCCCGGATACTGCACGAAAACGCCGAAGAGCTCGGCGGGGAGCTCCTCCCCCGCCGCGAAGTCGACCGTGACGAGCTCGATGCCGAGCGCCTCGGCCCGGGACGCGAGCATGGCCTTCGTCTGCGGCAGCGCATCCGCGTCCACCGCGAAGACGTTCGAGGAGGTCTTCGCGGCCCGGCGCGCGAGCAGCATCGCCTCCACGACCGCGGTGGACTCGTCGAGCATCGACGCGTTCGCGGTGGTGAGGCCGGTGAGCTCGGACACCATCGTCTGGAAGTTGATCAGCGCTTCGAGGCGCCCCTGCGAGATCTCGGGCTGGTACGGCGTGTAGGCCGTGTACCAGGACGGGTTCTCGAGGACGTTGCGCTGGATGACCTGCGGCGTGACGGTGCCGTAGTATCCGAGGCCGATCATCGAGCGGTTCACCGTGTTCCGCGCGGCGAGGGCACGCAGCTCGGCCAGCGCCTCCGTCTCCGACGCGGCGACCGGGATGCGGGAGTCGGCGACCGCGTCCTCCGGTCCCGTGTAGATCGAGGCGGGGACGGCCTGACGCATGAGTTCCTCGACCGGGCTCAGCGTCCCGCTGTCGACGGAACCGAGACCCAGCGCGTCGAGCATCGTGCGCTGGGCGGCCTCGGTCGGTCCGATGTGACGATCGGCGAATGCAACCACTTCCGGATCAGCCCTCCGTGAGTGCGACGTAGGCGTCGCGGTCCAGCAGTCCGTCCAGCGCGCCGGCGGCGACGGACACCTTGAGCAGCCAGCCGCCCTCGAACGGCTCGGCGTTGACGAGCGAGGGGTCGTCGACGACGGCGTCGTTGATCTCGACGACCGTGCCGGCGACCGGGGCGTAGAGCTCCCCGACCGACTTGGTGGACTCGATCTCGCCGACGACGGAGCCGGCGGTCAGCTCGGTGCCGACGGCGGGGAGCTCGACGAAGACGACATCCCCCAGCTTCTCGGCGGCGTAGTCGGTGATGCCGATCGTCACGGTGTCGCCGTCACCGGCGATCCATTCGTGCTCGTCGGTGTAGCGGAGTGCGCTGAGGTCGGTCATTTTGTCCTCCGGTAGAAAGGCAGGGCGGTCACGGTCGCGGGGATACGGGTCCCCCGCACATCAAGGAATACTGCGGTTCCCTCTTCCGCGGAAGAAGGGTCGACGTACGCCATCGCGATGGGATGGCCGAGCGTCGGGCTCAGGGCGCCGCTGGTGATCTCGCCGATCGGAGAGCCGTCGGCGTCGACGACCGCATAGCCGGCGCGGCCGGCGCGTCGCCCCTCCGCCGTCAGGCCGACGAGGATGCGGGCGTCGTCGGCCGGCGCCGGTGCGTCCTTGCCGACGAAACGCTCCTTCGCGGCGACCACGACCCGGCCGAGGCCGGCCTGGGCGGGTGCGGTGTCGAGGCTGAGCTCATGCCCGTAGAGCGGCATGCCCGCCTCCAGGCGGAGGGTGTCGCGCGCGGCGAGGCCGGCGGGGACGAGCCCGTGCGGCGCGCCGGCGTCGAGGACGGCGTCCCACAGTGCGGTCGCGTGGGCGGCCGGGACGAGGAGCTCGAAGCCGTCCTCCCCGGTGTAGCCGGTGCGGGCGAGGAGCAGCGGCTCCCCGGCGAACGACGCGGTCGCCCACGCGTAGTACTTCTGCTCTGCCCAGGGGACGCTGACGTCGGCGATGCCCGCCGTCGCGGCGAGGATCTCCTCGGCCCGCGGGCCCTGCACGGCGATCAGCGCGTAGTCGTCCGAGACGTCGGCGACCTCCACGGGGCCCGCGTCCGCGTCCGCGACCCGCGCGGTGAGTGCCTGACGCACCGCGTCGCGGTTGCCCGCGTTGGAGATGATGAGGAAGTCGTCGTCGGCCAGGCGGTAGACGATCACATCGTCGACGATGCCGCCCTCGGGCGTCAGCAGCAGGGAGTACTTCGCCTTGCCGACCGCGAGAGCCGACAGCCGCCCGGCGAGGGCGTAGTCGAGGAAGGCCGCCGCGCCGGTGCCGCGGACCGTGAACTCGGCCATGTGCGAGATGTCGAAGACGCCCGCCGCCTGCCGCACCGCGTGGTGCTCGGCGAGGTCGGACGTGTAGCGCACCGGCATCTGCCAGCCGCCGAAATCGGTGAAGGAGGCGCCGAGCGCCTCATGGCGCTCGCGCAACGGGGTGTAGCGGGGGTCGGACATGGAGTTCTCCCGGGCTGGGTCGGGCGGGACGACGACGTCGTCCCTGGGAACTCCCCCTCTGTCATGGGCCTGAGAGCTTCGCCCGCGCGAGCGCAGGGCTTTCACCGTCGGCGGATCCCCCGGTGCTCGGGATCGCTTTTCAGAGCGGCCGGACCTCCGCGGTACGCGTACCTGAGAGATTGGCGGGGAGGCTTGCTCCTTCGGTGCCCGGCTGCGTGCGCCGGGGCTCTCCCGCGTCGGTCGTTCGGCCTGTCTTCGATTGTGGGTTCAGTCTAGCGGTCTCCCCCGCCCGCTCAGGAGCCCAGCGCGAGCTCCGCTCTGACCTCGTCACGGAGCCTGCCGAGGTTCTCCGGTTCGGGGGCCGCCGCCAGAAGCGTCCTCGTGTACTCGTGCTGCGGGTTCAGGATCACCTCGTCGGCCGTTCCCCGCTCCACGACGTCGCCCTGGAAGAGGACCATGATGTCGTCGGAGAAGTGCCGCGCGGTCGCGAGGTCGTGCGTGATGTAGAGGACGCCGAGGTTCTCCTCGCGCTGCAGCTCGGCGAGCAGGTTGAGCACGCCGAGCCGGATCGACACGTCGAGCATCGACACCGGCTCGTCGGCCACGATGAACCGGGCGCCGGGGGCCAGGGCCCGCGCGATCGCCACACGCTGCCGCTGTCCGCCGGAGAGCTCGTGCGGGCGCCGTTCCGCGAAGCTCTCGCCCGGAGTGAGCCGCACGCGCTCCAGCAGCTCGATCGCCCGCGCCCGCACCTCGCGGCTGTCGAGCTTGGGGTGGTGCAACCGGATCGGACGCTCCAGGTGGTGCACGATCGTGTGGAACGGGTTGAGTGAGGCGAACGGGTCCTGGAAGACCATCTGCACGTCCGACCGGTAGCGCTCGAGGCTCGACCCCCGCGTGCCGGACTCCTCACCGTCGAGGAGGATGCTTCCCGAGGTCGGCGTCTCCAGCTTCATCAGCATCCGGGCGATGGTCGACTTGCCCGACCCGGACTCGCCGACGAGCGCCGTGGTCCGCCCGGCCTCCAGCGTGAACGACACGTCCTTCACCGCGTGCAGCACGCTGGTGCGGAACCCCGAGCGCAGGTGGAAGTCCTTCACGAGGTTCCTCGCCTCGAGGGTGCCGCCGCGCCTCGTCCCGTCCACGCTCATCGGATGACCTCCTGGTTCACGCTGCCGCTGCGGACGAAGTCGCCCCGCTCGCCCGTGAGGGACGGGAAGCTCGACAGCAGCCGCTGGGTGTACTCGTGCTGCGGGTTGCGGTAGATCTCGGCCGCGGTGCCCTGCTCGACGATCCGGCCCTGCAGCATGACCGCGATGCGGTCGCTGATCTCGATCAGCATGGGCAGATCGTGCGTGATGAAGATGACGGCGAAGCCGAGCTTCTCGCGCAGGCGCATGATCTCCCGGATGATGCCGCGCTGCACGACCACGTCGAGCGCCGTGGTGGGCTCGTCCATGATCATGACCTGCGGGTCGAGCGCGAGCGCCATCGCGATCATCATGCGCTGGCGCATGCCGCCGGAGAGCTCGTGCGGGAAGCTCGTCAGCCGGCCGGGGTCGACGCCGACGAGCGTGAGCAGCTCCTCCGCGCGCTCCTGCTTGGCCTTCTTCGACATTCCGGGGCGGTGGGTGTCGAAGATGTCGAAGATCTGCGCGCGGACCGAGATGACGGGGTTGAGGGAGTTCATCGCCCCCTGGAAGACCATCGAGATCTTGTCCCAGCGGAAAGCGCGCAGCCCGTCCCCGTCGAGTCCGACGACGTCGATGTCGTGGCCGTCGCGGTCGTGGAACACGATCTCGCCGTCGGTCATCAGCGCCGGCGCCTTGAGCAGCCGGTTCATCCCGTACGCGAGGGTCGTCTTGCCGCAGCCCGACTCCCCCGCGAGTCCGAGGATCTCGCCGCGGTGGAGCGTCAGCGAAACGTCGCGGACGGCTTTGACGGGCGGGTCGACCTCGTACTCGATCGAGACGTTCCTGGCGGTGAGCACGGCGTCGCTCATGCGGTGACCCCCTTCTCCTTCGCGGCCTTGCGCAGACGACGGGCCGCATCGGGCGCGTTGCGCAGCTTCGGGTTGATGACCTCGTCGATGGCGAAGTTGATCAGCGCGAGTCCCGCGCCGAGGATCGCGATCATGATGCCCGGCGGCACGAACCACCACCAGGCACCGCGACCGAGGGCCTGACCGGACTGGGCGTCGTTGAGGATCGAGCCCCAGGTGATCGAGGAGTTCGGACCGAGACCGAGATACGACAGCCCCGCCTCGCCGAGGATGGCGAAGATGATCGCGAAGAGGAACTGCGCGGTCAGCAGCGGGAGCAGGTTCGGCATGATCTCGACGAGGATCACCCGGAGGGACTTCTCCCCCGCCACCTTCGACGCGTACACGTAATCGCGGGTGCGGAGCGAGCGGGTCTGCAGCCGCAGCACGTACGCCGCTCCGGCCCAGGAGGTGATGCCCAGGACGAAGGCCACGAGCTGCCAGCTGCGCTGCGGCACGAACGACGCGATCACCATGACCAGCGGCAGTCCGGGGATCACGATCATGACGTTCGTCAGGAGAGCGAGGACGTCCTCCCGCCAGCCGCCGAGGTACCCGGCCAGGACACCGAAGAGGAGCGAGAGCACGATGGCGATGCCGCCGGCCGTGACGCCGATGAGCAGCGACCCCTGCGCCCCGACGGCGAGCTGAGCGAGCACGTCGTTGCCGAGCTTGGTCGTGCCCAGCCAGTGCTCCGCCGAGGGCGCGGCGAGGGCGGGGTTGTCGGTGCTGCGCGGGTTCTGCGTGAAGAACGGCGCGATGATCGCGAAGAGCACGATGGCGAGCACGAGGACGGACCCGACGATGAACTTCGGCGACGTGCTGGGCAGGATCCGGCGGCGCCGGCGCTCCTGACGCTGCGTGGCCAGGGCGACGGTGCCCTCGGGGGCGACGGTGGGAGGCTCCTCCACGAGGAGCGGGTTCTTCGTGTCAGACATTCTGGCGAGCCCTCGGGTCGATGAAGCCATAGACGAGGTCCATGAAGAAGTTGGCGACGAGCACCGTGAGGGTGATCACGAGGAACAGTCCCTGCATCAGCGCGTAGTCGTTGTTGGTGACGGCCTGGAACATGAGCTTGCCGACGCCCGGGTAGGTGAAAACCTGCTCCATGACGATGGAGCCGGCCACGACGAACCCGAGGGTGATCGAGAAGCCCGCGATCGACGGGATGGCCGCGTTGCGGGCCGCGTACGTCGTCATGATGCGCCGCGGCCGCAGTCCCTTGGCCTCAGCGGTGAGGACGTAGTCCTCGGCGAGCGTGGAGACCATCATGTTGCGCATGCCGAACATCCAGCCCCCCACGGAGCTGATCACGATCGTGATCGCGGGAAGGAGCGAGTGCGCCACGGCGTCGGTGAAGAACGCCCACGTCGGTTCCGGGCCCTCCGGGAAGTCGAAGACGTCGTAGCCGCCGAACATCGGGAACCAGCCGAGCCCGACCGCGAAGACGGCGATCAGGACGAGCGCGAGCCAGAAGTACGGGATGGACTGCAGCACGGTGGTTGCCGGGATCAGGTGGTCGACCCAGGTACCGCGCTTCCACCCGGCCCAGGCGCCGAGCACGACGCCGAGCAGGAAGGAGATGACCGTCGCGGTGCCGACGAGCACCAGCGTCCAGGGCAGGGCGCCGGCGATCAGCTCGGCCACCGGGGTGGGGAACTTGGTCACCGACACCCCGAGATCGCCTCGGAGCATGCGTCCCCAGTAGGCGAGGTACTGCTCCCAGAGGGACGCATCGTCGCCGCCGAGCAGGAGCTTGATGTTGCGGATGGTGGTCTCGGAGACCTCTCCGCCGGCCCGCTGCATCTTGGCGATCATGATGTCGGCGGGATCCCCCGGCATGAGCCGGGGAAGCAGGAAGTTGATGGAGATCGCAGCCCACAGCGTGAACGCGTAGAACCCGATCCTTCGTGCATAGAACTTCATGTCACTCGTCCTGACTTCCTGCTTCCCCTGCTCCTCTCGTCACTCAGCCGGCGGGCTTGATCTGCGTCAGCACGTATCCGGCAGCGATGGCGCCCCAGGACGGCGGGAACGCGTAGAGGTTCTCCTCGGTCGGCCAGCCGGTGTAGTCCTTCGTGTTGTAGAAGGTCTGCGTGGCGTTGATCACGAGCGGGATGTAGGGCACGTCGTTGACGATCGCGTCCTGGATGGTGGCGTAGAGCTCCTTGCGCTCGGCCTCGTCCTCGGTGCTGATGGCCTGCTGGATGGCCGCATCGACGGTGGGGTTGTTGTAGCGGCTGAAGTTCCAGCGCCCCGGGGGGATCTCGGTGCCGACCGGGCTGGTGGACTGCACCTCGGTGCCGCCGAACCAGTCGCGGTAGATCTGGAACGGGTCGGCGATGGTCGTGCCGACCACGCCGCCGACGATCAGCTGGAACTCGCCGGACTGGCGGGCGTCGACGAACTCCTGCCACTGCACGGTCGACGCGGTGATCTTGATGCCCGCGGCCTCGGCCTGCTCGGCGATGAGCTTCGCGGCGTCGTTGTAGTCCGTCCAGCCGTCGACCGAGATCAGGCTGAGCTCGACGGGAGCGCCGTCCTTCTCGTAGATGCCCGACGAGCCCTTGGTGTAGCCGGCGGCCTCGAGGATGGACGCGGCCTCCTCGACATTGGCCTCCTGCGGGCTGACCTCGTACGCGTCGTCCGTGAGCCACTTCTCATCGCGCGGGAGCAGCGTGTAGGCGGGCGAGACGTCGGCGGTGAGACCGACGAACGCCTTGTCCTTGATGGTGGCCCGGTCGACGGCGACGTTCAGCGCCTGCCGGACGGCCACGTCCGTCTGCGGACCCGTGCAGCCGAGCTCGGCGTTCGAGCACGTGTAGAGCACCGTCGGGTCCTGCGGAGTGTTGATCCACTCGATCTTGCCGTTGGCGGTCGCGTCATCCGGGTTCGGGATGAACATGCCGGTCCAGTCGAGCTCGCCCGCCGTCACGAGATCCTGCGCGGTCTGGTTGTTGTCGACCGCGATGTACTGGACCTTCTTGATGGCCAGCTCGTCGGCACCGCGGTAGTTCTCGTTGGCGACCAGCGTGTAGGACTCGCTCGTGGTCTTGTCCACGACGTACGGGCCCGACCCGACCGGCTCCTCGTTCGTGAAGTTCGCGAAGTCGTCGACGTCCTTCCAGATGTGCTCGGGGAGGATGTAGCTCGAGCCCATCCGCTGGAACTCCGTGGTGTACTGCGCGATGCCGTAGGTGAGCACGACCGTGGTGTCGTCGGTGGCCTCCGCGGAGACCAGCTGATTGCCCTCGGGGTTGTTCGCCTCGTACAGGAAGGTGAAGGCCACGTCCGCGGCCGTGAGCGGCTCGCCGTCGCTCCACTTCAAGTCGGGCTTGATCTTCACCGTGATCTGCGTGCCGTCCTCGTTGTACTCGAAGGACTCGCCGATGAGGCCGATGGGCTCCTCGTCCTTGGTCTTGTTGTAGAAGAACAGGGGCTCGTAGATCGGGCCGAGTGCGCCATGGAGCACGTTCGGGGCGAAGGGGTTGTAGTTCGTGGTGATCGGCGTCGTGCTGCCGGCCCAGACGCGGAGGGCGCGGTCGCTGGACGCGTCGCCGCCTCCGTCATCGCTACCGCCGCCGCCGCAGGCCGTCAGGCCCAGGACGAGGACCGAGGCCCCCGCGACCGCCGTGAGCGCGATCTTGCGCTTTCCGTTACGGATCATTCTTCATTTCCTCTCGGTGCTGCACTGCAGGAGGGATTCTCCGGTTGGAGCCGAACCCCGGGCGGGGTTCACGGGAACCCCGGGAGGCGGCCGGTGGCCACTCTCGAAGGGGTTTGTTAGGACAGTAACCTAACAAACCCACCCCGGGGGGACAAGCCTTCCCGCGGGGAGGAGATAACGTTTCGGACTCGACGCGTTCGTTCGTCATCTGCGCGCACTAAAGGTCCCGATGACACTAAGATCGAATCCGGAGGTTAAGGTGCCAATGACTCGAAGTGCGGACATCCGCGTCGCCGTCTCGACGGTGATCCTCACGCTGCGCCGCGGTGACGATGGTCCGCCCGTGCTCGCGCTCCCCCTCGTCCGCCGCACCCGCGAGCCGTTCGCGGAGCGGTGGGCACTCCCCGGCGGGTGGCTCACCCCCGAGGAGTCGCCGGTCGATGCCGCGGCCCGCACGCTCGCCGAGACGACCGGCCTCGCCCCCACCTACCTGGAGCAGCTCTACGCCTTCGGCGCCGTCGACCGCTCCCCCACGCGGGTCGTCTCGATCGTGTACTGGGCCCTGCTCCGCCAGGACGATGTCGAGGCCCAGATCACCGCGCACCGGGCCTCGGGCCGCGCGCCGGAGAACGTGGAATGGTTCGCTGCCGACGACCTGCCGGCGCTCGCCTTCGATCATCGCGAGATCATCGAGTACGCGCTCTGGCGCCTGCGGAACAAGGTCGGATACAGCCGTGTGGCCCAGGGCTTCCTGCCCGCCGAGTTCACGCTCGCCGAGCTCCGGGAAGCCTACGAGTCGATCCTGGGGCGCGCGCTCGACCCCGCGAACTTCCGGCGGCAGGTCGAGTCCGCCGGCAACCTGACCCGCACCGACCGCTTCCGGACGGGCAGTCATCGCCCGGCCCGCCTGTACCGCGACGACACCGATCTCGAGCTGGCCGACCGCGGTCCGCTCCGCCCCGAGGAAACGAGAACCCGATGAGCATCACCTTCGTCCCGACGCCCGCAGTCCCCCCTGCGGACCCGTCCGTCGACCACGCGATCCAGGCCATCGTCGGCGGGGTCTCCACCGACGCCACCTGCACGACCGACCTCGCCGTCGGCCCCTGGGATTTCGACACACGCCCCGGCTACGGACCCGGCTCCTCCATGGGTGATGTCATCCCCACCGGGGCTCCCCGGCAGGGAGAGCTCCCCGGGGCATACCGCGAGGCCGGCGAGGCGGAGCTCCACCGACGCATCGAGGCGGCGAAGGCCACGCTCGGAGACAGGGTGGTGATCCTCGGGCACTTCTATCAGCGCGAGGAGGTGGTGGCCCATGCGGACGAGGTGGGCGACTCGTTCCAGCTCGCCACCGCCGCCACGATGCGGCCGGATGCGGAGGCGATCGTCTTCTGCGGTGTGCACTTCATGGCCGAGACCGCCGACCTCCTCTCCCAGCCCGACCAGGCGGTGATCCTGCCGAACCTCGCCGCGGGGTGCTCGATGGCGGATATGGCCGACATCGACCAGGTCGAGGAGTGCTGGGAGCAGCTCGCCGACGTGCTGGGCGACCTCGACACCCCGGACGCCGACGGCCGCGTGCCGGTGATCCCCGTCACCTACATGAACTCCTCAGCGGCGATCAAGGGCTTCGTCGGGCGACACGGCGGCATCGTGTGCACCTCGTCCAACGCCGCCACGGTACTGGAGTGGGCGTTCGCCCGCGGCCGCCGGGTGCTCTTCTTCCCCGATCAGCATCTGGGACGCAACACCGCGAAGGCCATGGGGGTGCCCCTCGACCGGATGCCGATGTGGAACCCGCGGCGAGCGCTGGGCGGCTCCACCGCGGAGGAGCTCGTCGACGCGCAGGTGATCCTCTGGCACGGGTTCTGCTCCGTGCACCGGCGCTTCACCGTGGCACAGATCGACCAGGCTCGGGCCGAGCACCCGGGAGTCCGCGTGATCGTGCACCCGGAGTGCCCGATGGAGGTCGTCGACGCGGCCGACGAGGCGGGCTCCACCGAGTACATCCGCCGCGCCATCGCCGAGGCGACGGAGCCGACGACCTTCGCCGTCGGTACCGAGATCAACCTCGTGCGCCGCCTGGCCGCGCAGTACCCGCAGCACCGGATCTTCTGCCTCGACCCGGTCGTCTGCCCGTGCTCGACCATGTACCGCATCCACCCGGGCTACCTCGCGTGGGTCCTGGAGGAGCTGGTCGCCGGCCGCACACCGAACCGCATCACGGTCTCCCCCGATGTCGCCGACCCGGCTCGCCTCGCGCTCGAGCGGATGCTGGCCGCCAAGCCGCCGGTGGCCGCCGGGGCACGATGAACGTCGTCGTCGTCGGCTCCGGCATCGCCGGCCTCACCGCCGCGCTGCACGCTCACGAGGCCGGGCACACGGTGACAGTCGTGACGAAGGGCGACCTCGGGGGCGGATGCACGCCTCTCGCGCAGGGCGGTGTGGCCGGCAGCTACGGGCCGGGAGATGGACCGGCCACGCACGCCGCCGACACGATCAGCGCCGGAGGGGGTCTGTGCGATCCGGCCGCGGTCGACGCGCTCGTGGCGGACGGCGCGGCCCGGAGCGCCGAGCTCCTCGCCCGCGGCGTCGCCTTCGACCGGACTCCGGGCGGCGCTCTCGCCCGCGGGCGCGAGGCGGCGCATACTCATGCCCGCATCCTGCACGCCGGAGGCGACGCCACCGGCGCCGCGATCTCCGCGGCGCTATGCGCCGCCGTTCGCCGTGCGTCCATCGCCGTCTGCGAGGGGACGATGCTCCTCGACCTCGTCGTCGAGGAGCAACGGGTCCGTGGGATCACGGTCTTCCGCGACGGGGACACGGCCGAGATCCGGGCCGACGCCGTGATCCTCGCGACGGGCGGGGCGGGGCAGCTCTACGCGCACACGACCAACCCGGCGGAGGCGACCGGCGATGGCATCGCGGCGGCCCTGCGCGCTGGCGCCGCCGTCGCCGACCTGGAGTTCGTGCAGTTCCACCCGACCGCGCTTCCCGGCACCCCGGTCTTCCTGCTCTCCGAAGCCATCCGCGGCGAGGGTGCCGTGCTCCGCGACTACGAAGGGCGACGGTTCGTGTTCGACAGCCACCCGGACGGGGAGCTCGCGCCGAGGGATGTCGTCGCGCGAGCCATCGCCCGACAGGCCGCCCGGCAGGGGGCGCCCGTGCACCTCGACGCGACGGCGCTGGGGGCGGACGCGCTCGCCCGCCGCTTTCCCACCATCGACCGGGTGACACGTGCTCGCGGTTTCGACTGGTCCAGGGAGCCGCTGCCGGTGACGCCCGCCGCCCACTACCTCATGGGCGGCGTCGTCACCGATCGCCACGGACGGACCACGATCCCGGGGCTCTACGCCGTCGGTGAGACCGCCCGCACGGGGGTGCACGGTGCCAACCGGCTCGCCTCCAACTCGCTCCTCGAAGGCGCCGTGTTCGGTGCCAGGGCCGCCGCCGCCCTGGACGGATCGTGGGCCACTGCCGTCGACATCACCCCGCGTCCGTCGCCGACCGACTCGGCAGACGCGGATGTCGCACCGGAGCCTCTCCCCCCGTTCGACCGCGCCGGGCTGCAGCGGTTGCTGTGGGACGAGGTCGGCCTGCACCGGACCGGATCGGGCCTGCAGCGCGCGCTCCGGATCGTGCGCGGATGGGCCGTCGAGACGCCTCCCCCCTCCGACGCCCGCGCGCACGAGGACCGGAACCTGCTGCAGGTCGCCGACGCCACCATCCGTGCTGCCCTTGCCCGCCCCGTCTCGGTCGGCGCCCACCACCGCGACGACCCCGTCCCCGCCGAGCCGAGGGCGGAACACGCACCGATCCTGGAGACCGCCTGATGATCACCCGCGCCACCCTGCACCGCGTCGTCGGAGCCGCACTCGAGGAGGACGCCCCGTGGGGCGACCTCACCAGCATCACCCTGCTCCCCGCGGAGACGACGGCCACGGCCGACCTCGTCGCCCGCGAGGACGGGATCTTCAGCGGCGGTGAGGTCTTCGCCACCGCGTTCCTCCTCACCGATCCCGATGTCGTCGTCGACCTGCACGTGGGCGACGGCGATGCCTTCACCGCCTCCGACGTGCTGGCCACCGTGACAGGGCCGGCCCGCACGCTCCTCACCGCCGAGCGTGTCGCCCTGAACTTCGTGCAGCGGATGTCGGGCATCGCGACCCTCACCGCCGCCTATGTCCGCGAAGTGGAGGGGACGCGGGCGCGCATCGCAGACACCCGCAAGACGACGCCAGGACTGCGGGCGTTCGAGCGGCACGCCGTGGTGTCAGGCGGCGGCCGGAACCACCGGTACTCCCTCTCCGACGCGGTCATGGCGAAGGACAACCACCTCGCGGTGCTCCAGCGGTCCGGGCTCGACCTCGCGACGGCTCTTCGCGAGGCACTCTCGCGGCTGCCGCACACCGCCCACGTGGTCGTCGAGGTCGACCGTCTCGACCAGATCCCGGCGGTGCTCGACGGCGGTGCGCACACCGTGCTGCTGGACAACTTCTCCCTCGACGATCTGCGCGCCGGCGTGGCCCTCATCGGCGAGCGCGCCACCGTGGAGGCCTCGGGCGGCGTCGACCTGACCACCGTCCGCGCCATCGCCGACACCGGGGTGGACGTGATCTCGGTCGGAGCCCTCACGCACTCCGCGCGGGCGCTGGACCTCGGACTCGACCTCCGGATCGGTTGAGTCTCGTGCTGTACCTCGATCACGCCGCGACCTCGCCGGTACGCCCCGAGGTACGGGCGGCCATGGAACCCTTCCTCACCGAGGTGTTCGGCAACCCCGCCAGCCACCACACCGCGGGCGAGACGGCAGCGCGCGCGCTGGAGGATGCCCGCGCCAGGGTCGCCCGCGTCTTCGGGGTGCGGGCGGGCGACGTCGTCTTCACCGGCGGCGGCACGGAGGCGAACAACCTCGCCGTGAAGGGGATCACGCTGGCAGCGCTCGCCTCCGGGCGGCGGCGCGTCGTGGTGTCCCCCATCGAGCACGAGTCGATCCGGGAGTCGGCGGCGTACCTCGCGCGCTTCCACGGGGTGACGGTGGCGATGCCCGCGGTGGACGGGACCGGGCGGATCGGGCCGGACGCCCTCGACACGGTGCTCACCGACGACACGGCCATCGTGTCCGTCGGGCACGCGAACAACGAGATCGGCACCGTCCAGGACATCGCCGCGCTCCGCGAGGTCGTCCGCGCCCGCCGCGTGCCCCTCCATGTCGACGCCGTGCAGTCGGCCGGCTGGCTGCCCCTGCATGATCTGGATGCCGAAGCCGTGTCGGTCGCCGGGCACAAGCTCGGCGCTCCCAAAGGGACCGGGGCGCTCGTCGTCCGCGGACGCCTCCCTCTGGAACCGCTCCTGCACGGCGGCGCTCAGGAGCGTGGACGGCGGTCCGGCACCGTCGACGTCGCGGGAGCGGTGGGCCTGGCGACGGCGTTGGAGCTCGCCGAGCGGGAGCGCGAAGACACGGCGACCAGGGTGGCGGCCACGACGACGCGTTTCATCGTCGAGGTGCAGCGACGTGTGCCCGTGGCCGCGCTGACGGGGCATTCCACGCAGCGTCTGCCCGCGACGGCGAGCTTCACGATCTCCGGCGTGAGCGGCGAGGCGGTGCTGCTGGAGCTGGAGCGCCGCGGGGTGATCTCGTCCAGCGGCTCCGCCTGCGCGGCCGGCAGCGACGAGCCCTCCCCCGTGCTGCTCGCGTGCGGCATCGCCCCCGAGGTCGCTCAGACGGCCGTGCGGTTCACCTTCGGGCGCACGGCCCTCCCGGCGGATGCTCCCGAGCGCCTCGCCGCACTGCTCGCGGAGGCGGTCGCCGCCGTCCGCGGCTGACGGACGGCTCTAGACTCGGCGGAGTGACCGCCCCCACCCCGATCGTGACGCTGATCGTGCCAGGACGCGACATCGCCGCGTTCGCCCCCGCCGCCCTCGACTCCCTCCGCGCGCAGACGGACGAGCGGTGGCGTGCCCTCCTCATCGACGACGGCTCCACCGACGACACGGGAGCGATCTTCGCCGACGCCGCCGCGAGGGACGCCCGCTTCACCGTGATCCGGCATGAGACTTCCGTCGGGCTCGGCGCCGCGCGCAATGTCGGCCTCGCGCGGGTCGACACGCCCTTCACCGGTTTCCTCGACGCGGATGACGAGCTGATGCCGGACGCGCTGGCGACGCTCGTGGGCACGCTCGAGCGCACGGGGAGCGACTTCGCCGCCGGCGCCTACGTGCGGCTGCGTCCCCAGGGGCGAGGATACGTGCCCGGCCGCGTGCAGCCGTGGGTGGCCGCGGCGACCTCTCCGGCCCGCCTCGGCACCACTCTGGCGGAGCACCCGCAGGCCGTGTCGAACATCGTCGCGTGGTCCAAGGTGAGCCGCACGGAGATGTGGTCCGACCTGCGGTTCCCCGAAGGGGTGGCCTACGAGGACCAGGTCGTCGCGCAGACGATGTACACCAGGGCACGCGCCTTCGACGTGCTGCCCGACGTCGTGGTGCGCTGGCGCGTCCGAGCGGACGGCACCTCGATCACCCAGAGCAAGGCGCAGCTCCCCGTACTCCGCGACTACCTCGCTGCGCTCCGCGGCGGGATCCGCGTCCTGCAGGAGGCGGGCGCGCATGCCGCCGTGACCGCACGGCTCGACCTCATCCTCGCGATGGACGTCGCTCCGCTCCGGAAGATCGCGGACACCCACCCCGATCCCGCCTATGCGGCGGACGTCTCCGCGTTCCTGGCCGAGCTGCGTGCCCTTCCCGAGTTCGCCGACGCCCGCCCCGACCCCACCCTCGCCGACGCCCTCGCGTGGTGAGCCCCGCCGAAAGGACCCCCGCATGACCGACTACCTCTCCTCGCTCTTCGCACTCGACGGCCGCACCGCGGTCGTGACCGGCGGCAGCTCGGGCATCGGTCGCGGCATCGCGACGGCGCTCGCCCGGGCCGGCGCGGCCACGGTGATCGTCGCCCGCGGCGCTGAGCGCATCGCCGAGACCGTCGAGGAGCTGACCGCGCAGGGGTGCCGGGCCGCGGGCGTGGTCGGCGATCTGAGCACGCGCGAGGGCATCCATGCGGTCGCGGAGGCCGCAGCCATCCCCTTCGGCGAGCCGGACATCCTCGTCAACTCCGCCGGCATCAACATCCGTCCGCCCTACGCCGAGATCACCGAGGCGGACTGGGACGCCACGATGACCGTCAACGCGCTCGCCCCGTTCCTCCTCGGTCAGCGCTGGGCGCAGGGCATGGCGGCGCGCGGCTACGGGCGACTGATCCACATCAGCTCGCAGCAGGCGCACCGGGCATTCGTGGGCAGCGGGGTCTACGGCGCCTCCAAGGGCGCGGTCGAGTCGCTCATGCGCTCGGAGGCCGAGGCCTGGGGCGGTACCGGGGTGACGAGCAACACCCTCGTCCCCGGATTCGTCCTCACGCCCCTGAACGCCCGCCTGCAGGAGGACTCCGCCACGATCGCGGCCCTCGCGGCCCGGACGATGATCGGACGCAACGGCCTCCCGGAGGACTTCGCGGCGGCCGCGGTCTTCCTCGCGGGCCCGGGCTCGGCCTACGTCACCGGCCAGTCGCTGTTCATCGACGGCGGGCTCTCCGTCCACTGAGCCTCGCGGTCGTCACCCGTCGGTCGGGCGCGGCCGCGCATCGGCACTCGATGCCGTCGGCAGCGGGACGCCCGTCGTCAGCGCCACGACGGCATCGGCTGCGGCGGAGTCCTCCGGCTCACGGTCGGCACGGCGCGCGGCGAGACCAGCGTCGACGCCTTCTCCGACGCCCCCGCGGATCGCGGCCTCCTCCTCGGCCTCCGCTTCCATCTCGGCGTCCAGCACGCGCGACGCGGCCACCTGCTGCGCCGCCAGCTCGGCGTAGAGGCCGCCCTGCGCGAGGAGCTCGGCGTGGGTGCCGGACTCCACGATGCGCCCGGCCTCCAGCACATGGATGACGTCCGCTCCCATGACCGTCGACAGGCGGTGCGCGATCGACAGGGTGGTGCGCCCCTTCGCCGCCTCGTCGAGGGCCTCCTGCACCACGCGCTCGGACACGGTGTCCAGGGCGGAGGTCGCCTCGTCGAGCAGGAGCACCGGCGGGTCCTTCAGCAGCACGCGCGCGATGGCGATGCGCTGCTTCTCGCCACCGGAGAGCCGGTACCCGCGCTCCCCCACGACCGTGTCGTAGCCCTTCTCGAAGCCCGCGATGATGTGGTGGATGTTGGCCGCGGTGCAGGCGGCGACCAGCTCCTCGTCCGTCGCATCGGGCTTCGCGTAGCGGAGGTTCTCCCGGATCGTCGCGTGGAACAGGTAGGTCTCCTGGGAGACGATGCCCACATCGTCGATGATCGACTCCTGCGTGAGGGTGCGCACGTCCGCCCCCGCGAACAGCACCGCGCCGCCCTTGGCCTCGTACAGTCGAGGCGCGAGGTAGAGGATCGTGGTCTTGCCCGCGCCGGAGGGGCCGACGAAGGCGACGTGCTGCCCGGGCTCGGCCACGAAGGAGACCCCGTGCAGCGTGGGACGCGAATCGGCCGCGGCATCCGGATACCGGAACACGACGTCCTGGAACTCGATGCGTCCGCGCGGACCCGGCGCCTGCGCCACGGCGATCGCATCGGGGGCGTCGGTGATCTCGGGCACGAGGTCGAGGTACTCGAAGATGCGGGCGAACAGCGCGGACGAGGTCTGCAGGTCGAGCGAGACCCGCATGAGCCCCATGAGCGGCATGAGCAGCCGCGCCTGGACCGTCGTGAAGGCCACGATCGTCCCCGCGGTGATCGCTCCCGTCCCGCCCGCGATGAGGTATCCGGAGACGAGGTAGATGACGGCGGGGACGCTCGCCATGATGACCTGGACGACTGCGAAGAAGCCCTGACCGCTCATGGCCCGGCGCACCTGGAGGCGCACCTGGTTGCGGTTCTCCTGCTGGTAGCGCTCGGACTCGGTGCGCTGGCGGTTGAACGCCTTGGACAGCAGCATGCCCGAGACGCTCAGGGTCTCCTGGGTGATCGAGGTCAGCTCGGACAGCGACTCCTGGGTCTCCCCCGCGATGCGTGCCCGCACCTGTCCCACGCGCCGCTGCACGAGCACGAGGAACGGCATGAGCACGACGGCGATGAGGGTGAGGCGCCAGTCGATGAGGATCATCGCGACGAGCGAGGCGATCACCGTGACGGCGTTGCCGAGGATGCTGGTGACCGTGTTCGTCAGCACGCCGGAGACGCCGCCGACGTCGTTCTGCAGCCGGGACTGGATCACGCCGGTCTTCGTGCGGGTGAAGAAGCCGAGCTCCATGGCCTGCAGGTGCTCGAACAGCCGCACCCGGAGATCGCCCGTGACGCTGTTGCCGACCGTCGCCGTGAGCCAGGTCTGTGCGACTCCGAGGACCGCCGAGAAGAGGAAGAGGCCGACCATCGCGCCGACGAGCACGCCGAGCAGCGAGAGGTGGGGGCCGCCGCCGTCGACGGGGAACAGTGCGTCGTCGAAGATGCGCTGCACGAGGAGCGGCGGGATGACCGCGATGCCCGCGCCGAGCACCACGAGGACACCGGTGAAGAGGATGCGCCACCGGTAGGCGCTGAACAGGGCGACGACCCGGGTGCCGAGTCCGTCGATCTTCGGAGCCTCCGCATTGAGCCGACGCTGGGCGTCCTCGTCCACGCCGCGGAAACCGCCCCGCGGACCACCGCCCATCCCGCCCATGCTCATGGCGCCAGCGTAGTCACCCCCGAGGACACGGGCTCCGTTCCCGCGGCGTTCAGCGATATCCCAGATTTCGGAATGAAATGTCCGCCCCACCCGTTACGCTGAATGACTCTCGCGAACTCTCGCACCTTCCTCTTCTCTCCGATGCCCTGGAGGCCGCCCATGTCTGCCGTCGATACCGGCTCCATCACGACGCCCCCCGCATCGAGCGGGGGCATCCCCCGCGAGGACATGCGGGTCATCTGGCTGCTGCTCGTCGCCGCCTTCGTCGCCATCCTCAACGAGACGACGATGGGCATCGCGATCCCGCACCTGAACACCGATCTCGGCATCCCGCCCGAGCTCGGGCAGTGGCTGACGAGCGCGTTCATGCTGACGAACGCACCAGCGTTACTAGGCTGAATTCCGCGGCAGAACGCCCCCACCGCTCCCCTCTTGTCCTCCTGAAGATGCGACAATCGGCTCGTTGATGGCCGGTAGCGTCGATCTTCAGGACAACTCCCTCACCGCAAGAAACTCTCTCTTAGGATCCATCTTGACCCTCCAAGACTCCTCCCCTCAGACCGGGTCCGTCCCAGCTCAGAGCGTCGCGAAGCCCGGCCCCGTCATCGCGCTGCTCGTCGTCAGTGCGTTCGTCGTAATTCTCAACGAGACGACCATGGGCGTCGCGCTGACCGACATCATGAAGGACCTCGGGATCACCGCTGGTGTGGGTCAGTGGCTCACCACAGGCTTTCTCTTAACTATGGCCGTGGTAATCCCGCTGACCGGATTCCTGCTCAGCAGATTCACCATCCGTCAGGTCTACTTCTCCGCGATGGGGCTGTTTGCGCTCGGCACCCTTGTCGCGGCGCTGGCGCCCGGCTTCGAGGTCCTTCTCGCTGGTCGCGTCGTGCAGGCTCTCGGCACTGGCGTGATGATGCCGCTGCTCTTCACGACCGTGCTCACCATCGTCCCTGCGAGTCACCGCGGACGCATGATGGGTGTCATCACCATCGTCATCGCTGTCGCGCCGGCCGTCGGCCCGACCGTGTCCGGCCTGATCTTGCAGGCACTGACCTGGCACGCGATCTTCTGGATCATGTTCCCTATCGCGCTACTCGCCATCGGTCTTGGTCTGATTTGGGTGCGCAATGTCACGGAGACAAACCCTCACGCTCGCTTCGACGTGCTGTCGGTGGTTCTCTCGGCGCTTGGCTTCGGTGGCCTCATCTATGGTCTCAGCAGCATCGGCGAAGCCGCCTCGGGTCACGCTCCGATTCCCGTGTGGATCCCGATTGTCGTCGGTGCTGTTTCTCTGACGGTGTTCGTGCTTCGCCAGCTCCAGCTCCAGAAAGTCAATGGTGCGCTGCTTGACCTTCGGGTCTTCCAGAGCAAGTCGTTCAGCCTTGCCGTCGGGCTCGTTGTCATCGTGATGAGCGCACTGTTCGGTTCGCTCATTCTGCTCCCCATCTACCTGCAGCAGGTGCTCGGGCTCGACACTCTCGGGGTGGGGCTCATGCTCCTACCGGGCGGCGTGCTGATGGGTGCCATCGCTCCCGTCGTCGGGAACCTCTTCGACAAGTTCGGGCCGACCCCTCTGGTCATCCCCGGCATGGTCATCGCGGCAGGCGCCCTCTGGGGTATGGCCACGTTCGACCAGAGCACGAGCATCGCCTGGATCATCGCGGTGCACCTGGCGCTGAACCTCGGACTCGGCTTCGTGTTCACTCCGCTGATGACCTCGGCTCTCGGATCACTTCCCTCTCACCTGTACCCGCACGGCTCCGCGGTGGTGGGGACAGTTCAGCAGGTCGCTGGCGCCGCGGGGACTGCGCTCTTCGTCACGCTCATGTCCGTCACGCTCGCATCTTCGCTGAGCGCGGGCGCTGACCAGGTGACGGCGACGGCTAACGGCGTCCACACCGCATTCTTCGTTGGTGCCATCGTCGCCTCGGGTGCAGTCCTGCTGGCGCTCTTCGTTCGCAAGCCCGCGGAGCCCGCGCAGGGCGAAGGCATCCCTGCGGTTCACTGAGCCCATGGCTTCCACCCGCGCGCTCGGCTACGTCCGGCTCTCTCGCGACACTGAGGCATCGACGTCGCCTGAGCGCCAGCGAAAGGACATCCACCGGCAGATCGACGCGCGCGGGTGGGAGCTCGTAGACGTCATCGAGGACATAGACCAGTCCGCCACTCGGAAGAGACTGGACCGGCCAGGTATCCATGAGATGCGTCGGCGCATCAGCGCGGGCGAGGCGGACGTCGTCGTGGTGTCCCGGCTGGACCGCATGGCGCGATCCGTCTCTGACATCTCCCAGCTCCTCGACGAGGGATTCGTCATCGTCTCTGCCACGGAGAACTTCGATGCTTCGACCGCAACGGGTAGAGCCATGGTTCAGATGGCGCAGGTCTTCGCGGAGTTGGAAGCAACCGCCATCGGCGAGCGAGTTCGCTCCATGCGTCGGCATCTGCCGACGGTGGGCCGTTGGCCGGGAGGTCCCCCTCCCTACGGCTTCACCACCGCACCTCACCCCGATACTGCGGGTCGAACGCTTGTGCATCACCCGGAAGAGTCGAAGGTCATTCGACGGGTCGTGGATGAGGTCATGGAGGGAAAGGGCATCTCAGAGGTGACGCGTGGCCTCAACGCCGACCGCATTCCGTCGCGCCGCGGATCTCACTGGTCACCACCGTCGCTCTCCCGCATCCTCCGTCGGGGGTCTCTTCGCGGACACGCCACGCTGGGTGGGGACGCTGTTCGAGATGACCGCGGGCTACCTGTCGTCGTCTGGCCACCCCTCGTTACGGATGACGAATGGCACGCGCTGTCGCGCGCGTTGAGCGTGAACACGAAAGAGCCACGCTTCCCCGAGGGAGGCCGGGTGCCGCTTCTGCAACGGCTGGCGATCTGCTCGTCTTGCGGCATGCCGTTGACTCCAAGACACTTTGGTCACCCGACACGCTCCCCTCTGTACATGTGCCAGTCCCGCAACCGCGGCCGCGAATGTGAGAAGCCCCAGACGGTGACCGCCAACCCGCTGGAAGCGGAGGCTGAACGGCAGTTCCTCGACACGTGGGGTGACGTAGAGGTCATCGAGACCATCAGCGAAGAGGTGGTCCCCGAAGGGTTGGACAACGTGCTGGATGCCATCGCTCAGACTCTTGAGTCGATGGGCCGCCCCGGAGCCGACGTGATGGGGTTGGCCGCCCGAATGGTCACGCTGGGAGAAGAGCGGGACCGCCTGACCGCACTCCCAACAATCTCGGCGGTGCAGCGTCGCACCGGCGAAACGTACGGTGAGGTCTGGGCGCGCGGGTCCGTAGCCGAGCGCCGAAAGATCATGTTGGGCGCTGGCGCGTTCGTGACTGTGTACCCCGCGGCGGCTCGAGGACACTTTGACCCAGAGCGCGTGGTGGTGTCGGACGAGCTCGCCGGACAGCTGGACGATTGACTTCAACGCAATCTCACTGAGCCGCGCAACGGGCCATCTCTGCCGCCTGCAGCGACGGGGTAACTGCGGGATTCTGGCATTCAGTACGGAGCATGTTCGTCAGGGCGCGTGCTCGCCCGTCAACATCCCTCTAAGTCGTCGACGCACCAGCAAGTCGGGTCCAGTGATAACCCCTCGCACCCGATGCCGCTGTCCACATCGATCCTGCTCATCATGAGCCGCTTACTTTGAATGGTTCCGCCTGCGTGCGCCCCATCGCCTGGTACGAAACAGCGTCATACGCACCGATATGATGGCGCCTAAACATAGTGGGGGGTCATCTTGAACGAGCTTCGCATGAGCCGTGCGCGCCTTTACGTACTTGTCGATGCATTCGAAGCTGATCTTCGCGCAAGCATCGAACGCTACCTTCTTGACCACCTCGATGAGTCGGAAGTCTACACAGCCGCAGAGCTCACTCAGATCGAGACACGGCGCGAGGCAGATACCGACAGTAGTTCGAACGCATCCGTGCATTTCTTGGATCTGCAAACAGCCGTCGACGTACTCGCTCGTCACAAGGATCTGTTGCCGCATGAGCTGATGACGGAGTTCCGCGACAACTTGCCCCTTCTGCCGCGTCTCACTCCAATCCGGCATCGCGTGATGCATGGGCGTCCCCTGGCCGACACTGATCCGACTACCTCGGTTGACCTTCTATCCGGTCTGCGCTCTCGGCACTGGCCAAACACGAAGAGCGTGTTGAAGCGACTCGAAGATGACCCCGCGTGGGAGCCCCTCTTCGAGAAGCGATCCGCTCCCAACGAACGCACCCTTCATAATCTTCCTGAGGTCGACTATGACGAGACAAGCTTCATCGGTCGCAAGGACTTGCGAGTCAAGCTCATCGAGACCCTGAGACGTCGGCGAAACCCCGTAACGACTCTCATTGGTGAGGGCGGAATCGGCAAGACGGCTCTCGCGCTTGAGGTGGCCTACGAACTGCTTGACAGTGATGAGAATCCCTATGAAGCGATTCTTTGGGTTTCGCTCAAGACCGAGAAGTTGACCGCATACGGCGTCGAAGAACTGAGAAGCGCCATTCGTGGTGTTGACAGTACGATCCGCGAACTGGGTCGAGGGCTGGATTCAGACTTCGGCGGCTCGCTGCAGGAGTTGTCCGATGCGCTGGATGGCATCGAGACGCTTGTGATAATCGACAACCTGGAGTCCGCGCACGGGGAAGAGATCGTCCAGATGTACGATGCTCTGCCGCAGTCAGTGACGTATCTCTTCACCAGCAGGTGGGGCATTGGGCAGCTCGAGCGAACAGTCCCCGTACCGCCATTGAACGAAGCAGAATCCGAACTTTTGTTGCGAAAGTTCGCGGCTGCCCGCAACCAGAAGTCACTCGCGTCCCTGAGTCCCGTAGCCGCGAAGAATACGGTGAAGGCACTGCGGTACAGTCCTCTCGCGATCCGATGGTTTGTACTGGCGAGCGAGGCCGGACGTATCCCGCTCGAGACCTTGCGTGACCAGAGCACGTTGCTTGAATTCTGCGTCAAGAACGTGGTGGACACGCTGACGACCGACTCGCGAGCCGTGCTCGACATCCTCAGAACGTTGGACCGCGGGATCTCGTTCGACGAGTTCGCAGTCCTTACCGAGATGTCCGTCGATTCTCTGCGCCGCGCAACGCAAGAGCTGACTCGTGGATCGCTTGTATTGGTTGAAGCCGACGCCGCGGGCGCCATCGCCGGTCGTCTCGCCCTTACCGCAACCGCACGCATGTTCCTGCAGAAGCCATCTGTCAACACGGACTTCCTGTCTACCGTGCGAAAGCGAGAACGAGAGTATCGCGCCGCCCTCGATGATGGCGCCAAGAGCCGGCGCTACCCACAGATCACCGCGCGAGATTCAAACGACAATCCCGCAGTCTTCTTGCTGCAGTCCGCGGAGAATCTGGCCAAGACCGGAAACTTCTCGAAGGCTGAGGTGCAGGTGCAACGAGCACTCAGCTTCAATCCGGAGTTCCCCGAGGTCTACCGCGTGTGGGCGAGGATGCTGGCGCAGCAGACTCAGTACGAAGCCGCCGTTTCACAGCTCCAGTCCGCGCTTTCGTACGCGCAGGACGACTCATCACGGGCGCGAGCGCATTATGAGATGGCTGATGTGCTCGCGCGGAACATTCGTGATACCCCGGGGGCACTCCCCCACGCCGAGGAGGCATCCCGTCTCGAGCCCTGTTCCGACACTCATTTCCTACACGGCCGAATCCTGTACTGGAACGGAGCGTACGCTGCGGGACAAGAGGAACTCGAGATGGCCCTCGAAGGGGCAAGCAATCGCCAGGCCCTGGGCGTTACGACGGCCCTCGTCGACAGTTGGGGCCGCTGGGCAGACAATCATCTTCGCGAGCATGAAGCGGAGCCTGCTCTCTCGAAGGCATTGACGGGCTTCCACCAGGGACGGGCCCTCCTCGACAAGCATCCGCGCGATAGCCGCCTCTGCAACGTGACTGCAGAGTGCGTCCTCCATGCCATTCGCTCGCTGCATCGTGTCTCAGATTCTGCACTGATGCGGCACTCCGCCGCGCTGAGGCAGACGGGAGTCTTCGTTGTTCGCCATCGCGGCCTCATCGACTCCAACAAGCGGCGGCTGCTACGCGATGCATTCGACCGAGCAGTTTTTCGGGACGTGCTCGGTAGCGAGACTCAACGGAGTCTTGAACACGCCAGAGGCGACCTTGTCGCAAATAGCCAGCCCACAAAAAGGTAGTCGACTGTAGAGTCCCGTCCTCCGCACCAGTACCGCGCGACTATCTGGGCCGCGGAAACGGTGGTGCGCATCCTGGGGTGGGAATGAACCCCGCCGCTCCGACGCGGCGGGGTTCGAGCCGGTTCCCCACCGGCCTAGGGAGCCCGCACTCCCATACCTCTTCTTCATGCGCGGTCCGTCACCGTACGTGTGACTGACGAAGTGACGAAGTGACGGTTTCTTGAGTTTCGGGCATTCCTCTCTACAGGAGAGATCTCTTCCTAGAGAGGTAACCCTAGGAAGCCCGCGAATCGTCACTTCGTCACTTCGTCACTTCGTCACTTCGTCACCCAGAGAATGATCCGTCGAATCTGAGCAGCTTGGGGGTCACCCGGCGAAGTACTTGGTACCGCAACGCAGACACCGTCTGCACCGCACTCATGAGAGTAGGTACCCGTGACCGATTCAGTTCCTCCCGCCGACCGCGCACCCGGCGCTGCCCTCTGTGGATGTGGCTACAGTCGACGAGGGGCGAGGCTGACCCTTCTGGCCATCTACCCAGAAACGTTCCGTGACGCGCCCCAGCGTCCTTCAGGCACGCAGACTCGCAGTGAGTCGGAGACAGTCAGCGCACCACTCTACGAGCGCCCAAATTCGCCCGGTGTCTACGACCTGTACACGCCCGCCGACGAAGGCGCGTACTGGGCAGCTCGCCTGGCACTGTCCACCGACGGCGCGTGGAAGGTAGACGATCCAGCTCTCGTCGCGTCTTCAAAGACAGGCGCCAACGGAGACGGCCACGCTGATGACGCGAGCACCAGCTTCAAGGATTGTGTGCGGGATCTGGTGCGTGAATCGCGCGACAGTGACGATCTCCTCATCGCTCTCGACATCCTCCTGGGTGAGGACTGCCACTTGCGGCCAGCGATCTATCCCTCTGTGCCGGCCTGCTGCAGTGCACGTGGGGTTACCGGCGGGACGACTTCGGGCAAGCATGACTGAGGTCAACTTTGCCGCCCTGCCTTCTCGGACACCTCTACACCCCCGGCGCACTTCGCGCCGCGGTGATCCCTACGAGCTATGGCACGGTCGAGCCCTCGGTCGCTGGGCCTCCACTGACGACGAGCCGGCGCCTTCCTGGCTTCGGATGCGGAAGGAGGACGCACGCGAACGTGTACTCGCTTCCCGAAATCGTGAGCGGGTACTCCGCGTTATGGCGGTTCTGGATCAGTGGCGAACCGCGACCATCGAACAGGTCGAGGCCCTCGCTGATGTTGAAGGGCTGACCCGCGGTCGCACGAGCCTCGTAAGCGCGCTCTGGAACGCGGGCCTGGTCGACCTCGGTCGATGGGGTCACGCTTGGGGCAGCGTTCCGCCGCGGGAGCAGCTTCTCCTCCGCCCTGCCGGTGACTCTGCGGCGGTGCAAGATCTGACGTCAGTGCTCGGTTGGGCTGAGTGGTTCTCTGTCACCGCTGGTCTCGGTGTGGACGCTTCTCGTCAGTATGCGCGGCACAACGTACTCGCCACGGAGTTCGGCCTGCGGATGGCGGAGCACGGGCACGTAGGTATGGTGCTCGGCGAGAAGCTCTCCTCCTGGGAACTGCTCGTACGTCCCGTACCGGGCGCGCCCGATCTCCCGCGCGGCGGACAATCAGCCGCCGACCTCACCCTCATTCGCCCCGACGGGTTGAGGGTGCTGGTGGAGATCACGGCTACCACCACGGGTATGGACGCGAAGGTCCGACGCCTCGCGAAGCTGCTCCACCAGCGACCGATGGCATGGTCCGGTCTGACGGCGGTCTTCGTCATCGTTCCTCGCCGCGACAAGCCCAACACCACTCTCGCCGACCTCAAGGTCGTGACCCGCGCCGTCGAGCGTGCCGTACGGTCGTTTCCCGGAATGGCTGGCGACCCCACCGCGGCGAGGATCGGCGTCGTCACCTGGCAAGCGCTGTTCCCGCAGAACGGCACAGTTCGACAGGACCTTGTAACGCTGCCGGTGATGACGCCGACCGGAGCCTCCGGCGCGCGCTGGCAGCTGATGCGACTGCTGGATGAGGCGGCCTTCCCATTCAAGCCCAAGGACCCCGAGGGTATTCGAGCCGTGCTGCAGAACACCTCCACCCTCAGAGGCATTCCTGCATCGCTGCGCCCATCGGGCACTCAACTCCCCACAGGAGGAGGAAAGGTGAAGCTGCGCAAGCGTCACGACCCCTCCCTCGCCAAGCTCATGCTTGCTGGCTGAGCTTTCAATCGACAACGAGATGGAGACAACATGACCAAGTACCGTAACGCCTTCTGGGACCGTCTCGAGGCTCGAAGCAATCGAGCGCACGCCGGAGGAGGAGTTCTACCAGATGGACCGCCTCAAGGCGGGGCTCTGCCCTCGAATGACCGAAACCTACCGCTGGCTCCCGCCACCGCGTGAGCCAGAAAGGCCCCGCGCGTCCGGACGGGGCCTTTCCACACTCAAACTTGCCGAGTCACGCGGATGACGGTCGTCTTGGACGTGCCGAGCGCGCGAGCGATGGAGTTGTACGACTCACCGCTGGCACGGAGCCGCTTGGCGAGCGACTGCTGGTCCGGGGTGAGGGAACTTGGACGCCCCAGGTGCTGGCCCCGAGCACGTGCCGCGGCGATCCCCTCCTTTGAACGCTCCGCGGTCACCGAGCGCTCGAGGCTGGCTACGCCGGCCATGATGGTCAGCACGAGCTTCCCGGTCGGACCCGAGGTGGTGATCCCGTCGGAGATGGAGCGAAGCGTGATTCCTCGCTCGTCTAGCATTTCGACCGTCCGTAGCACGCTGGCGGCGGAACGCCCGAGACGGTCGAGTCGAAAGATGAGGAGCTCGTCGCCGGGTCGTGCAGCATCGACGAGACGTGTGAACCCTGGACGCTCCATCGGATCGACTGTCCCGGAGCAGGTGTCTTCGTAGAGACGGTCGTAACCTGCGCTGTCGAGGACGGAGCGCTGGGAGTCGTGGCGTTGACCAGCTGTTGAGATTCGGGCGTAGGCGAAGGTGAGGGAACTCATACCGAGATCATGCGCGGTGCCGGTCAGAAAGTCATGCCATCTGTACCGTCCGCGATGGGCGCGGGATTCCCGCGGGCAGTCCGGTCCAGAACTCCGGTCCACTCCGTGATCTTCGACGACCGAGTTTCGTACCACGACGCCCCGTCCACGCCTACCAGATCTCCGCCAGGCTCATTCCACACAGCGGGACGCAACGAATTGGCGCACCACACAATAGCGGCGCCGCGAGCGGTCACGGATCGTGGCGGAACATGACCACCTGCCGTCGGAACATGCGCGGGAATGGGTTATGGATATGCTGACGCTACAGACAGGCGGGGGGGCGAGTGTCAAGTCAGATTGCGGTGCTCGGAGCCGGCGACGTCGATTTCCGGTTCCTTGAGGTTCGGTTCTCGGGCCCGGCCGGCGCTCGCGACGCGTTCGAAGGGTCTGCCCCGAGTCTTGTTGACAGTCGGGGTTTGGGGTGATCAGGCCGCTTTCGCGTCCGTGTAGATCATCTCAAACTCGATGGGGGTGAGTTTGCCGAGGCCGCGCTGACGACGTCGACGGTTGTACTTCGTCTCGATCCAGATGACCATCGCGAGGCGGAGTTCCTCGCGGGTGTCCCAGCGTCTGGTGTTGAGGACGTTCTTCTGGAGCAGGCTGAAAAAGCTCTCCATGCTCGCGTTGTCTCCGGCCCCGTAAGACCGGCCCATGGACCCGACCAGGCCGTTGTTGCGCAACAGCCGCTGGGTGCGTTTCGCGCGGAACTGGCCGCCCCGGTCGGAGTGGCAGATCGTGCCGTGCGGGGACCGCAACGCGATCGCGTTGCGCATCGCCGCCCGTGCCAGGGACGACTTCATGCGGGTATCGATGGAGTAGCCGACGATCTTATTCGACCAGACGTCCTTGATCGCGCAGATGTAGAGCTTGCCTTCCCGGGTCGGGTGCTCCGAGATGTCCCACAGCCACACCTTGTTCGGCGCGTCGGCGACGAACTCGTGCCGCACCACACCATGCTCATCGACCACCGCGAGGAGATCATCGTGGGGTGCCGGGCCGGTGCTGCCGGGCTTGCTCCGCTTCTTGTGGTGCGACGCCTGGATCCCCGCGATCCGACACAGCCGGTGCACACGGTTCTCGCTGGCGACGATCCCGTGCTCGGTGTCGAGCTCGTCGGTGAGGAACCTGTACCCGAGGGTGATGTCACCGGCATGCAGGTCGTAGAGCACATCGATGAGGTGCGCATCGTCCCAGTCCCGCTGCGAGACCGGATCTTTGAGCCACTGGTAGTACCCCTGCCTGGATAGGCCGAGGACCCGCAACGCCACCGCGACCGGCGCCCTCACAGGAGCGCCGGCCGCAGCCATCTCGTGGACGAGCGGGAAGACTATTTTCCCGGCAGGTTCGCCTGCGACAGATAGGCCGCGGCCCGCCGCAGCACCTCGTTCTCCTGCTCCAGCAGCCGGATCCGCCGGTTCGCATCACGCAACTGCTTGCGCTCGTCCTCGGTCAGCCCGGACCGCTTGCCGTCCTCGATATCGGCCTGCTTCATCCAGTTGGCGAGGGAGCCTTCGGAGATACCGAAGTCCTTCGCGATCTGCGCCAACGGCGCCAAGCCCTTGCGGGCCACGGCCACGACATCGTCGCGGAACTCCTTGGGGTACGGCTTTGCCACAGGAACATCCTTCCAGCGAGGACGAATCCTCACAGATCAGATGTCAACCAAACTCGGGGCAGACCCGAACGACTCGTTGCGGACATCGTGGGCATCGTTCATCCCGACGTTCAAGAGATCCAGGCGAATCCGGGCGACTGGGGCATCGACGCCTTCGTAGGGGACTTGGGCGAGGCTGGTGAAGTTCACGTCTGGCAGTCGAAGTACTTCATCAACGGTTTCGGACCATCGCAGCAGAGTGAAGTGCGGGAGTCGTACAAGTCCGCGCAAAAGGCAGCACACGAGCATGGCTACAGGATTGCGTCGTGGACTCTGTGCGTCCCGTGCGAACTCGACGGTCCAATGCTCAAGTGGTGGAACGGGTGGAAGAAGCGCACGGCGAAAGCGGATGACCTAACCATCGAACTGGAGTCGGGCGGGCGCCTCCGGCGGCGACTCCAGGCCACTGCTGGTGAGGACGTGCGCCGGTTCTACTTCTCTCCTGTCTTTGCGGTGCCCGAACGCTCCGAGGACGAAGTGGAACGCGGGCTCGAGGAACTTGTCGATGAGTCGAAGTATGACGGCGCCCTCTTCGTGCGCCAGTTGGATGAAGCCGGGCTACCTGAAACCCGCTCAGCGAGGGAAGCGTTCTTCAACGCTGAAATCCTCGAACGCGAGGTCACAGACAAGGGTCTTTCGACCGAAGTCTCCGCCCTATCGACGTGGCGAGTTGCCGTGTCGTCGACGTGGTCGGTCGCATTCAACACTGCATGTCAGACGTCGCCCGAGCGACGGTTTCCTCGGCTGTACGGAGAAGCGCTTGCCGGGATCGAAGCCAGTCATGTGCGCGAAGCGGCGAGCCTGCGCGCACATGTGATTCACGGCGTTGGCCTGCTTCATCAGGCTGTGGACAACGGACGCGCTGGATGGGTTCGGGATTGGCGAGAAGTCGCGCAGGACCACCGATCTCGCACCTCCCTGTCGAAGCCAGCGACCGGGCGCGAAGTCGATGATGAGACGGAGAACACTGATGACTAGTTCGACCGCGTTCATGGATAACGCCGCATCCACGCTCAGGGCTGAATCCGTCCCGGCCTTCCGCATGGCGCAGCTCCTTCTCGTCCTCGATGGCGTTCAGCCTCCACTGAATCGAGTCGACCTCGAGCGCCTTTCCATCATCGAATTTCTCTCGGCCAATCCGTTCCTTGTGGTGGGCGACGACTCGCCGGAAGCAAACGAACTTCGCCTTCAAGGGTTTGGGCGCCACTCCATCACATACGCCTCCCCTAGTCAGCGGTTTGTCTCCCGTCGCGAGCGAGTAGCGTCTGATGTCGCTCAGTTGGTCTCCCTTGGACTTGTTCGACTTTTCGTCGCTGACAGGCAACGAGTTTTCTCCCTCACTGAGCTTGGCGAACAGTCAGCCGAGCGACTCTGCTCGGTCTATGCGGATGCGTATCGGCTTAGCGTGGCCACTGTGGGCCCCTTGGTGATGCGGCTCTCGGCTCAAAGGATGCGCCAACGCCTCGAGACCTGGCTCCGGGTCGACCCGATGCTTTTCGACCTCATCGACGCCCCCACATACCACGAGTTCGAGGCGGAGACTTCCGGCCTCGCATCACGCGACATGCTCTTCTAGGACCACTACCAATGACTGCCACTCGCCCTGCATTCAACGTCCGCGGCCTCCGTCTGGTCGGGCCAAACCACTCATATCGAGTCAACTTCACCGACCGGAATGATGCCGACGTGATCCGTCAGCTTTCGATAATCGCCGGCGAGATCAGCACTGGAAAGACTTCGGTGCTCGAGTTCATCGACTGGTGTCTCGGTGCGAAGGAGCACCCTGAACACGACGAGATCATGGCGAACGTACGCTCGGCTCAGCTCGCCATCGACGTGGCAGACGCGCGATCTACCGGAGACACCGCGAGTCGATACGTTATCGAGCGAGCTCTCGGGTCGAAGAAGACTGCCGCTTACCTCTACACCGGCGATTTGGACAGCATGTCTGGAACCCCTGTGAGGTCGTTCACTTCAGACCCCGCGGATACCGACTCTCTGTCGCACTACCTACTCCAGTTGTGCGGCCTCGCCGGTTTGCGCTTGGACGAAGCACCAACGCAGACGGATTCGAAGACAAGCGTGCTGAGCTTCCGGGATCTACAGCCCCTGTGGTTCCTATCGAACCGACGGCTTGACAACGGTGACCTCACTTACCATAACCAAACCGCGCGCTCCATCAAGCTGAATCAGGTCGTTAACTTCTTCTTCGGAGTATCCGATAACCAGCAGTCCTCGTTGTCGCGTGCGGTAGAAGAGCTCGGAGCTGAGGAACGCGAACTGTCGCGCGCCGTCCAGACCCTTCGCACCTTCATGACGGACGCGGGCTTCACGACGCTCGAGGAAATCACTGCCGAGTCGGACCGACTAGGGATACGGGTCGCTGAGCTCAACGCCAAGAGGCGGAGCATCGACGCCGACATCTCCGCCCGCGGCGACTTCACGACCGAGCTTCGCGCGGCGTTCGCGCGGAGCACGAATCACGCTCGGAGAATCCAGACTGAGCTGCGTGACCGAGAGACTCTGACGCTGCGGCTCGAACCGCTCCGCGCTCAGTATGCGGACGAGATCCGCCGACTCGACCTTGTTGCCGAGTCTGTCAGCCTCTTTGACTCGCTGACCGTCGTTACATGTCCCGCGTGTCAAAGCCACTTGAAAACTTCACCGACCGTCGCCGGTGAGCGATGCTCGCTGTGCCACTCGGACTTGACCTCGGATGACACCCCGCAAGATGAAGCTCCCGACCTTTCGACCGAACGACGCAACCTCGTCCGCCGGCTGAATCAGCTACTCGCATTCTCGCAGGAGGTGAGGGCAGAAGGTGACGAGCTTCGTCGCAAGCTGAGTGCGGCAAATGATGAGGTCCAGGAGGCTCAGTCTGCTCTAGACAGCGTCTCGCGCCAAGTCGTGTCCCCGTTCCTCGCACAACGTGACGAGATACAGAAAACGCTCGGCGATGCTCGGGTAGACCTCAAGACCATGCTTCGGGCACGCCAGATGCTGCTCCAGCTACAGCAGAAGGAAGTGGAGCTGTTGAAGACTTCAGCAGCTCTCAAGGAAGCACGGTCGAGGAAGGCTGAGTACCTAAAGCGAGCCACCCCGCGGGATACGATTCTGGCTAGGATCGGTGACCGGATTCATGAGATCCTTCGAGACTTCGACTATCCGAAGATCGATCTCGTTCGGGTTGACAGGAACCTCATCCCCTATGTGCGTGACCGACGCTATGACCGAGTCGGCTCATCTGGGGCGATGACGCTCATCGCCCTTGCGTGGGAGCTCGCGCTCTTCGAGCTCGCGTTCGAGCAGGGAATGGGACATCCCGGCTTTCTCATTATCGACAGCCCGCAGAAGAATCTGGTCCCAGGGTCAGTCGTCACCACCGCGCCTGAGACGCCCAGTAGCTCCGACAGGGAGGGCGAAGAGCTCGGACGCCTTATCACGACGCGAAGCAGACACATCGTCGAGAACATCTACATGCATGTCTCGGACTGGGTTTTGAAGCACCCCGGCGCTCAGATCATTCTTGTCGACAACCAGCCGCCGTCGGTCGCTTCTCAACACACCGTCGTGCGATACTCGCAGAATCCTGACTACCCGCCGTATGGCCTTATCGAGAACGAAGACGGACGCGACCAAGACCGGTAGGGTCTGGCTTCCTCAGCGAGCCGTCACGTCCGGGTGGTTCGCCGGTACCAACTCCTGAAGCGACACCTCGAAGATCTGCGCCAAGGCTAGGAGCGTTCGCAACGTGGGGTTTGAGGGTGCACCGGACTGCGCTTCGCCACGCTCGTAGCGCTGATACGTGAATCGAGCTAGACCCGCACGATAGGCGACCGCTTCTTGCGACAAGCCTTTCGCGTCGCGCAGACGACGGATCTGAAGACCAAGCTCTGCGGCGAACTTCTGCCACTCGTCGTCAGCACTCACGTCCGTCCTCATCACTCTCCAACGATCCGATGAAGGCGCTGACCCATGGATATGTCTATGTGGCAGAATCGGTCACCACGACGCATCAACCGACGGCCGACGCCTCGCGTTTGACGATCTGCATGTGCGGCGCTGTGCATAGACCCCGGGGCGGCTCGATGCATGCCCTTCAGCCCCGAGTCTGGAGTGAATGTGACAGATCTGACACCAACCTGGTGGATCGCCACCGATGTCGAGGCGCCCCGCGAGTGGCAGGACGCATTCGAAGCGCTCACCGAGGAGAAGCGCGCAGACCATCTCGGTCTTGCCGCGGGCATCTTCGTCGCCACTGTGCGGCGAAGAACCGGCGGCGGACCCACGTTCAAGGAGCTGTTCGCTGCTCTCTTCAACGACAAGCC
The DNA here is from genome assembly GCF_900105335.1 of Microbacterium paraoxydans. Taxonomy (NCBI): domain Bacteria; kingdom Bacillati; phylum Actinomycetota; class Actinomycetes; order Micrococcales; family Microbacteriaceae; genus Microbacterium; species Microbacterium paraoxydans. Next base: position 3,135,366 of record NZ_LT629770.1, on the reverse strand, counting down.
TCTGCACCCTGAGTGGCCCGCTGGCCTGAACTATGTCACTCGCACCGCGATTCTTCACGCGTTTCGCCTCCACGTAGCGATTCAGTGGAAACGGGGCGGATGGATCAGCTGGGACAAAGATGTTGAGCGCAGTCTCCGGGTTGGCCCGACATTCCGCGAGCGCGCTCGTGCCCACCAGGCTGCGAGGACTCAGTGAGAGCACTTGAACGCGCGTCGACCATCGATCTCCCGGATCAGCGCGTGGCGGTGTGCGGGGACTGGCACGGCAACGTCGGCTGGGTCAGGACGCTCTCTCGTATCCTGCCGGCGCTGGCACCGGACGTGACGACGATCCTGCAGCTCGGTGACTGGTGGATCGATCCCGATGCCGTCGATGAGGCACTCGCTGACACGAACATCGACCGCATCTATGTGACGCTCGGCAACCACGAACCGTGGTCGGACGTCACGCCGCTCCTCGACGAGCAGCCTAGTTCAGCCGTCCGAGTCTCGAAGCTCACCTGGCTCCTGGCAAGGCCCGCCAGGCTCACCATTGGCGGACGGTCGGTGCTGTCGCTCGGCGGTGCAGCCTCCGTCGACAGGCTTTGGCGACGAGAAGGCGCCGGATGGTGGCCCGATGAGCGCATCGATGACTCTCATGTGGCCGCGGCCATCGCTGGTGGTCCCGCTGATCTGATGCTGACGCACGAGTCCCCTGCCCGCACGCCCGTTCGCGCCGTACAAGAGGTGCTGCGGTCCAACCCGATGGGATTCCCTGACGAAACGCTCGCAGAGTCCGCACAGTCACGCGAGCGGGTTGCCAAAGTCTGGGACGCCATCCGACCAGGACTGCTGATGCATGGTCATATGCATGTTGCTGGCGGCGGCGCGACCGACGACGGGCGCCGCGTGGCGAGCTTCGGACGAGACACGATGCAGGGCAGCCTCGCGTTCCTCGACCTGCGGACGCTGCGCCTAGAGGTCCCCACGGTCCAGCAGATGAGAGAGGCGGCATTCCCCGTTGGGTAACGATGACCACGTCCGTACGCGAGAGGAGCGGCTGAACGGAGTCCTCGAAGCGTTCCACTCCTGCCGCCTCGACGGCCTCGCTCCGACACGTGATGCGATCCGCGACGCCTGGAACTACATCGAGGGCCGCCGCACCCTCGACGAGATCATCGAAGACGTTCGTCGCCGCCACACCCGGAAACCCGAGAAGGAGCCGTGACCGAGGAGGAACCGAACCCCTGGGCTGAGATCGTCGGTCCGTGCTACACGGTGACCAGCATGGCCCGCACCCTCGGACGGACGGAGGCTGAGGTCATGGAGGCTGGGAACGATCTCAGCCTCCTCATGTTGCGCACCGAAGACGGCGTCTACCTCTTCCCCGTCTTTCAACTGCACGACGGCGAGGTGGTTCCAGGTCTGCGGGAGGTTCTTCTCACCCTCCAGACCGGCGTAAGCGACTCCTGGACATGGGCGCAGTGGTTGAACGTCTCGTTGCCCGAAGCGGATCCGCCCCGCAACATCACGCGGCTTATCGAGGGGCGCCTTGATGAAGCGCTACGGGACGCGCGACACGACGCTTGGTCATGGAGTAACTGATCCGAGATCATCCTTGCGGGAGCACCAAGCTCGTGGTGCTGGTGACGAGATGTCCGGCAGGAGAAGATTGCTCCCGCATGCCGGCTCGCTCGCTAACGTGCGCCGCACCCGGTAAGGCCTCGGGCGGAAGCGGGTAGAGCGCCCCGGGGTTGTGGAAGACAGTGGTGCCATCAATCCAGCGTTCCTCATATCCCTCACCCACCTGCTGACTGAATGGCACAACCTCGCCCGAGTTGTCTTCCGCGTAACGAGAACCGCGATGGAACGCCAACAGCGATGACTCCCCCATCCCCGCCGCGATGCCCATGCGATTGAACTTGCTGAGTGTCCCTGCTGCATTGAAGATCACGGCACTGATCCGCTCCGAATCAGGCAACTTAAAGAAACCGGACTCAAGCTCCTTCGTGCCCCATTTAAGTGTTCCGACGGGGACCTCGACCTGGCGGACGACTCCATCCCGCTCCACATCTTCGATGCGCACACCGTAGAGGTATTCGTACAGCGCGGGCTGGCTCCACGTCATCGACAGGTCCTGATGGAAGTCTTGCACAGCAATCACGAAGGGTATCTTCCGCGCTCCGGTTCGCTCCCAGTAGCGCTTTCTGAGCTTTGCAACAAGCGGGCCGGAGAAGCGAGTCGGCAGGTAGTTGTGCGCATAGTCAAAAAGCTCGTCAGCCGTCTCCGGCGGAACGGGCACGTTGTGCACTGGCGGCGGGTTCGCGGTCGTTGCCTCGACGTAGAAATCTCCGAACACACCTCGTGCAAGGAAGTCTGGCGCGGGCTTGGGCTGTTCGACTCGTAGACCCGCCTCACGCATCAGCGCCCATACATATAGTTCCCACACCCTGGCATCGAAGGCAGTGGTCTGAAACTGCTCGACGAAGGTTCCATCTTGGTTCTCGTACCAACGCATGGCGACCTCTATGAGGCGACGCGCAGCGACGGCACTCGTCTGATCTCGTAGGTACTTGAATCGAACGTGCAAGCGATCCTCGTTCGAAGCCACTCTGAAGAAGTTCTCGGAAGGCCTCTCATCGCCTTGAGTGCGTGAGTTGTCGTAGTCCGCGTGAACATTCGCCATAGCTTCCGCAGTCGCATTCACCGCGGCACGTACATCTGCGTGTGGGCCTAGCAACCTGACTCCCCGATAGCGTCCAGAGAGGTCGGGAGCGAGCACGCAACTGTGGAGCTCGCGGTCGGTCGAGTCAACTAATAATACGCCGAGCACCTTAGCGGGTCGGATCTCCAGCCACGCAACTTCCTTGGTCGGCGCAAGTGGGCCCGCCCCCCGGGCCCAGACCACGAAAGCGTTGAATCGCTGTTCGCTGATCTCCGAGATCTCGACAGGTGTGTCGTTCGTATTCACCGTCTGCCTCCTCCGCCACCTGCGACCAGAGTAGCGATGCACCCTGCTCGCCAGCCCGAAGTTGCACTGCCCCGCCTCAAGGCGTCGCCGGCAACGCGAACCATAGCCCGGCTGAAGCGGGCCGCGCCGGCCGCAGTCTCGATACGCTCGCTCCATGTATTCGTTCCGCGTACCGCTGCATGTAGGAAACAGCAATCCGGACACCGCCGAGAGTCGACTCTCGCTATCAGAGTCGAACAGCGAGAGCATCTGGCTCCAGTCGAATGGGCCGCTCGCGGACGCCGAGAGAGCGGCGTTTTGCGGATCCGGCTACCCGACCGCTGAAATAGCGGAGCAACGGGCCAATGAACTTCTTCCGGCGCTGCGGCTCACTTCTTTACGCACAGGAATCTACTTCGACTTCTTGTCCCGCGAGGCATCCGCTGGGATGTCTGAGACCGCGCTGCGCGACCTCAATGAGGCTCTCCCGACAGGAGTTCGCGCTGCCCGCTTTCGCCCGGGGGTCACGGTGCACCTGACATCGGAGGACATCGTCGTGCCTCGACTGAGCGCAACAGTTCGCGCTCATACGCCCGCGCAGACCGTGGGCGCGACGTTCCAGCGCGCGATGCGCTCCGCGACCGCCTCACCGCACGGTTCTCTGGCATTCGACCTATATGTTGCCAGTTGGCGAATGCCCACGGATGACGCCCGTCTTCTCATGCTCACGTCCGCCGCCGAAGCCATGGTCGTCCGCAAGAAGGTCTCTAGTGAGGAACGAATCGCTCTTCGCCGACTTGCCGCCGTAGTCCGAGCCGATCAGACGCTGTCACCTATCAGTAAGAAGTCGTTGGAGAATCGGATCGGATCGTTGCACAAGGAGAGCATCAGCTCTGCGAGCGCCCGACTCGCAGACCATTTGAACCCGCGCACCTTCTTGGATCGAACGGCGCGTGATTTCTTCAGCTATGCGTACGACGTCCGAAGTCGTCTCGTGCATGGCGACGTCCCTCCTTCAAGCTCGGAGGTCGCGCTCGTGCTAGGCGCTCTCGGCGAGTTCGTACGAGAGCTCATAGAACTGGAGCTGTCGTCTCTCGAGACGGCACGTCCCTAACCAGAGAGCGAGCCGGCTACTTGTCCTGTGGACTGGTCTCGACACCGGTCGGGAGGTACGCCACGTGGCCAAGCACGCCATCAAGCAGAGCCATGACGTGGTCGTCGTACAAGTCGTAGCGGACGTTGCGCCCGTCGCGATTTCCTGACACGAGGCCGAGCTCGCGCATCAGCCGTAGGTGGTTCGACACGGCTGTCTGACCAGCTCCCACAGCTTCGCAGAGCTGGGTGACGGTCAGCGACGATTGTCGCAGCGCGGTGAGGATCCGCAGCCGCACCGGAGAGGAGAGGCCGTGCATGACTTCCGCCAGCCGAACGGCTGCGCTCGACGGCAACATCGTCGCCGCATCGAAGTGCATGTCTCGCGTCACCATAGTGAGTCTACGACGACGACACTCTCTCCGAATTGACGATACATCACGAATTCGTGATGTAACTTGAAGGCGATATCCCAGCGATGAGGAGCCAAACGCGTGAGTCCGATACGCCCGACAGCCGCTGATCTCGCTTCCGCGTCGGCTGCTGATGACTGCGGCTGTGCCCCGAAACCCGCCGAGAGGGATCGACTGTGGAAGCGCCCAATCAATCGCCGCGGCGTCTTCGAGCTCGGCGCCTTGAGCGTGGTGGCGCTCGCAGCGTTCGGGGTCGGATCCGGCGTTTCCATCGCACATGCCGCAACGTACCCGTCGTGGGACGACGTTCAGCGCGCCAAGGGCAACGAGGCAGCGAAGGGTGTCGAAGTTCAACGCATCCAAGGCCTCATTCAGTCGCTGACGCAGAAGGTCGCTGACACCGAGGCCGCAGCACTGCTCGCATCCGACGAGTTCTACGCAGCGCAGCAGCAGTACTTCGAGGCGATCCGGGTCGCAGACGACCTGCAGGCGCAAGCCGACGAACAGACCCTCATCGCTGAGGAGGCGTCGAGGAAAGCCGGACAGCTGGCGGCGCAGCTCTATCGCAACGGTGGCGACGACACCACGCTGCAGCTGTTCTTCGCAGGCTCTGCAGCCGAATCGGATGAGCTGCTGTCGCGATTGGGAACGCTCGACAAGTTCATGCAGTACAACCGCGCGGTCTACGACGAAGCAATCTCGTCGAAGAACGCGGCACAGTCGCTCACAGATCAGGCGGTCGTCGCTCGAGACGAGCGCGACCGACTGCAGCAGGTCGCGGAGCAGAAGATGACAGCAGCGCAGGAAGCCGCAGACGCCGCACAGGCTGCGCTCGACGAGCAGACCACCTACCTCGAGACGCTGAAGGCACAGCTCGCGGCGCTTCAGGACACGACCGCGCAAACGGTTGCCGCTTACCAGGCCGGCGTCGCAGCGCGTGCCGCGGAGGAGAAGGCTCGTCGGGAGAGAGAAGCCGCCGAAGCCGCGGCGAACAGCGGCGGCAACGGGGGCGGAGGGGGCCAGGCCGGTAGCGGAGGGTGGGTTCGACCGCACGGTGGCGCACGCAGCTCGAGCTACGGTCCACGGACCCCGATCTGCGGACCCCAGGGCTGCTCATCGAGCTACCACTACGGCGCAGACCTGGCGAACGGATGCGGTGCGGCGATCTACGCCGCGAACTCGGGAACAGTCGACTATGCCGGAGCCAACGGGAACTACGGCAACTACGTCCGTATTCAGCACGGTGGCGGCGTGAGCTCGGGCTACGCACACATCAAGCCGGGCGGAATCGCCGTTCGTCGCGGTCAGTGGGTCGAGTCGGGACAGGTCATCGCATACGCGGGCAACACCGGGCGATCCTTCGGGTGCCATCTGCACTTCGAGGTGTACCTCAACGGTGGCTACACCAACCCGGTGCGTTTCATGGAGGACCGCGGCGTCTACGTGTGAGATAGCACCGCGGCCCCACCGGATCACGTCAGCCCGGAGTAGGAATGGAGCCCCGGGAAGTAGATGTTCACGACGGAGAAGTTGAACAGCACTGCTGCGAACCCAACAATCGACAGCCACGCAGACCGGGAACCACGCCACCCCCGGGTGGCGCGCGCGTGGATGTACCCCGCGTAAAGGACCCAGATCACGAAGGTCCACACCTCTTTGACGTCGAATCCCCAGTAGCGACCCCACGAGTCGTTCGCCCAGATCGCTCCCGCGATGAGGGTGAAGCTCCAGAACATGAAGCCGACGATAGTGAAGCGGTACGCCAGGGTCTCCAGCGCGTCCGCGGACGGGATCGTGCGAAGGAAGCGAGGACCGCGCTTCTGCTTTCGCGCGTCCGGAGCGTCACTGAGGAGACGCTCGCGCCTACCCTGCATCAGTTGGGTGATTGACACGCCGCAGGCGAGAGCGAACAGAGCTGTGGCGAGCGAAGCCACGAACACGTGGATCACCAGCCACACGCTCTTCAGCGGATCCATCAGCGGCACAACCTCGACATAGAAGCCGAGAGTCGCACCTCCGAGAAGCAGCACGGTCATTCCGAGCAGGAACGCGCCCAAGAATCGAAGATCGTACAGCCGCAGCACCACGAGGTACACGGCGACGATGAGGAGCGTCCCGGTGAGCGCGAACTCGTACATGTTGGCCCACGGGACCCGCTCGGCCGCAATGCCTCTGCCGAGAGTTCCTCCTAGCTGGAAGAGGAACGCCAGAACCGTGAGCGACGTTCCGATTCGCGCCCACAAGCGTCGGGGTGGCCGCTGTAGAGCGGTGTCGGCGCCGGGGACATCTCCGGCGAGCTCTTCGGACGAGGATGCCGGCCCACGCCCGCCGACGGTCGCCAATCTTCGCACGGGAACGGCAACCGGTGCGGCGCTGCGCTGCGCGAGGTCGATGGTGTACGCGGTGAACGCGAGGAGGTAGGTGGCAATCGCGGTCCAGACGAGGAGGAGGGAGATGCCGTCGAGGCTGAGCTGATTCATGACGGGTTCCTTTCGGTCGTGTCGTGCTGCTGGTCGTTGTCAGAAGTGGCCGGCGGGCTTCACAGGCTCCGCGCCGAGCGAAGTCGAGTGACGATGTGCGAGATCGTCGACCGCTCGTTGCAGCGTGGGGTCGTCGCCGCGCGCGAGGCCGGCGTACTCGATGTGGATGCCGTCGATCCCGTCGCGGGCTTTCACCCACACGCGACGCCGGGGTACGAACAGGCCTGCGAAGAGACCCACCATGGCAATCACCGAGAAGAGGAGCACTCCCCCACTGCTCGGATCTTGTTGGATCTGCAGCGAGGCGAATCGCTTCACTGGTTGCTGTTCCTCCGCGATCTCCCACGTGACGGACCCCCAGCCATTCGGGAGGTCGGCCGTGTCACCGGGTCGGAGTTCCAACGAGTCGGTGCCGCTGTCGCCGCCCGTCTCCTGGTCGAGTCCGCTCACGTCGAGCGTGTAGACGGAGCGCGGCGTGCCGTCGTCGATGCCGAGGTCCCCGCTGAAGACGTTGAAGGTGAGCACGGGATCGACGACGTCGGGGTAGATGGACGTGAACGCACCTGACGGGAGAGTGCCCTGCGTGGGGTAGAAGAACCCGACGAGCCCGACTTGCTTCGGTAGCCCGTCCGGGATTTTGATGATGCCCAGGGAGGTCATGTTCGAGTCCTGCGGCAGGAATGGCTGCGACTCACTGAACACGACGTCGCCGTCGCCGTTCCTCACGGTCAGCGTCGGGGCGTACCCGTTCCCCAGGAGGTAGATCCGGTCATTCGCAATCGTGGTCGGGTAGTTCACTCGAACGCTGCGCTCACTGTCCTGCTCGCCCGGCTGGCGGACCGTGATCTGCGCATCGAAGTTCTCTGCCTGTCCCGCGCCCGGTGTGCCCGGCAGTCGATAGGCGACACGGAAGTCGTCGAGCGTGAGCGAGTACGGAACAAGTCCCGCGCCGTCGACGAATCGTCCCGGGTTGAAGGACGAGTAATCGCTCAGAGCATTCACGAACGTCGTCCCCTCCACCACGACTCGTTGTCCGGTGTACGCGAAGGATCCGCCTACTGCGACCGAGAGGAGCACCCCGACGAGCGCGACATGGAAGACGAGGTTGCCGGTCTCACGGAGGTAGCCGCGCTCTGCTGATACCGAGTAGGTGCCTCCCTGGTCGTAACGCTCGACGCGGTAACCGGATCTGCGCAGCATGTCGGAAGCCGCGGAGACAGCCCCCTCAGCATCGCCACCCTTCCCAGCGATGAACCTCTCGCGATGAGCGGGCAACCTCGACAGTCGGGACGGAGTGCGCGGAGGTCGTGACCGCAGCGCGACATAGTGGTGCTTCGCACGCGGGATCACACACCCGATGAGCGAGACGAACAGCAGAAGATGGATGGCGGAGAACCACGGTGAGATGTAGACGTCGAACAGTCCAAGGCCGTCCGCGAGCGGGAACGCATCGGGGTTGTTCCTTCGCCATTGCACCACGCCGTTGGGGTCTGCGCTGCGTTGCGGGAACAGTGAACCGGGGATCGCTGCGACAGCGAGGAGCAGAAGCAGCAACAAGGCGGTGCGCATGCTCGTCAGTTGTGTCCACCCCCATCGCAGCCAGCCGGTCACCCTGAGCGCCGGGCTCGTCACCCCAGATGTTGCGCCGGTATCGGCGTGGTCGGCTGGCCGGAGCGGATCGCCCTTGGTGTCGGGGTCAGAGAGGGAGCGGGACATTGATAATCACCTGCTGAAGTTGGGACATGAGAGCGGTCCAGAGGCCGGAGACCATCAGGATCCCGAGAGCGACGAGCATCGCTCCGCCGATGAGGTTGAGCGTGCGGACATGGCGTCGGAGGAAGGCGAGCGAGGAGGACGCCCATCCCCACCCGGCGGCGAGGACGATGAAGGGGATACCGAGGCCGAGGGAGTACGCCAGCCCGAGCAGGCCGGCTCGAGCGGGGTCACCCAAGTTCCATGACATCGAGATGATTGCGGCGAGTGTCGGGCCGATGCAGGGTGTCCACCCCACTCCGAGTGCGAACCCCAGCAGCGGGGCGCCGACCAGACCTGCACGACTGCCGATCCGTGGGCGCATCGTTCGCTGCGCGACGCCGAAGAGTCCGATGAAGACGAAGCCCATCACGATGATGACGGCGCCGAACACCCTGGTGAGAATGTTCGCGTACTGCAGCAGCACGAAGCCGAACGCACCGCCGAGGATGGTCACGGCGACGAAGACGGTCGTGAAACCTGCGATGAACAGCGCCACCCCCAGCATCAGTCGACCGCGGTGCGACTCTCGGCTTCCGCTCTTGCCCTGTTCTGGCCGCACAGTTCCCCCGAGGTACCCCAGGTACCCGGGCACCAAAGGGAGGACGCACGGTGAGACGAAGGAGACGAGCCCGGCGAGGATCGCCACGGGGATGGCGATCCACAGAACTCCGTCGACGATAAGCGTTCCAGGGTTCATGGGACGCTCTCCTCGAGAACGTCCTCGACGAGCGTCGCGAGGATTGAGGCACTGTCGAGCTGACCGATGACGCGGGCGGCGACTCTGCCGGAGCGGTCGATGACCAGGGTGGTCGGCGTGGCTTGGATCGGCGTCACCTGAGCGAAGGCCAGCTTGACCTTGCCGTCGTTGACGTCGATCACGCTCGGATACGTGACGCCGTTGTCTTTGGCGAACGAGAGCGCGGTGGCGGGTTGGTCGTAGGTGTTCACGCCAAGGAAGGCCACGCCGTCGTCGCGATAGTCCTGCCACACCTGTTCGAGGTATGGCGCCTCGACAATGCAGGGGCCGCATGCGGCGTACCAGAAGTTCACGACGAGGACGTCGCCGCGGTAGTCGTCACTCGCGACTTCCTCTTCGGTCTCCGTGACCCCTTCGAATGTCACCGGCTCTCCGCGCTCGTCTTGCGGGATCTCGACGACTTGGAAGTCTCCCGCGATGAAGCCTTTCTCGTTGCCATCCCTATACTGCTGGGAAAGGGAGTCGTTGGACGCGCACCCTGCGAGCAGGAGAAGGACGGGTATGGAGGCGAGCACGGCGTGACGAATACGTCGTCGTCGGCCGTGATCCTGCGCGCTGGGGACGCCGGTGGCGGGTGGTCGGGGGACGGGCTCGCTGAGCATAGGTTCCTCTTCGGATCTGAATCTCGTTTGGCAGGGCAGAGCCGGTGGTTATCGGGCTCATGCCTCGCGCCCGGGCCATCAGTGCTCGACGAGGAGCGGGTCCCGGGGCGACGTCGCGTCTCGCTCCCGAGTGACGAGCATGACGACGGCGTGAATCGAGGAAGCTCAGGTCCGCGACACGCGGAGTTTCGTGAGAGAGGGGGCGGTGGCCCTCATCGCGATGCTCGGAAGAAGTCGACGTATCAGGTGAGACCTGATACGTCCCGGGTTCATTAGAGGCATTGGCCGACGCAGAGCGCTGAGGAGCAGGAGAAGTACTCCGCAGAACAGTCCGAGAGCGCACGCAACGGGGCCCATGCCGATACTCGATGCAGAGGGCTCCCCCGCCGACGCAACCGAGGGCGCGTCCGGCGCAGCGTTTCGTGCATCGAGCGCCGAGGGATCGTCGACGCCGACGGACGTCGATGCATCAGGTGTCGCCTGATATGGAGCGCAGGCGACGCCCAACACGAGCAACAGTGACGCCATGACCACGACAATCACACCGACGGCAAACGGCGATGTCGCCGCCTTTCGCCCTAGACGAGGGTTCATCGCCCCGCCTCTCAGGTCGAGGTCATCAAGCGGGACGCGCCGGAGCTCATTCACCGGTCTGCTCCCGCAGCCAAGCGACAGGATCGACCGTTCCGTCTCCTGTCGACACTTCAAGGTGCAAGTGCGCACCAAAACTGCGTCCGGTGTTGCCGACTCGTCCGACGACTTCGCCGACGGAGACACTCTCCCCCTCACGAACTCCGAGGGAGCCGCGCAACATGTGCGCGTAGCGGCTGAATACCGTCTGCCCGTCGATCTTGCTCTCAATGTAGACCGTGACCCCGAACGCCCCGCCGTTCTCGGTCGCGATGCGGACCGTCCCGCCGGCCACGGCGCGGATCTGGGCTCCCTCACCTGGTGTGAAGTCGGCGCCTTCATGCATTCGCCCCCACCTGGGCCCGAAACTCGACGACGTGGGCACGCTGACCGGGAACGGCCACTGCACCTCAGCATCGGGATCGAGCAGCAGGGATCCGCTGAAGTAACGGATTCCTGCTGCCGCCGCGAGCTGCGGGACAGACGTCACGCTGAAGCCGTTCGACCGACCAAGGTCCTCCGCCGCAGCATCCTCCGGCACGACAAACGCCTGAATGTCACTATCGGCGGCGGATCGGTCGCTCTCGGAGGGCGCGAACCGCGGCGTGGTATCCGTCCTGGCCGCCGCGACGGTCTCGGCCGGGATCGTCATGCCGACCATGAACGAGGAAGCGACGGTCAATGTGCCCACCACGATGGGCGTTCTCCCGATTCGCCGCCCGATGGACCTCGCAGGAGCAGGCTTTGCAACGCGTCGAGCGTCCTGCTCCGTGGGGGTGGTGGATGGAGTCGTGTTCACCGTCTTCGCCGGAGTCCGCACGTCGTGCTCTCGGCTCGGAATGCCCTCGTCACGAGGTCGATGGTCGGATGCGCTGATTGGTGGAATCGGCGGATGGGACAGGGCCTCGCGCCTGCGCCGAAGTTCGGAGCGGGTGACTGGCGGAGTCGGGGCTGTCGACGCGGTCTCTCGGCGTCGAAGCTCCGACCGCGTGAGAAGCGGCTCCGGTCGAATGTTCGGCTCGAGAGGGTCATGTGTGGTCACGGTTCGGGCCTCCGGATTCGGGTTCGGGGGTCGAGTCTGGGCCGTTCGACGATGCACGTCGAACGATGAGGGCAAGTGTTGCGAGGCTTCCGAACGCGAGCAATGGCGCGCTCAACGCGAGCCACTTCTCCGCGAGGATGCCTGGTGCGATGCCTGAGCGGAGCGGCACATCCGTGATTGCGGCAGCGACCGTGTCGACGCCTGCTGTGTCGAGGATCGCGCCGTCCGGGGCTATGACTTGACTGGTGCCCACAGTGGAAACGTTCACCACGCTCTTACCGGTCTGGATGGCACGCATCCGGGCAAAGGCCAGTTGCTGAAGGTTCTCGTCGGAGCCGCGGAAGTCCGCGTTGTTGGTTTGGAAGATGTAGAGCTTCACATCCTGCTCAGCAGCGGCACGGATCACGTCGTCGAAGATCACGTCGAAGCAGATCGCGAGACCGATGTCGGTCTCGCCGACGGTCACGACGGGTGGGTTCGTGCCGGCAGTGTACTCGCGCTGGATCAGCCCGACGAGGTCGGGGGCAAGGCGCTCGTACAACCATCGGTCGGGGACGTACTCGCCGAATGGGACGGGATTGACCTTGTCGTGGACTTGAGAGCTGCCGGGGTTTGCCGTCCACAGGAAGGAGGTGTTGAACGTCTCATCGCCTCGTGCCGTCGCCGCGTTCGCCAGAAGCGGCGCCCCCGTCCGGGACACGATCCGATTCAGTTCAGAGGCGGCCTGTCGGTTGCGGAACGGGTCGAACTCCGCCGATCCTTCGGGCCAAACGAGCACGTCCATGTTCCGGTCGAGAATCGGTTCCGATGCCTCGACCTGTGCTTTGAGCAGGTCACCCGAGGCTTTACCGTCGAAGTAGCCTGAGGGACCGTTGCCTTGGACCCACCCAACCGCGAATGTGCCCGCGCCTGTCGTCGCATATTGCGGTGTCACACTGAGTCCGAAAACCAGGACGACAGCGGGCGTCAGAACGGACACTGCGCGCAACCCGATACGAAGCCACTGCACGATGCTCGCAGCGATGACCGCGATGGTGAGCGAGAGCCCGGTCACACCGATCCACGACGTAGCTTCCGGGAACGGGCTCTCTACCTGCGTCATCCCGAGTCGCACCCAGGGGAACCCGCCGTACGGCCACGATCCGAGCACGATCTCGCGGGCAACCCACAACCCGCCGACCAGTGCGGGTACGGCGACGATTTGCCAGACACGACGGCCACGGAAGCGGCTCGTCCATCGGTATGCCAGCGCTATGGGAACCGCACCGAGCCCGAACAGGAGAGCCTGCAGCCCCGACAACGCGATGCGTGGCAACGGCCCGAGGAACTGACCAACCCAATCGAGGTGAAGCGCGTAGAACGTGACACCGAACGCGAGACCGACGAGCAGCGCTCCGCCGACGCTACGTCCGACGGTCGCAACCAAGGTGAGGACGACGCTGACGAACGCGAGGGGCCACCAACTGACCTCGGGGGTCGCGAGGTCCATGGCGAGTCCACCGACCGCCGACAGTGGAACGGCGACCCATACACCGACGAGTGGTCGCGTGAGATCAGTGTGCGTCGTTCGGGCCTCAGACGTCGGCGTGGAGTGGAGTGTCGTCGGCATTGCTCAGGCGTCCCGCTCGCGGAGTTTCTGGAGGTACGCGTTGTACTCATCCAGCTCGGATGATCCGTACATGTCTACGTACCGGTCCTGTGCCTTGGATCGTGCGGTGTCCTCCCGGAACCATCGGTGCATGACGTAGATCAGCATCAGGAGCGTGGGGGCCTCGCCGTACGACCAGGCGAGTCCGCCGGCGAGCCGCTGGTCTTCGATGGGGTCGAGTCCCATGGCCTGCGTGGGCGCGACGAAGTGGGTGATGAGCATGGTGGTGGCCATCATGAGGAACACTCCGAAGAAGGCGTGCAGCGCGGCTTCGGCGAACACATCGAGGGCGCGGCCGCCGTGACTGAGGCGAACGGGTAGCGGGTCGGAGCTCAGGATGGGGATTGTGAAGATGATGCCCGCGCCGAGGAACGCCACCTCGAGGGCGATGTGTCCCGCGGTCGAGCTCAGGAGGGAGTCTGCGAACCCCGCGAGGTACAGGCCGTAGAACGCGGCCAGATAGAGAGGGAGCGCCGCCCATGGGCTCAGAGCCCAGCGCGCGAGTCTGCTGCGCAGCCCCGCGTGGGCGACGGCGAGTGCCCTACGCCCCAGCCCTACGTGCGGGGTGGCGCGGAGCAGCAAGGTGCCCGGAGATCCCAGGATGAGTAGCGGCGGAATCGCCATCATCAGAGTGAGCTGCTGGAACATGAACACCGACATCAACGCGTAGCCGTAATTCTCCACGGCGAGACCGGTCGTCCCAGCCAGGAGCGCGCAGCCGCTGAGGAAGCTGAACGTACGCCAGATGGACCAGCGTCGACCGTGCGTCCACATGCGAACGGCCCCGACCATGTAGAGAAGTGCAAGCAGCCCAGCGACCACCGGCAGCACCGGAAGCGCCCCCGGAACCACGGCGAAGTAGTCAGGGAAGGTGGGCGCGACGTCGGGGATCCACGGAGTCATCGACGGGCCCCCTCCGGCCTGTCGATGAGCTGAGCGATGAGTGCCGACATCAGGGTCGGGGGAACTTGATAAGGCTTCCCGCTACCAGGAAGACGACTGCTGCCGCGGGCTGGATTCCGGTCCAGACCGGTCCGGCGAACGGGAAGGGCATGACGGGATTCCACAGGACGGCGATGGCGATGAACACCGGGATCCACCACCAGTGGCGCGCTTGCACGGCGAACCATCCGACGATGACCGCGAGGATCGACGTGACGTAGAGGATGACCGAGGCCCAGTCACTCGCCAGCAGCACGGGGGCGAGGAACAGCACCGCGGCTGCGAGCAGACTCGGAGCAAGAGCGTTCCGCTGATAGGTGGAAGGGGTCCGCTTCTTCTGTGTCATGAGCGTCCCCATCCTTCGCTCATGTCCTGTGGCATCGAAGCGGGAGGCGTGACGACGTCGTCCTCTGGACCACGGCGGCGCCGAAGTAGCCCGACGACCAGCACGACGGCACCGACCCCCAGCGCCACGTCCGCCAGATTGCCGATGAAGAGGTCCGAGTAGGCGAGGAAGTCGGTGACGTACCCGCGGCCGAACGCAGGGGGTGCGAAGAGACGGTCCAGGACGTTGCCGATGGCTCCCCCGAGAATGAACCCGATACCGACCGCCCACCACGTGGTACGGGATCGGATTGCGCTCCTGATGAGCACGACCGTCGCTGCGATTCCGACTGCGGTCAGCAGCGGAGTCGCGCTGGAACCGAACGACAGGATGGCACCCGGGTTGAACGCCAGTTGCAGCCCGAAGAGGTCTCCCAGTAGCGGAATGCGCTCCGTGGTACTCAGTTGCGCCAAGGCGACCGCCTTCGACACTTGGTCGATGATGACGGTCGCACCGGCGACGGCGAACGCGATGGCGAGCTTCGGCACGCGCGCACTCATGATCACGCGCCTCCTTCCGTGTCGGCCGCTGCTCGGTCGCGCCGGCGGCGCTTCCACCCGGCGAACGCGACACCGACAGCGCCCGCTACGAGAACGAACCCCATGCCGATGACGAACAGGATGCCGAGGAACCCGAGATCGTCTCGTTCCACCGGCCGCTCTCCGTTCTGCCTTTGATGACGGTCCTTGTCCGACTCTGTCTCTTCGGGCGACGGCGAAGGCGACGGCGTTGAACTCTGTTCCGGAGTGGGGGACGCGGTAACTGGTGCGACGTCCCCAACTGCGGACGCTGAAACCGAAGGCGAAACCAGCAGGACCGTCGCGAGGATCAGCAACGCACACGCGACGGCACCCCACGCATGTTTCGTCGTGGCCATCGGATGTCTCATGTGTGATCCTCGTTTCGGTCGGTGTATTTCGGACGAACGTATTCAGGGGCGCTTCATGATGTGGCGTGCAATCGAGATCGCGTCACGGCGTGCCCCGTCGAAGGTGTCTGAATCCTGGCTACCGTGGCTCGGCATGCCGACGACGAACAGACCTGGGACGCTCGTAGTCCCGCGCTTCCGGCGACTGGACGTGGCATCGAGTACCGGACGGGGAAGCCAGCCGTCCGCGGGCAGGTATCCGGTCGCGTAGATGATGGACTGCGGAGCGATACGACGACCATCGTCGAAGACGATGTGTGCTCCGTCTGCGGCGATGGCCGCAGACGGAGCACCTCGATGCCGAGTTGTTCCCATTCCGGATCCAGTGCGAGAGCTGCCCCACCTCGCGCTTTTGCCCGACGCCGCCCGACGCCGCGTCGTGCCGGTCGAGCTGCGGAGACCGCCGACGGCTGGGACGACAGCGTGACGCGGTGCGTGCGACTGAGCTCGCGCGCGATCTCTTGGCCGCTGTGGCCGGCTCCGACGACCAGCACGTCACCGCTGGGAATCTGGCTCGGTCCGCGATAGTCGGCGCTATGAACCATGATCCCCGTTACCGCGGCGTCTACCGCCCAGTTCGGGATCCGAGGTCGAGCCGCGGACCCGGTGGCGCAGACGATGTTGCGCGTCTGTACCGGCCCTTCGTTCGTTGACAGAAGCAGAGTGGATCCGTCCCCCAGACGGTCCACGCCTGTCGCTCTGATGCCCCACAGCGTCGTGAGGCCTAAGGCGGCCTCGACGTCGAGAAGATGCTGTTCGAGCTCTCGCGGTGACGGGCGTCGATAGGGGTCGCCTGTGAGATGCCGGCCGGCGACCGTGCTCCGCCCGGCCTCTGTCAGGAGTGTCATCGACGACCAGCGGAACGCCCACGAACGACGCCCGTCAGGATTGCTGTCGATGACGGCGAAGTCCCGTTGCGGCTTCAGGCCCGAACGCGAGAGTTCGGCGGCGACGGAGAGACCGGCGTGGCCGGAGCCGACGATGATGACTCGACGATGAGAGAGGCCTAGGAGTGTCATGTTCCCTTGCCCGCTGAGAGGATCGCGTTCTCGAGGTCGTCGTAGCGCTCGAGTGTGATGGCATCGCCGTTCACGAAGAACGTCGGAGTTCCGCTTACTCCCAGTGCCTGACCGTCGTTGTAGTCGAGATCGACTCGTGCGACCGTCGCGGGGTCAGAGATCGCGGTATCGTAAGCGGCCATGTCCAGGCCGATCTCCTCAGCGAAGCCTCGGAACAAGCTCGCACGCGATTCCTGAGCTTCACCCCATTGAGCCTGCGTCTCGAAGAGCTTGCGGTACATCTCCTCAAGGCGTCCCTGCTGCGCAGCCGCTTCGGCCGCGAACGCGGCATTCCTGGAGTTCAGGTGACCCGGTAGCGGGAAGTAGCGGATGACATAGGTGATCTCGCCGTCGTAGCGCTCGCGAAGGTCTTCGACCACGGGGTAGAAGGCTCCGCACGCTTCGCATTCGAAGTCGAGGAATTCAACGACGGTGACTGATCCGTCTCCCCCGTCGTCGAGAACGTGCGAGTTCTCGCGGAGCACCTGCGCCGTAGAGCTTCCGTTCTCGGATTCTGGCGGCGCAGTGTTCTGCTGGTTAACGATGACGACGATTACCGCGACGATAATCAGGACGATGGTTACGGCAAGGGCAGCGAGGCCGGCTTTGACGGCGGGTTTCATCAGGTACTCCAAGGACTGTCGACACGGTCGAAGGTCGAGCGGTTGCTCGATGGGATGCGCACGCGCGAAGCGCGACGCTTCGACGGGTCAGGTCCGGGAGATTCCGAGCGTCGCCAGAGTCAGCGACGTCCGCCTCAGGGGGATGCTATTCGGAGCGGCGCTCGTTCGCGGCTGAGCCGCGTGGGTCTCCACGACCACGGCTGTCGTGCGCCAGAGCAGCCGATAGAGCATGACCGCTGCGACGAGTCCGCAGAGAAGACCGAGGACGCACAGCACAGCGCCCGTGACCGGGTCTACTTGTGCAGCGCCCGTGGCGAGCTGTATCACGACGCCTGCGGGTGCCGCAGCGGCTGCGTCAGCGCCTGATTCATCGGCGTCGAGCGACGTGCTGGCGGTAGTTGACGCCGTGGTGACATCGGCACTTCCGTGCTCGGCTGCGCCGACGGCGAAGATCAGGAGGAGTGTGAGCCCGATGATGCTAATGAGCCGCATTATCATCTGGCTGCGATCCGGCCGCCCGTGGCAGGCGACCCGGATCGAATGGAACACGATTCGATTGTAATCGTCGCTCCTACTTCTTCCTTTGAATGAGCCGTAATCACTCGGTCACTCCGCGCGCTTGCGTCGACGGTGCACCACGAGCACGGTCGCCATCGCCAGAACTCCCAGCACGACGACGCCTCCGACGACCGCCAGGGCCACGACGCTCTCATCTGCCCCGTCAGCGCGCGGCTCTCGGTCGGTATCTTGTGTGGGCGGCGCCGAGTTGGTGGCGTCGGTCGGCATCGGGGTACTGGTCAGCGCTGCTCCTGGTTGAGTACGGGTGCCTTCGTTCCCGCACGCCGGTGCGTCCCAACCGAGTGCGACGGTCGCCGTCGGATCCGCTGCGTAGTCGAACTGGTATGACTCGGAGATGGGGTGCCCGTCGCTGGACACAGCGTTCCAGAGCACCGTGTAGGTGCCCGACGCTCCGAGGGCGACGGGGGTGGTGAGCACGTTGAGTTCGATGGTGGAGCACGACGACTCATAGAAGAGCCCGTCGGGGCCCTGCACCTGGGCGAAGCTCGTCTGGCTGAAGTCGATGAGCTCCCCGCTGAAAGTCAGTGCGACTGTGTCGAGGTTGGTGACTGTCTCGCCCGCCGATGGCACAGCGTCGGTGAGATTGTCATGTGCGGAGGCTGGGGTTGCGGTCAGCAGCACGATTGCGACAGCGGCGGCGCATACGGCACCGCTCACGCGGCGGATTCGGGTGGAGACGGATGTCATGAGATGGCCTTTCGAGTGGAGTGGAGGGGTCGGTCGACCTCCTGTGGTGAGCGAGTGGAGTGCCCGCTGAGTATGTAGTCGACGCTGAGGCCGAAGAGGAGCAGCATCGGCGCCGAGAGCAGGATCACCATGCCGGCTGCTTGTTGGTCCGCCATCGGCTCCAGGCCCCATTGACGACCCATCGCCCCGAACCAGCTCGCAGCAATCAGGCCGCTCTGAAGCAGCACCCAACTGCCTACACTCGCCAGCGCGGCAGCCGATCCGAACACGACAACCACACGCATCCGCCGGGGATATGTGCCGGCAGGACGGAGGATCGCAGCGGTCACCAAGCTTCCCGCTATGAGCAGCGCGACGACGCGCAATTCATGCACCAAGGGATCGGCGAGGGAATCGCGCAAGAGGCCAGTGGCGGATACGCCCCACACGATAAGAGCGAACGTGCACACCGCGACCATGGGGTGGCGCAGGAAGAGGACGATCCGCGAGCGCTCCCCTGCTTGTAGCCACTCGCGGATTCCACGGCTCCCATCGGTGCGGCTGGTGATTCCCTCCAATGCCAAGCGATATGGCGCGCCAAACACGAGGAGGGAGGGAACCACGAGGAGCATAAGCATCCGTCCCGCCGCGTCGACGCTGTGGAGGTAGTCGGAGTAGACAGCGACCGCCCCACCGTTCACCCAAGCCAGCAGCACCATCCCGCTGATCCAGGCGAACGTGCGCAGGCCGCTCCACCCCTCGCCGCGTTGCCGCAGGCGACGGACACCCATCAGATAGAAGAAGACTCCGAAACCTGCGACCACCGCCCACAAGAGATTCACGTCGTTCCCGCTCAGCCAACCGACGAGTGTGAGTTCGGGTGGAAGCGGTGCTTCGGTGAGGATCTCAGCCGGTGTCGTCAGGACCGGAGCAGAGGTGTCTGCCGGCGCTGGCGTGCGGGCGAGCGCCGCTGCGGCACCACTCGCGATGCCCATGACCGCGAGCTCGACGGTGACGAACGTCCAGAACGGTGCCCGCTCTCTGACCCCACGGCGGATGAACCACCGACGGTGCGCGACACCCACGACGCCGAGGAGCGTGAGCGCCACCACCTTCACCAGGAGCACAGCTCCGTACGCGCTGAGAAGGTCTCGCCAGCTGCTGACAGACGTCATCGCGCGAGCGACTCCGGAGACGGAGACGACCACGAAAGCGACGAGTGCGATGGTCGAGTATCGCTCGACCACCGCCCGCAGACGGTGCTCGCGCGCGAACGGCCTGAGGAAGACCAGCGCGAGAAGACCGCCGAGCCATACCGCCGCGCTGGTGATGTGCAGCACGAGCGACATGACCGCAGCATCATGATTGGCGAGGCTTCCGGAATGACCTTGCGTCGCCATCGGGACCAGCGACGCCAGCGAAAGAAACGTCAGCAACAGTGCGGCCGCCCACCCCCGGAACGCATACGAGATCACCGTGAGAATCGCGGCCATCACGGTTGTGATGAGCCAGACGCGACCCAGTTCCGTCTCGAGGAGGAATCTGCCGAACTGCTGACCGAACCCCGGGCCGAGTGACACCTCAGGATTGAACGATGACAGGAATGTGAGATAACCAGTGACTCCTGCGCCGATGGTGAGCACTGCGGCACCGATGGAGGCGACATCCAGGGCGGTATCGAACTCCTTCTCGCCCTGTTGGAGAGCGTACGCAGCAAGGACGGCCGATCCGACCATGACGGCAGCCCCGAGGTTGACGATGAGCTTCGCGACCGGCAGTCCCCACCGAACGACCGCGCCGGGGTCGCTGGTGACTCGTGGATCAGCCCCGCCACCCATCACCAATCCCAGAAGGAGCGCGACCAGAGCCGAGGTGAGTAGGAGTGCGGGTCCGACCAGTCGGAGCCCCCTGGCGTTCACGGGAGGTCTCCGGAGCCGCCCGTGGTCGGCGCATCCTCGCCGTCCGATGACGCGGTGTCCGGCGCGGAGCAGGCGGACGTCTTCGGCAGCATCTGGACCGCGGGTGCGAGGGCTTGCAACGCGGCATCCGCGGAGAGCTTCGTCGTATCGACATAGGCCTGGGCTGCGGGCGTTCGGCCGTAGGTCGTCAAGCGCAGGTAGGGGGAATCTTGTTCGTCGACGATCCAATCGACGGAGTTGATGGTCACGCATTGCAGCGTTGTCGGTGCTGGCGGCTCGAGCCCGCAGGTAAAGACGACGATGGTCGGGTCTCCCCATGCGGCGGTCGCTTGGGCATCGGTCGTGCGACCGGTGAACTCTCCGACGGCTGCGGGGAGCCGAACCGTCACGTCGGCGCATTCGGGGGCGTTCGCATTTGTCGCAGGTTTCAATGCGACAGTGGACGCGCATCCCGACAATGTCGCGAGCAGGCCGATGAGTGCGACGGCTCCGAAGACTAGGTTCCGCGAAACGGCGCGCCGATTGACTGAGACCTCGGCGGGGGTCGGGGTGAGGGGCGTGTTCTCCAAGTCATCTCTCCAAGCTGTCGACGACGTGCGTCGATCCGCATCCGCGCGATGGCACGGATGAAGGCGGCATTGAGCCGGAGAGTCAGGTTCGGGAGATCTGCAGCTGCGCGAGGTCAGGGCGCAGCAGATGTGGTCCCTTAATGCGCGGAATCGATGCGCGGTGCGCGGAGTCTCGTGAAGGGGCTTGCATCGGGGTGCGGAGTCGCGCGCGGGCGAGTCGGGCGAACACCAGCACGCCGAGAAGCGCACCGACTATGCACACAGCGGCGGCGACATCAGATGATCCAGCAGAGGACACCGCGGACTGATCTCGTTCGTCGTGCTCACTCGACAACGAGAAGCTTTCCGGTGACGCTGTGGCCGACGTCGCAGTCTCTGCGTGGACAGTGCTCGCGATACCGAGCGTGAGAAGCAGAGCAATAATGATCCCGAAGAGCACCCTCATCGCAAGCGGCCCGCGGGGGACGTGCGCTGAGCGTCTGGTGTCCGTGCGCAGCATCATCCTCTCCAGTCTACGTTGCGGTTGCCCGGCGCAACTCCACACCCGAACCCAGAGCTCGAGCGCACCGCTCTGTTGAAAGATAAGTCAGCAAGCACTGTATAGTCATTGCATGCTGACCATTGCTTCTCGTCTCGACGTGATGAACCGATTGGGGCGCGCCATGGCTGACCCCACTCGTTCTCGGATTCTGCTGGAACTGCTTTCCGGGCCGGGATACCCGGCGCGCTTGTCCGAGGCACTGGATCTGTCTCGCACCAACGTGTCGAACCATCTCGCGTGTCTTCGAGGGTGCGGCATCGTGGTCGCGACGCCGGAGGGACGTCAGACGCGGTACGAGATCGCGGATCTGCATGTGACTCGAGCCATCACTCTGCTGGTGGACACGGTCCTCGCGGTCGACGACGGAGAGGCGTGCACAGACGAGAACTGTGACGTGCCTCTATGCTGCGCGCCTACCGACAGGGCGATGGAGGAGATCCGATGAGCGAGGAATGCTGCGGCCCGGACGAGCCACGCCAGACGAGAACTGTCCGTCGGCTCGAGCTACGCCAGCCCTCTGCCGCCGCAGACGCCTGCTGCGGACCCGACCCCATCACGTCCTCTTCATCATCGAGGCGAACGCCGCTCCTGGAGGACGACGCCTGCTGCGGACCGGCTTCCCCCCGCGACGCGGATCATTCGCACGGGGACGCTGAGCACGAAGAACGGCCACCGCTCTGGCGCGACACCGCGCTCCTGCCGTCCGCGGTTGCCGGCGTGATGCTGCTGGCAGGTTATGTCTTCGAGTGGTCCGGACTACCGGTTCCGGCGCTTGTCCTCCAGACGGTCGCACTCCTCGCGGGTGCGTACACGTTCGTCCCCGGGGCGATCCGCCGCCTGGTGCGGGGCCGACTCGGCGTCGGCCTTCTGATGACCATCGCCGCCATCGGCGCCGTAGCTCTCGGCCACGTGGGCGAAGCTGCAGCGCTGGCGTTCCTGTTCTCGCTTGCCGAAGCTCTCGAGGATCGGGCTATGGATCGGGCGAAGGAGGGACTACGCGCGCTGCTGTCGCTGATCCCGGAGACCGTGCGTGTCTCGCGCCTGAACGGTGACGTGACGATCCCCGCCGCGGAGGTCCGCGAGCTCGACATCCTCGTCGTCGGTGCGGGAGAACGGATCGCGACGGATGGCGTGGTGGTCGAGGGCCGCTCCGGCATCGACACGTCTGCCGTGACGGGCGAGTCGATCCCGGTGGAGGTCGGACCGGGACACGCCGTCCCCGCGGGATCGGTGAACGGGGCTGCGACGTTGCGGATCGAAGCAACCGCCGACGGCCGCGACAATTCCCTCACCCAGATCGTCGAGCTGGTCGAGCAGGCGCACGCCCGCAAGGGAGAGCGGGCCCGCCTGGCGGACCGGATCGCCCGCCCACTCGTGCCGGCCGTGCTTATCATCGCAGCCCTCGTGGCCGTGTTCGGGTTCATCGTCGGGGATCCCGGCCTGTGGATCGAGAGGGCGCTCGTCGTGCTCGTCGCCGCGTCCCCGTGCGCACTAGCCATCGCCGTTCCGGTGACGGTCATCAGCGCCATCGGCTCGGCCTCGAAGTTCGGTGTGGTCATCAAGTCCGGCGAGGCCTTCGAACAGTTCGGCACCATCCGCACCGTCGCGCTCGACAAGACCGGCACCCTCACGCGCAACGAGCCTGAGATCGTCGCCGTCGTGCCTGCTCACGGACGCTCCCGCGAGGAGATCATCTCCCTCGCCGCCGCCCTCGAGACCACGAGCACCCACCCGCTTGCCGCCGCCATCACTCGCGCCGCGTCCGACGTCCCCGCAGCGACAGACGTCGTCGAAGATGCCGGCCACGGCCTCACCGGCCTCGTCGGCTCCACCCGCGTTCGGGTCGGGAACGCACGCTGGCTCTCGGAACTGGGTGAGCTCACCAAGCCCGCCGACGAGATGGCCGGAGACGGTATGACCGTCGTCGTCGTCGAGACCGACGGTCAGGTCTCGGGCCTCATCGGCGTGCGGGACGAACTGCGCCCCGAATCCGCCGAGACCATCTCCATGCTGAACGCGCAGGGCATACGCACCGTCATGCTCACCGGCGACAACCAGCGAACCGCCTACGCCCTCGCCGCCCGCGCCGGCATCAGCGACGTACGCGCCGAGCAACTCCCCGCCGACAAGGCCGCCGCCATCACGGCCCTCGTCACGGAGAGTCCGACGGCCATGGTCGGCGACGGCATCAACGACGCCCCCGCCCTTGCCACCGCGACCGTCGGGATCGCGATGGGTGTGAAAGGCTCAGCTGCGGCCATCGAATCCGCCGACATCGCCTTCACCGGCAACGACCTTCGCCTCATCCCCGCAGCCCTCGCCCACGCCCGCCGCGGACGCCGAATCATGACCGTCAACATCGCACTCGCCCTGGCCATCATCGTCGTTCTGTTCCCCCTCGCCTTGTTCGGCGTTCTCGGCCTCGCTGGTGTCGTCCTTGTCCACGAGGTCGCCGAAGTCATCGTCATCCTCAATGGCGTCCGTGCCGCCCGACGCCGCGGGATCGGATTCTCGCGGTGACGACTTCGGTTGCCGAGTCGACGGACCTCGTGATGGAAGTTCGGGGTTTGGACGCATCACCACTGAAGTTGTGCTTCAGCGAGTGCCAGAGCGAGCGTTCGGCGCGTATCGGAGCAGCATCACCTTGAGGCAACGCGGTAAGCCGCGTCCACCTAAGCATGCCGGACAGACGTTGACTCGTGGTCGGCGACCGTCTCGGTCTCGAGTTGAAAGGTCGAGTGCGCGACCGAAACTTCGAAGTGTTCAGCCACACATTCCCGAATGTCAGCCAACACCGTCATCGCGTGTCCGTCCTGGAAGCACTCGTCGCGAACTATGACGTGCGCGCTCAGCGTGGGCAACCCAGTGGCCACGGTGGATGCGTGAACGTCATGCACATCGACTACATGCTCGAGCTTGAGAATGTGTGCCCGCACGTCCTCGAGGTCCAGGCCTTTGGGAGTGAACTCCATGAGAACACTGCCGGTCTCACGCATCAACATGAACGCGCGAGGGACGATGAGAGCGGCGATGAGTATTCCTGCGAGAGCATCTGCCTGCTGAAACCCTGTCGTCGCGATGACGATGGCCGCGACGATGACACCGAGTGAACCAAGAGCATCGTTGAGAACTTCGAGGAAAGCGGCCCTCATGTTGAAGTTCGCGCCTCGACTCGATGCGAGCACCGCGATTGCAACGATGTTGGCGGTGAGCCCGATGATGCCAAAGACGAGCAACTCCCCCGCTGGTACTTCTGGCGGCTCGAACAGGCGACGGATACCTTCGATTGCCGCGTAGGTTCCGACCGCCAGGAGCAGCGCCGCTTGAGCGAGTGCTGCTATCACTTCAATCCGCCGAAAGCCCCAGGTGCGCTTCGAGCTCGGCGGGCGCAGCATCAACGTTGCCGCGATGAGCGCGACGAGAAGTCCTGACGCGTCGGTGATGGCGTGCGCCGTGTCCGTGAGCAGAGCGAGGCTGCCTGTGATGACGGAGCCAACCGCCTGCGCCGCCACGATGGCGGCAGTGATGGCGAAAGCGATCCAGAGCCGGCGGCGAAAGTCCCCTGGCAGGCCTTCTTCGGTCATAGTTGGCCCGTGGTCATGTCCCGCACCCATTACGCTGCCCCTTCTCTCTCACTTCGTAAGTGCTCACACAGCACCAAGTCTTTTCCGGTGGCGGCCAGGAGCGTTTCTGCGGCAACCATCACGACTCGCAGAGCCTCGGGATGCGCAAGGGCGTACCACGTCGCTGGACCGTCAGGTCGAGCGACAGCAAGACGACATTCAACGAGGAATCCAAGGTGCTTGCTCACGGTCGACTGCGCGAATCCCATGTGCTCAACGAGGTCTCGCACTCGATGTTCTCCGGACGAGAGATGCTGAACGATAGCCAGTCGCGTTGGGTCAGCGAACGCCTGGAACAGGTGTGCGTACGCGTCTGTCGCCTCCGCGTCCAACTCAAGCAAGTCGCGTTCTATCATCGCCATACGACGATGATAGAACGCAGGCGCTGCGCCGTCACGGTTCGACGGCAACTGATAAGGACACTCACTTGCACTGGGCATGAAGCCTGAAGGTACGTTCGCTCATTGGCACCGCGAAGATCAATGCACGCGCCACGCAAGTCGGCACGCGTGAGAAGATGACTTCATGGATCCACTTGAAGCTGGTCGCATCGCGCTCTCTGATGCCGTGCGTGCCTATCTGAATGGACCGCCTCACGAGAAGACCGGCCCGATGAAAGCGGCGGGCGCGGCAGTGTTCCAGGCACGTCAGCATTTCGAACTCGCCGACGGAACGAAGGACATCCTCGGCCGCAGCCCCGGCTACCGGGCTTGGCTGGCAAGTGCGCTCGCTGCAACTGGCCTTCCCCGTCAACGTCAGTCGGGATTCCTTTCCGCTCTTCGCCATCATGTCTCCACTGAGATGCGCGCTCGCCTCTCACCGGAAGTACTTCAGACTCACGGGGTCGCACCTGTCGACGCCGCGACTCGGACCCGGCTGCGCCGCCGAAGCGAGCGACTCGAAGCTGGCCCTCGCTCCCCACGAAGGTTGCCGCCTCTCGCTGACCCGAAGGAGATCGTCGCACTCCTCGAGACCGTCACCGTTGCCTTGGGCCGTATCCACTACGACACACGCGACGCCGATGTCGAGTCGGCGCTAGGCCAGCTGGGAGATGTCCTGAGCCGGATCTCCGCGACTCGTCCAGACAACACCGACGAGATCTACTTCTAGAACACTTACTCAGCCCCCGTGCTTGTCAGCACGGGGGCTTTGTCATGCCCGCAGAAATTTCTGAGCAGTGCTGAAGCAACCCGGCGAGGTACCTGGCGTCCGCACCCCAGCACGTCAGGAACTTTCATGGTCAACCCCTCCCCCCGTACACCGGTCGTAGGTCGTCTCCGTTTCGCCCAGCAACTCCAGGGAGTCCCCCGGTCACTGGACACCTGGCGAATCACCACCGACAGCCCCACGGTCGCCAGCTCGCTGCACGGGGTACTCGGCGGAACTGCTCCCCGCCCTTGGCCGGGGCCGTCGCAGGACACGCTCGAGGTCCTGACCGCCACGTCCGAGCTGAACGTCATCATCACCTCGTCCATGTCGTTCCAGATCCGGTTCTTCCGCAAGAACACGGCCCACAACTACATGAGCACAGGAGACGAGCTCATCCTCCCGGACCGCTCCCGCGTTCTCGACCCGGACCGCGAACTCAGCCTGCTGCAGCGACGGCGGCGGGCGCGCGACACCGGAGAACGGCTTGTCACCAGTCTGTACTGCCAGCTCGCCGCAGCACCGGACCTGGGGACGCTCCTGTTCCGGTCCACCTCATGGGACCTCGCTGAACGCCTCCGCCGAGCGGACATCCCTCAACGGCTCGAAGCCGCTGGTCGCGATGTTCCGGCGACGCTCCGCATCTCAACGACGCCGACCGGACGCGCCACCCTCCCGCACGCGACCGCACACCTTCTTCTCAACGACTGACCCCGACAAGAACTGACTCTCATGCTCTACTCCGAACTGATCTCCCGTCTGAACGTGACTGGCCACACCAGCGACGGCATCCTTGCTGTCTGTCCAGCGCACGAGGACCGTCCCGAGAACCCTCATCTGCGGATCACCATCACCGAGCACGGCAAGGTCCTCATCCACTGCCGGGTCGGATGCTCCAACAAGACCGTGCTCAAGGCGCTCGATATGACGCTGCGTGATATCGCGACCATCGACATCTCCGACGCGCCTCCGCTCCGCTCCACTGCAGCGAAGGGCCCCGCGGGGACCGCGGAGATCGCCGCGCTCGCAGTGCAACTGGACAAGTGGGCAGTAAACCTCGACGAATCCAGCCGCAACTATGCCCAGCGTCGGTTCGGGATCACGAGCGCAGATGCCGAACGGCTGCAGCTTGGCTCGGTGACCCAGGGCGGCGTCCGTCGACTCGTCGTCCCGTTCCTGACGCCGCAGGGCGTCCCCCGCGGCTACCAAGGACGAGATATAGACGGAACGCACGCCGTGAAGTGGCTCGGACCGAAGAACCCGAGGGGATCGGCATGGAGCCGGATGGCGTGGCTCCCGGGCTCCACGGACTGGAACGAGGTCCTCATCGTCGAGGGCCCCGGCGACGGGCTGACTGCCGCCGCCATCGGGTACGACGCCATTGCCATCGCCGGTGCCGCGGGAGTGAACGCTAGCAACGCCGACGAGATCGCCTCGTGGGTAGACGGTCGGCCTGTGGTGATCTGCGGAGATGGCGACACCGCCGGCAGCAACTTCAACTCCAACCTCGCCAAGCTCCTCGTCGAGCGCGAAGTCTCCGTGCGAGTCCTTGACGTGCCCGAGGGCCTCGACCTCTCCGACTGGCGCGCGCAGGAGGGCGAAGCCTTCCGACCACTCCTCATGCATGCCATCGCCGAGACGAAGCCGCTCGCTTTGGTCGAAGTCTCCCGTCGCTCCTGGAACGAGAAGCTCTACTCGCTCACCGACCTCGGGGCGGCTCGCTACCTGCTCGCCTACATCAAAGGGCTCGGCGCTGATCTCCGGTACACACCGGAGACAGGCTTCATGACCGTCGACAAGGGCGTCTGGCGTCCTGATGGAGTTCAGCAGGTCCGTACCTGGGCTCAGGAGGTGGCGGACATCGTCCGCGCTCACGCTGCTGTGGAGGTCAAAAATGCTGAAGGGAAGGCCCGCGATAGCGACGAGCATGAGCGGGCGACGCGCTGGTCTCGATTCGCCGCGGCGGTGCAATCCTCGCGAGGCCTCTCCGCAATGATCCGCGAACTACAAGCTCTCCCCGGCGTGGGCGTCAGCTTCACCGCATTCGACCAGCACAACCACCTGGCCGCGTTCACCAACGGTGTTGTGGATCTTCGCACCGGCGAACTCTGCCCCCACGATTCCTCGCTCCTGCTCACAAAGTCGTTCCGGTTCGACTACGACCCTGAAGCCACGGCGCCACGCTGGGTTCGCTTCATCGAAGAGGCCCACCCCGAGAAGGAGGGCGTCGTCGAGTACTTCCAGGTACTGCTCGGATACGGGATCACGGGCCACACTTCCGAGGCGTGCTTCATCGTTAACTACGGCGTCAAGGGCGGCAACGGCAAGAGCACCATGCACGAAGCGATTGCAGACGTCTGCGACGACTTCACCGTCACCACCGCGTTCTCAGCGTTCGAGGAGAAGCCCGCCGGCGGGATCTCCAACGACACCGCAGCCCTCAAGGGCGCCCGGTTCGCTCTCGCATCCGAGGGCAACGCGGGCAAGGCAATGGACGAGGCCAAGCTCAAGAGCGTGACCGGCGGCGACCGCGTTACCGCACGGTTCCTCCACAAAGAGAACTTCACGTTCAAGCCGAACTTCCTCCTGCTGCTGGCATCGAACAACAAGCCCGCGTTCAAGGGACAGGATGGCGGCTTGTGGCGGCGAGTCAAGATGATCCACTGGAACCACTCCTTCACCGAGGCGGGTACCGCCGACCCGAACCTCGGGGCGACGCTCCGCAGCGAAGCCCAGGGAATCGCCACTTGGCTGGTTCAGGGCGCCGTGCGCTGGCACAGGGAGGGTCTTCGCGATCCGCAGTGGATCAAGGACGCGACAAAGACCTATAAGGCCACCAGCGACGCTCTCGCCGGGTTCTTCCCAGGCAACTTCGTCGCCGACGAGGGTTCGCGCTGCGATGGGGCGATGCTCTACGAGTCGTACACCGCGTGGACCAAGGCCGAAGGACTCCCCCTCAAGGAGGTTTGGACGCGTCGTGCCTTCTATGGAGCGCTCACCGAACGCGGCCTCGTTCAGCGCAAGACCAACAAGGGCCAAGCCTTCGACGGGATCCGTCCCGCCAACGACGCGGATCGTGCGAAGGCAGCCGAAGAGGACGAGGAGAGCGGCCTAGCGCTGCCCTCGCCTGTGGTCGCAGCGACCGCGCCTACGACGTCGATCTCCGACGCCCCTTCCCTCGACGACTGGTTCATCGAGACCCCCGAGTCCGACGTCGTCCCACTTTGAGGCACGAGCATCATGCAGATCACCATTGACGCCCCACAGTTCTCGGCCGACCTCGCCGCGATGCGCGAGGCATTCGCCTCGACGAACATCATCGCCGTCGCCATCCCGCCTTTGGATATCTACCAGCCCAATACGCGACTGACCCACGTGGCGTTGGCCACCGAAGCAGGTGCCTGGACCCTCCGCGTCGATCTGTGGCGCCAGGTCATCCGTGACTATCTGGGCGGCGGCCACCGGCTCGTGATGCACGACGCGGCGTACACCATGGAAACACTCGACAGACACCTCGGAGTCACCATCGAACAGCTCGCCGGCGCGACGTTCGACACGCGGGTGTTCACCCACCTCTTGGATCCCCGTTCTCGCAACGACGGCGGCTCCGGACACTCTCTCACCGAAGCCGTCCGACACTACCTTGCACCAGACGCACTCAGCACCGAGAACGTGGTCGAGCCTGATCTGCTGGGCGTACGCGCACACCTGACCCTCAGCCTGTTCGGAAAGATCGCTCCGATGATCCATAGGCTCGACCTCACAGCCTTGGCCACGAAGGAGCACCGGCTCCAGGCGGTCGTGTCCACGATGGCTCGTCGAGGTGTTCGCGTTGACC
The DNA here is from genome assembly GCF_900105335.1 of Microbacterium paraoxydans. Lineage (NCBI taxonomy): Bacteria > Bacillati > Actinomycetota > Actinomycetes > Micrococcales > Microbacteriaceae > Microbacterium > Microbacterium paraoxydans. The sequence continues at coordinate 3,105,201 of NZ_LT629770.1, read as the reverse complement.
GCGAGTACACGCAGAGATTGCATACCTCGCTTGACGAGGACGCAGCCCGTTGGACGATTCAAGCAGCCCGGTACGGCGTGACCAGCGTCCAGAACCCATCGCAAGTAGCTTCAGCACTTCTCGCCATGGGTGAGCATCTAAGTGAGCGAACCGAGAGTGGAGCGCTCAAGGTGGACAAGAGCGTGCTCCTACCTCTCGCCGACCTCACCGAAGACAACGAGAGGATCGAGAGGAGGGATCCGAATCCTCTCGCAGAGGCGGTCCTCCACGCACGACGAGCGCAGGGGTGGAAGGAGTCCTACACTCGCCCATTCCTCTTCCAGACCGATGGTGAGGGTCGTATCCATCCGTCCATCACGACGCTCGCCGCGCGCACGGGACGCATGTCGCTCTCTCGCCCAGCGCTCCAGCAACTGCCTTCCAAGGGCCATTTGGTGCGGCGGTGCATCATCGCCGATCCCGGCAACGTCATCCTCTCGCTCGACTACAAGCAGATCGAGATGCGTGTGCTCGCTGCGCTCTGCGGCGACGAAAGGATGCTCGACGCGATCCTTGGCGGACAGGACCTTCACGACTTCACGGCGAGCCTCGTGTTCGGAGAGAGCTTTACCTCTCGCCAGCGCGACCTTAGCAAGCAGATTGGCCTCGGAAAAGTGTATGGAGGAAGCGCTTCTACCGTGTCGCTTCAGACTGGGATCCCGAAGACGCAGGTGGAGCCGGCGATGCGCAAGTACGACGAGTTGTTCCCCGGCATCAAGCACTACGGGAAGAGGCTCATCGCTGACGCTCGACGGCGAGATCGCTTCGAGGTAGTGAACGTTCACGGTCGACTTCTGCCCCTGGACATGTCGCGTTCGTTCACCGCGACGAACTACGCGGTCCAGTCCGTTGCGCGTGACATTCTTGCGGAATCCTTGATCCGCCTTCACGACGCTGGTTTCGGCAACAACCTGTTGCTGCCGGTACACGATGAGGTTGTGGGGCAGGCTCCAGTCGCCGATGCCGCGAAGACGGTGCTCCGGATGAAGGAAGTGATGGAGACGGACTTCATGGGTGTGCCCATCCTCGCCGATGCAGAGGTCTACGGCCCATCCTGGGGTCACGGCTACGGAGCAACTGCGTAGATCCTCGCCGCCCGGGCGGCGAACACAGAACATAACGGCGAGCCCGCCGACCGCCTTCGATCCCGAACCTCAGATGGCGAAGCCGTCATGCAGATCAGCGATCCGCATGACGGCTTCGTCGTTTCCGCTGCCGCGTTCGGCCGGGCCTCTGGCACGGCACAGTAGCTGCCTCCCAGCGTCATGTATCCCCGAGCGCTATCGCGTCGATTGCACCTCGTTCGGACCAACCCGACCACCTTCATCAAACGTGGTGATTTTCGCGCGTGACCTCGACTTTGGCCACCTCGCGCACCCGACCTGCAACCAACGACCGGCGGGCGATGCGTGCGTTTCGAGGCGGACCGCATAGAGGGGGTACCGAAAGCAACCGTTTCGGAGCACCTGAGCTGACGCGCAGAGGCACGTTCCGGCAGGCACCCCCGGGCCGCTTCGGAGCTTGCCGCAGGGTAACCGCGGCAGCGCCGGCCCCACAACTGAACACCTGATTGAACCACATCTACACCACGCAAATCATTTCGCGTGACATCTGAAAGACCCTCATGAACTTCAACGACATCTTCATTACGCCCGACGACGAGACCCGGGAGCCGCTCAGCTCCGAGCAGGAAGCCCACCTCATCGCAGGGGCGCGACGCGAGGTCAACCAGCGCCAGCGGCGCCGTCCGCACTTCGAGCAGCTGCTGTGGCAGTACATCCCCGCCCTGCGCGGTCGCGCAGCTTCCGAGTACCGCCGCATGGGCGGCTCGGTCGACATCGACGAGGTCCGCTCGAACGTCCTCGCCGGCTTCACGGAGGCGGTGTTCACGAACAAGGCAGGAGTGCGCCTCATCCAGGCGCTCGAGCGTTCCGTCCTCCGTGCCGCAGACGAAACGAACATGCAGGGCGCTATGGTCATCCCGGCACAGCGACGCCGCGAGTATCGCACCGCGATGACTGACGCGGGCGGCAACCTCGAATCCGCTATCGCGCAGGCACGCGGCATCCTCGCGGAAGCGTCGATGCGCGCCCTTCACAGCGCCCTGGGCGGACACGCCAGCATCGACGAAGAAGCAGTTCACTCGAGCGCCGCGCGCGACCCGTACGACACCATCGACTGCGTCCTCGACGTGGCGCGGGCACTCGCTGCGCTGACCATCGGCCGCGATGGGAAGACCGACCCCCTCTTCATCATCACTCGAGCATTCGGGCTCGACGGCGACGACAGCGTCGCCGACGCGGTCATCGCTGAGGAGCTCAAGCGGGCTGCGCGCGACGACCTCGGAGCGAACGCCGAATGGTGGACGCCCTCGCGGGCAACCATCCAGCGGGTTCGGGAGACCGCGCTCGCTCTGATGCACGACGCACTGTGCGACGGCCACGACCCTCGTTGCAACCGCGTCCATTGATTACCGATGGGCGCGCGTCCGAAGGGTGATGCACTTCGAGCGCGCGTCCTCATCCCGAGCATGAATCATGATCCGGGCCTGCCCGGTTAGGCGACTCGGAACCAGAGGTCGAACGACAACGAAGTTGTTCCCCGGGAGATCGTCCGACCGCGCGCTACGAGAACTGCGGCTAGGCGTGAAGTCGAACCCACGATCCGAATCCCCCTACCGACGCTGCACCGGTTCATTGATGATCCGGTGCCGCGCTTTCAGCATCCTCGGTCGACGAACTCTCGTCGAACGCGATGCCACAGTTGCATGCGCTCACGCGAGTAGGTCGCCCCATCCGGGCGCCCTTCGGCAAGCATCGTCGAGAAGCCTTCAGACGCAGCGGACCACTGCGACCACGCGGATGTCTAGTTGGCGACGGGGTCGGCCTTCGTTCCACGAATCGGCGAACGCTCCGGGTGGCCTGAACAATCGCACTCAGCGCATTCCGGGACAGATCACCCCTTGACTATTCGAACGATTCTGGCAACGCGAAAATCGCCCATACGAGGTCTGGAGATCGCCCGCACGTTCCTTCCCATATCTTGACCAGTACTGACTTCGCCCGCCTTGCCTGCGAGCCCTAAGCCCGAACGGTGCGCGGCGACTCGCTCGCTCCGCTGTGCAGCGATCCGCAAACACCCGTAAGATGGCTAGTAACGTCAATGCTTTCATGCTCACCATGGCGGTGGTCATCCCGACCACCGGCTTCATCCTGCAGCGCTTCACGACGCGGCAGGTCTTCATCGCCGCGATGACGGCCTTCTCGCTCGGCACGCTCGTGGCGCTCGTGGCGCCCGGCTTCTCCGTGCTGCTCGCGGGCCGCGTGATCCAGGCGGCGGGCACCGGCATCATGATGCCGCTGCTGATGACGACGATCATGAACGTCGTGCCGGCGCAGTCGCGCGGCCGCATGATGGGCCGCGTCGGCCTCGTCATCTCGCTCGCGCCCGCCATCGGCCCGACGCTCGCGGGCGCCGTGCTCGACGCGTTCAACTGGCGTGCGCTGTTCGCGATCGTGCTGCCCATCGCCCTGATCTCGCTCGGCATGGGTGCGAAGTGGATGACGAACCTCGGCGAGACCCGCAAGGCTCCGCTCGACGTGCTGTCCATCCCGCTCGCGGCGCTGGGTTTCGGCGGCATCGTCTTCGGCCTCAGCCAGTTCGGCGGCGAAGGCGGTGCGGGCGGCACGACTGGCGTCATCGCCCTGGTCGTCGGCGCCGTCTCGCTCGCCCTCTTCGTCTGGCGCCAGCTCGTGCTGCAGCGGGTGGACGACGCGCTGCTCGACCTGCGCGTGTTCCGTTCGGCGAACTTCTCGCTGGCCGTCATCATCATGACGATCCTGGCCCTGTCGATGTTCGGCACGCTCACGCTGCTGCCGCAGTACCTGCAGAACGTCGCCGGACTCAGCGCTCTGGAGTCGGGCCTCATCCTGCTCCCCGGTTCGGTGCTGATGGGCCTCCTCGGACCGATCATGGGTCGTGTGTACGACGCGAAGGGCACCCGACCGCTGCTCATCCCCGGCACGATCCTCGTCTCGGCCTCGCTCTTCTTCTACTCGACGGTCGGCGAGCACACCGTGTGGTGGCTGCTGATCGTCGTACAGGCGGCCATGTCGGTCGGCCTCGCGATGTCGTTCACGCCGCTGTTCTCCTCGTCGCTGGGGTCGCTGCACCGCTCGCTGTACTCGCACGGCTCCGCGGTGCTGAACACGCTGCAGCAGGTCGGCGGCGCGGCCGGTGTCGCGCTGCTCACGGTCACGTACTCGGCCATCCTGCACGCCGGCGAGGACGAGGGCCTGTCGCGGGCGGTGGCGGGTGCCCCCGGTGCGCGGACGGCGTTCCTCATCGCGGCGATCATCTCGCTCGCGGCGGTCGCGCTCAGCCCGCTGGTGCGCAAGCCCGCCGACGACATCGGCGATGCGGCGCACGGCGGTCACTGACCGCGCAGAGACACCGACGGCGTCTGCTGCTCACCGCTCCTTGGGAGCGGGGATGTGGCAGACGCCGTTGCTGCAGTAGCCGGCGGCATCGCCGTCGAGCAGCTCGATCGCACCCGGCAGCGGCTGCAGCCCGAGCGGCGCGTCCTGCCCGGTGTTCTCCTGCTTCGATTCGGTCATCCCTCGATCGTACGCCTGCCAGGAGCGCCGGGCGCCGCACGTTCTTCTCTCCGACCCGAGAGCGGCGTATCGTTCCCGGCGAGGGGGTGCGCACCCTCGCCGCGCCTCCCGGAGCCGAGGAGGCGCCATGATCATCCACCCTCCCGAGCGGGCCACCGCGACCGGCCACGTCGCCGCGATGTACGAGAGCGACCTCGCCGACGACGGCATCGTGTTCGCACACACCAGGGCCATGGCCGTGAACCCCGAAGCCCACGCCGCGTTCGAGGCGCTCGTCCGTGCGGTCGTCCCGTCGATCGGCGTCCGCGTGTACGAGGCCGCGACCCTCGGGGCGGCGCGGGCCCTCGGATCCGCGCACTGTCTGCTCGCCCACGGCCGCCGCTCCCTCCGCGCCGGAGTCGTCGACGAGGAAGGACTCGCCGCCTTCGCCGCCGGAGACGACAGCGGTTTCACGGAGCAGGAGCAGGTCGTGATCCGCTTCGCCGCACGCCTGTCGACCGATCCGTCGGCGATGACCGATGCGGAGACGCAGGAGCTGCGCGAGGCCGGGTTCAGCGACCGGCAGATCGTGGACATCACCCTGGCGGCGGCGGCGCGCAACTACTTCAGCAGGGCACTGCTCGCGCTCGCCGTCCCCGTCGAGGACGTCCCCGGGCTGGATCCCGCACTCGCCGCGGCGCTCACGCACGCCTCCGCGGCCGGCCCGCCAGGCGATCGATAGGCCGCTCCCCTTAATCTGGACGGATGCTCCGACGATTCCTCGCCCGCGTGTACTGGGCCGTCAGCCGGTGGACCCTCGTCGCCGACGCCGCCCCCACGCGTCCGACCGTCCTGATCGGCGCCCCGCACACCTCGAACTGGGACTTCGTGCTCATGCTCGCGATCGCCTGGCGGCTGGGCATCGAGGTCCACTGGCTGGGTAAGAAGAGTCTGTTCCGCGGCTGGCGCGGCCCGATCATGCGCGGCCTCGGCGGCATCGCCGTCGACCGGGCGGATCCGGCGCGCATCGTCGGCGAGGTCGTGGAGCAGGTGCACGCCGGGACCGTGTTCGGCCTCGTCGTCACCCCCGACGGCACCCGCGGCGGCAACGAGTACTGGAAGAGCGGCTTCTACCGGATCGCGCGTGCCACCGGCATGCCGGTCACCCTCGGCTTCGTCGACCGCCACACCATGACGACCGGCCTCGGGCCGACGATCGACCTCACGGGAGACGTGGCCGCCGACATGGACCGGATCCGCGCGTTCTACGCCGACAAGCACGGCGTGCGTCCGGAGCGCCGCACGGAGCCGCGGCTGCGCGAGGAGACGGCCGAGCGGCCGGAGGGCTGACGCCTCACTCCTCCGCGGGCGCGTGGTCTCGGGCGTACGCGAGGTCGTCGTCGGACAGCGACTCGATCATCCCGACCACCGCTCCGGTGATCTCCCGGATCTCCTCGCGGACATCCTCATCGAGGTGCCGCGAGCCGCTGCCGATGACCGCTCGGCGCGCCTCGTCGGACAGCTCCGGCCACCATTCGTCGATCGGGGGTAGCGTCATCGGGGTCCTTTCCTGAGGCCTGTCCGCCGGGCCGCGCAAGGTCCTGGACAGCGGCGGATCGTGCCCACGAGACTATCGCCATGAGAGCAGAACCCCGTGGCGACGCGGACGAGCGCGACGACCGCGATGACGGTCGCGACGAGACCCCGAATGAGCGCGCGGACCGCAACTGGGAGGAGCTGCTGCAGGAGCTGCGGGTCATGCAGACCGGCACGCAGATCCTCACCGGCTTCCTCCTGGCGGTCGCGTTCCAGCCGCGCTTCACCGATATGGACGAGTTCCAGCGCGATCTGTACGTCGTGCTCGTGGCCCTCGCCGCTCTCGCGACGATCCTCGCCCTCGCCCCCGTCGGCATCCACCGGGCCCTGTTCGGCAGCAGGCTGAAGCCCGAGCTCGTCCGGACGGCGGCGCGGTTGGTGAAGATCGATCTGTTCGTGATCGGCGCCCTCACGATCGGCGTCACGACCCTCATCGTCGACTTCACGGTCAGCCGGACCGCCGGGATCGTCGCGCTCATCGCGTCCCTCGTGCTCGTCGTCGGACTGTGGATGGCGCTGCCCGGCCTGCTGCGGCGCGCCCGATCCCGGGCGCGGTCACACGACGGACCGCCGCCCCCGTCGGCGTGAGCGCGACGAGGGCGGCGGTCCGACAGCGGGTCGATCAGCGACCGGCGGGGCTGCGGTTCTCCGCGCTCACCATCCAGGCGAACTGCTCCAGCCGCTCGATGACGGCGTGCAGCAGATCGGCGGACGTCGGGTCCTCTTCGTCGACGGCGTCGTGCACGTCGCGCATCGTCCCGACCGCGGCCTCGAGGCGCGCGGTGACGAGGTCGATGGTCTCCGTCGTGGACACCTCGCCGGTCGGGAACTCCGGCAGCGTGGTCGTCTTCGCGATCGTGGCGCTGCGGCCGTCGGGGACGGCGTGCAGCGCGCGCATGCGCTCCGCGATGGTGTCGCTGAACGTCCGGGCGTCCTCGATGATCTCGTCGAGCTGACGGTGGGTGTCGCGGAAGTTGCGTCCGACGACGTTCCAGTGCGCCTGCTTGCCCTGCAGCGAGAGTTCGAGCAGATCGACGAGCACGGCCTGCAGGTTCGCCGCGAGGGTCGGGGATGCCGTGAACCCCTTCTCCGCGTTCTGCTGGCGGGTGGTCTTGACGCCCGCCTTCGCCGCCCCGTTCTTGCTGCTGGAGCTGCCGGACTTCTTGGTCTTCGTGTCTGCCATGGTGTGACCTCCTCCCGGCACGGTAGCCCGCAGCGCGGCCCGTTCCGAGGGGGTTGACACCCGCCGGTCGCACCCCTGAACGTGAGGAAGGCGACAAGGCCATCGAGAAAGGCGGAACAGTGGGAACAGCAGCACAGGAGGATCGACCCGAGGTGGTCGTCGCCCCTCTGACCGCGGCGGATGCCGGCGAGGTGCTCACGATCCAGCGGGCGGCCTTCGTGTCGGAGGCGGCGATCTACGGGAGCGTCGACATGCCGCCCCTGACCCAGACGCTCGCCGAGATGGAGGCCGAGCTCACCTCGGAGCGCGGCCTGGGTGCCCGGATCGACGGCCGCCTGGTCGGAGCCATCCGGTTCGTCGAGGACGACGACCTGCTCCTGATCGGACGGATCGCGATCGCTCCCGACATGCAGGGCGAGGGCATCGGCCGGAAGCTCCTCGAGGCGGCGGAGCAGGCCTCCGACGCCCGCGAGGCCGAGCTCTTCACCGGAAGCCTCAGCGAAGCGAACATCCGGCTGTACGAGTCCTGCGGCTACGAGGAGCGCGAACGGGTGCCGCAGGGCGACGGCACCGCCCAGGTGTTCCTCCGCAAGCCGCTGCGAGGTTAAGGGCAGCGCCCCCGTCTGCGCAAGGGGGTCGAGGGGATCCGGGGCGATGGGGAATCGTAGCCGGGACATGTCGCGACCGCGTCATGCCCCAACCGGAAAGGAGAGCTCGTGCTCACCCTCACCGACAACGCCACCGCCATCGTGTCGACCCTCGTGAGTCGGCAGAACGACGCGCCGGCCGCCGGGCTGCGCATCCACACCGCCGAGGCGCAGGACGACACGGGCGCGGCCCGTCTCGCCGTCGCCGTGACCGCCGATCCGGAGCCCGCCGACCAGGTCGTCGAGCTTTCGGGCACGCGCCTGTTCCTCGACGAGGCCGCCGCCTCCGCGCTCGACGACAAGGTCCTCGACGCGGGCGTGGACGACGAGGGCTCCGTGTCCTTCGCCGTGCTCCCTCAGGTCGCCTGAGACCTCAGACTTCGGACGCCGCGGCCGCCTCGGCCGCGGCGTCCGTCCGTCTCCGAGCACGGTCCGATAACGAGAACCGCGCCACCTTCGGCGGCGGCCCCGAGCGCTCTAGCATCGGGACCATGCGACGACCCTCTTCCCTCCTTCTCGCCCTCGCCGCCACCGCGCTCGCCGTGACGGCCTGCGCTCCGGCGACCTCAGCCGAGCCGTCCGCGTCCCCTCGTCCCTCGGAGACCACCAGCGCATCGCCGACGCCGACAGAGACCGCCTCCGCGCACATCGTCGTGTCGCTGGACGGTCTGACGGTCACCGGCGCGGAAGAGCGGAGCGCTGACTACACGGATTCCGCCGCCATCCTCGAGCTCCTCCAGGAGGTCACCGGCGAGCTTCCCGAGCCGGAGGGCGTGGAGATCTTCCCCGGCGAGGCCTCCACGCTTGAGGCGTACGACTGGGAGGGGCTGCGCGTCCTGGCCGACAGCACGGGCGAGGCCCCGGCCAGCGTCTCCGTCACCGCCGCCGAGGTCGCGGGCCTCCCGATCACGACCGAGGACGGATTCCGCGTCGGCAGCACCCGCGCCGAGCTCCGCGCCGCCGATGCCTGGGCGCTGACGGATGCGGAGGACCCGGAGACCGCGAGCGAGCTCGGGCTCGGCGGGCGCGAGGTCCCGGACACCGAGTCCCTGACCCGCCCGGGCTCCACCGGGATCATCTACACGATGTTCGTGCTCGACGGCGACACCGTCACGCAGATCATGGTCCCCGCGAACGACTTCAGCGACCTCTGACCCGCGGCGTCACCCTCAGTCCCAGTCCAGGTACTCCTCGAGCACGACGGCCGTCTCGATGGGGTGCGTCATCGGGAAGAGGTGATCCCCGCCCTCGACGACCTTGATGCTGGCGCGCTCCGGAGCCGTGGCGCGCAGGCTCTCGGCGTTCGCGGGCGGGGTGACCTCGTCGGCCGTCCCCTGGATCAGCAGCACCGGGATCACCGGGGCGAGGGGCGTCTCCACCTCTTCCACGCCGAGGAGTGCGAGACCGTTCACGCGCTCCGGATGAGCCACCGCGAACGACCGCGCGATCGTGCCGCCGAAGCCGTGTCCGCCGATCCACGTGTCGCCGAGGCCGATGTGGTCGATGACGGCGAGCGCGTCCGCGACGCGGTCCTCGATCGACGTGTCGGCGTCATCCGCGCGATGGCCGATCCGCACGACGTGGAATCCGGCCTCCTCGGCCAGGTAGTGACCGACCACACCGAGCACGTCGGCGGCCAGGCCACGCTCCTGGATGAGCACGAGCTTGACCGGCCCGTCGCCCTCGTCGACGAACGGGATGGCGCGGCCCTCGGGCTCGAAGGTCTGGGTGTCGGTCATCGGCGTCGTTCTCCTCAAGCCGTCGGTGTCAGGTTCGCAGGCGTCGTCCGCGCCGGGCTCCTGCGACCGGGCACCGGGCGGTGGCGCCTGCGTCCAGCGTAGCCCGCCGGGGGACGAGCCTCCTCCTCGCATCCCCCGGCGGAGTCATGAGGCGGCGGCGAGCTCGCGCCACAGATGCGCGAGGGTCGCGGCGCCGCGGACGAGCATGCGCAGATCGATGCTCTCGTCGCTCGCATGCCAGTGGTCCTCGGCCAGCCCCGTTCCGAGGAAGACGACCGGGGCGTCGAGTTCCCGGGACAGCAGCTCGGCCGGTCCTCCCCCGGCATTGCCCATCCGCCCCTGGATCGGCCGGCCGTGCCCGAGGGCGAGAGCGCGCTCCAGCGCATCCCGATACGGCCCCGGAGGAGAGACATACGGCTCCTGTGCGATGTCCTCGTCGAGCTCCAGACGGTACGTCGCCTCCCGGGGCATGACGTCGGCGATGAAGGCGCGGAGCGCGTCAGCGACGTCATGGTTGCGCTGGTTGGCGACGGTCCGGATGCTCAGCGAGGCCCTGGCCTCCCGCGGGATGACGGAGCGCTCGATACCCTCCGGGTCACCGGCGAGCAGCGAGATCACCTCGATGGCCGGGCGCACCCACAGGCGCTCCTTCGGGGTGAACCCCTTCTCCCCCACGATGACCCTGGTCTCGGTACGCCGCGTCCAGTCGTCCGGGTCGAACGGCAGCGCGTCGAGCTCCGCGGCCCGCTCGTCGCTGAGCGGGGCCACGCCGTCATGGAAGCCGGGGATCGCGATGCCTCCGTCCTCGTCGTGCAGCTGCGCGAGCACCCGGGACAGGACGAGGGCCGGATTCACGGTCACGCCGGAGGCGGCGCCGCTGTGCACGTCCCGGTCGGGCCCCTGCACCGTGAGCGTCGCGGTCAGCGTCCCGCGCATCGAGGTCACCGGAGCCGGGGAGTCGACCTCCCACTGCAGTGTGTCCGAGAAGACCACGAGGTCGCACGCGAACCGATCGGGGTCGGCCTCCAGGAGGTTCTTGAGGTGCGGGGAGCCGATCTCCTCCTCACCGTCGACGAGCAGCTTGAGATGCACCCCCGCATCGGGGCCGTCCACGGCGGCGAGCGCCCGCTGGGCCCAGACGTGCGCGAGCGCCTGACCCTTCGCGTCCGACGCCCCGCGCCCGTAGAGCCGTCCTTCTCGGAGCACCGGCACGAACGGCGCCGTCTCGCTCCACTCCTCCGGCTTCGCATGACGGACGTCGTGGTGGGTGTAGACGAGCACGGTGGGCGCCCCGGGCGCGCCCTCCCGCTCGGCGAAGACGGTCACCGCATCGCCCGCGGGGAGCAGCGTCGTCGTGAAGCCCGCGTCCCGCAGTTCGGCGGCGATCCAGTGGGCAGACCGCACGCCGTCGATGCGACGCTCGGGGTCCGCCGACACGGAAGGGATCTCGACCCAGGCGGAGAGTCGGTCGACCATCTCGTCCCGACGGGCTTCGAGGAACGCGCCGATCGCGTCGTCCGCGGCTGCCGTCTGATCCCCCATGCCCACAGCATGCCCGGGGGGACGCCGAGGAGGGCGGGGGTTGACGGCGCTGCCGCCGACCGGCTAACACCGGCGCGGCACCTCACGTGCCGAGTGTGATTGTCCCAGGCGACTCCGGGTTTGGAAAGGCCCTGAGTGGATCGGCCGACCGGGCGTTGCATGGCCAGCCCATCCCCAGAAGAGAGAGGCTCGATATGTTCTTCCATCGACAGGAGCTCCAATTCTCCGCGACGCCCGAGGCCCCGGACGCCGTGTACGCCCGCAAGCTGCAGGAGGTCCTCGGCGGGCAGTACGGCGAGATCACCGTCGCCCTGCAGTACCAGTTCCAGGCATGGAACATGCACATCCCCGGCAAGTACCGCGACCTGGTCTTCGGCATCGGGGCCGAGGAGATGGGCCACGTCGAGATGCTCGCGGTCATGATCGCGCAGCTCCTCGAGAAGTCCCCGCTCGGCATCACGGAGGATGCCGTGCAGGACGACCCGACGGTCGCGGCGATCGTCGGCGGCACGGACGTGCAGCAGGGCATCGTCGCCGGTGCCGGCGCCCGCCCGGTGGACAGCAACGGCAACCCGTGGCAGGGCTCGTACATCACCGCGAGCGGCAACCTCCTCGCCGACTTCATGGCCAATGCGAACGCCGAGATGCAGGGCAGGGTGCAGGTCGCCCGGCTCTACCACATGACCGACGACCATGGCGTGCGCGATCTGCTGAGCTTCCTGCTGGCGCGCGACACCATGCACCAGAACCAGTGGCTCGCCGCCGCGGAGGAGCTCAAGGCCGAGGGCGCCGAGAAGCTGCCCGTGCCCAGCAACTTCCCGCTGTCCAAGGAGCACCGCGACGTGTCGTACCAGTACCTCAACTTCAGCGACGGCCCTGCCGCCGCGGAGGGAACGTGGGCATCCGGACCGACGCCGGACGGATACGGCGAGTTCAGCTACCACGAGGGCCCCACGACCACGGCCGAGATGCCTCCGCCTACCCACCCCGACGCGCGCTTCTACGGCACGACCGAGCTGCCGAACGTCGTGGAGAAGGTGGCCGGCGCCGCGCAGGACGCGCTCCACAAGGAGTGAGATGCCGCCATCGATCTCGCGGAAGGGGCGGTCGCCGCGCATACGCGCACGGCGGCCGCCCCTCGACGCCCAGGTGGTCGTCGTCACCGGCGGCTCCCGCGGCATCGGCCGGGAGGCGGTCCTCGGCTTCGCGCGAGCGGGGGCATCCGTCGTCCTGCTCGCCCGCGGTGAGCAGGCGCTGACCGAGACGGTCGAGGAGATCGCCGCGGAAGGCGGGGACGTCCGCGGGATCGTGTGCGACGTCTCCGACCGCCGGGCGGTGCAGGACGCGGTCGACCAGATCACGCACGCGTTCGGCCGGATCGACACCTGGGTCGGCAACGCGGGTGTGCTCCTCTACGCCCCGGTCGCCAACACCTCGCCGGAGGAGTTCCGTCGCGTCCTCGACATCAACGTCATCGGACAGCTCAACGGCGTCCAGGCGGCACTGCCGGCGCTCCGGCGCTCGGGAGGGACGATCATCGTCGTGAGCTCGGCCGAGGCCGTGGTGGCGATGCCGTGGCACGGCGCGTATGCCGCCTCCAAGCACGCGCTGGAAGGAGCGATCGACGCGCTGCGCCGTGAACTGCGTGCCGAGCGCGCGCCGGTCACGATCACGGTGGTCCGACCCGCCGTCATCGACACACCGATCTACCGTCATGCCCGCAGCCGGATGGCGTTTCGGCCGAGCGGGCCGCATCCGCATTACCGTCCGCGGTCCGTGGCACGAGCGATCCTCCATGCCGCCGCGCATCCCGCACGCACCGTCCACGTCGGTGGCGGCGCCCTGCTGCTCACCGGGGTCCAGCGTGTCATGCCGGGCGTGCTCGATGCCGCCCTCGGCCGGTTCGGGCCGCGGATGATGCACACAGCCGACGCCGCTCCGGAGCAGTTCGGGAACCTCGTCGGTCCGCTCCGCGACACCGAGCAGCGCGGCGGGCTGCCGCACCGCGGACGCGGCAGCGTCAGCACCTGGCTGCGGGTGCACCCGGGGTGGCGGACCGCAGCGGTCGTCGGCCTCCTCGGCGCGGTGCTCGCGCCCTGGCGCCGCTCGCGTCGCCGACCGCCTACCTGACCGGGTCGACGCGGCGCAACTCCCTCGTGCCGGTGCATCGGCGCGGATACCGTCGAGGTACACGGTCTCCGGCAGAAGGGAACTCCATGCTCCTCGGCATCCTCAGCTCCTCCTCGGACAGAAGCCTCGGGGCTGGGGCGCGCCGATGACGGCGCGCTTCACGGTCGAGCCGTGGGCGGTCGGCATCGAGAGCGTCGACGCGGCCCATCTCGCGCAGGAGGAGTCCGTCTTCGGTCTCTCCAACGGCCACATCGGCTGGCGGGGCAATCTCGATGAGGGCGATCCGCGGGGTGTCGCCGGCAGCTACCTCAACGGCGTGTTCGAGGAACATCCGATGCCGCATGCCGAGGACGGCTACGGGTACCCCGAGACCGGCCAGACGGTGATCAACGTGCCGAACGGGCAGCTCATCCGCCTGCTGGTCGGCGACGAGCCGTTCGACGTCGAGCATGGGACGGTCCACGCCCACGCCCGCCGCCTCGACCTTCGCGAAGGTACGCTGCACCGGGAGGTCGACTGGGAGTCCGCGGAGGGGCGTCGGGTGCACATCGCCACGACCCGTCTGGTCTCTCTCGAGCACCGGTCGTTGGCCGCCGTGCGCTACCGGGTGCAGGCGCTCGACGCCCCGCTCGCGATCACCGTGCTGTCCGAGGTGCTCGCGAACGAGCCGCTTCCCGTGACCCATGACGATCCGCGGGTGCAGGAACTCCTCGCCCGTCCGCTGGAGACCGTCGCGGCATCGGAGCGCGGCGCACGGAGCACGCTGCTGCACCGCACCCGCCGCAGCGGTCTGCATGTGGCGGTGAGCACGGACCATCTCGTGCAGGCTTCCGGGCAGGGCGCTCCTGAGGTGACGACCGAGGTCGACGACGACTTGTCGCGGACCCGCATCCGCGTCGACCTCGCCCCCGGCGAGGAGCTCGAGGTCGTCAAACTCGTCGGACACGAGTGGTCGGCATCCCTCGCACCGCAGACGCTGCGTGACCGCGCGGAGGAGGCCGTGGAGGAAGCGGCTCGCCTGGGGTGGGACGCGCTCGTTGCGGGACAGCGTGCCGTCCTCGATCGGTACTGGGAGTGCGGCGACGTCCGTATCGACGGCGATGCGCGGCTGCAGCAGGCCGTCCGCTTCGCTTTGTTCCAGGTCTTCCAGGCATCGGCGAGAGCCGAATCCCGCTCCGTACCGGGGAAGGGCCTGACGGGTTCCGGCTACGAGGGCCACACGTTCTGGGACTTCGAGGCGTTCGTGCTCCCCGTGCTCACCTCGACCGCTCCCGATGCCGCGCTCCAGGCACTGCGGTGGCGTCACGCGACGCTGGATCACGCCAGGGAGCGGGCGCGCACGCTCGGCCTGCGCGGCGCGTCCTTCGCCTGGCGCACGATCGACGGACGCGAGAGCTCCGGATACTGGCCCGCGAGTACGGCCGCCTTCCACATCAACGCCGCCGTCGCGGGCGCCGTGATGCACTACGTCCGCACGACGGGCGACCGCGACTTCGAGAGGGAGGCGGGAACCGAGATCCTCGTCGAGACGGCTCGTCTGTGGGCGTCCCTCGGGCGGTGGGACGAGACCGGCGGCTTCCACATCGATGGTGTCACCGGTCCGGACGAGTACACCGCCGTGGTCGACGACAACGTCTACACCAACCTCTCCGCGCGCCGGAACCTCCGCGGCGCGGCGGCGGCCGCGCGACGACACCCGGACGTCGCCGCCCATCTCGGTGCGGACGACGAGGAGATCGCCGAGTGGGAGTCCGCTGCCGATGCCATGACCGTCCTCTACGACAAGGAGCGGCAGGTGCACTCCCAGTCGGCGGGGTTCACCGCGCACGCCCGCTGGGACTTCGACGCCACCGGCCCCGACGAGTATCCGCTGCACAGTCACTTCCCCTACTTCGACCTCTATCGCAAGCAGGTGCTGAAGCAGGCCGACCTCGTTCTGGCGCTCTACACCTCTCACGAGGAGTTCACCTGGGAGGAGAAGGCGCGGGCGTTCGCCTACTACGACGCCCTCACCGTGCGCGACTCGTCCCTCTCCGCGGCGGCGCAGGCCGTGATCGCCGCCGAGGTCGGTCACCTCGAGCTGGCATCGGCGTACCTCGCGGAGCTCGCGGCCCTCGATCTGGACGACCTCCACGGCAACACGGACGAGGGACTGCACATCGCGGCCCTCGCCGGCATCTGGACGGGAGTCACGGCCGGCTACGGAGGCATGCGGGAGGGAGACGACGGCCTGTCCTTCCGGCCCCAGCTCCCGGACGGGGTGACCCGTCTCGCGTTCGGGGTGCGGCTGCACGGGTGCATCCTGCACGTCGACATCACGCCGGCGGAGACGACCTACCGGCTGAGCGCCGGCGAACCGGTGACGATCCGGCACGCCGGCGAGGAGCTCGTCCTGCATGCCGGCGTTCCGTCGAGCCTGCCGACGCCGGACCGCGTCGAGCCGCTCACCCCGGCCCCGGTGCCGCCGCGCTGGCGGGAGCCGGGACGACCGCGCGCCGGCGACTGAGGCGGCGTTCGGTGCGTGTGCCATATCGAGGCGGGTCAGCGCAAGGCCCGAGGCGATGTCGGCCGCCCGCCGTAGGGTGGAGCCGTGCCTGATTCCCCCCACCCCGCATCGGATGTCCTTTGGGCGTGCGTCGAGGACGGCTTCCATGTCGGAAGCCGCGGCGGAGACTTCCTCGGCTACGTCGACCGTCAGCCCGACGGCCGCTTCGCCGCGTTCTCCGCGTCCGCGCAGCCGCTCGGTCTGCACGCCACGCTGAGCGACGCGACCACGGAGGTCGTCGCCCACGCCGGCCCCTCGGAGGGCGACGCCGCCCTCGGCACCCCGGAGCTGGTGCAGGGGTGACGGCGGCCAGGGCCGACGGGCTGCTCCGCCTCGTCTACACCAGCACGGCGGCACAGCCGTTCCGTGAGACCGCTCTGGAGCAGCTCCTCGAGCAGTGCCGCCGGTCGAACGCGGCGCGCGACATCACGGGCCTCCTCCTCTTCCGCGACGGGCGCTTCCTCCAGATCCTCGAAGGACCGGTCGAGGCCGTGCGCCGACTCGTCGACTCGATCGCCGACGATCCACGACACCGCGCGATGCGCATCCTGCTGGAGACGCCGATCACCGCCCGGCTCTTCTCCGACTGGTCGATGGGCTACCGGTCGTTCCGTACGGGGAGCACCGCCGCCCCCACGGGCTTCCGCGACTCCTTCGACGACCTCGTCGACGGCGCGGACACCTCCACCATGGAGCGCGCCCTGTTCGAGCTCACCCTGTGGTTCCGCACCCGCTCCGGCGCTGCGGTCCCGGTTCCGGCCGCGAGCGGCGCGGGTACCTCGCTCCGGGTATGAGCGAGCCCGCGGGCGGACCTGAGCCGTCGCTCATCCAGCAGCGCATGGCACTGGAACGGCGGCGGAACTGGGGCGTCTACGCGATCGTGTTCTCCTCGGTGATGACGGTGGGCTGGACGGTCGCGTTCCTCCTCGATGCGCCCGCCGGGTTGTGGCGCGTTCTCAGCATCATCGTGTTCGCCGCCGGGATCGTCGTCGGTATCGTCGAGACCCGCCGCGCCAGGCGCGCGCTCCGTGCGTTCGAGGATCGCCACGGGCCGGACGCGGGTGTACGGCACTAGCGAGGGCGTTCAGCCTCGTCGAGACGCTCTTGACCTAAGACTGGAGATCCATCCAGACCATCAGCGACAACGACGTCGCCTCGTTGCACACGCAGATCGAACGGCTGTGCTCGCCGCAGCAGCTCAGCCATCAGCCTCTCCGATGCCTCCCGATTGAGGTTGGAAGCGACCCACACCGCCCCGTGACCGTCTACAAGAACTTCCTTCGCACGTGTCCCCGGGGGGAGATCAGGGCTCACGTTGATGAGCCCGTCGGTGACGACAGCTTCTCGTCCGCGAGCACCGGCGATCATCCTTACGACCTCGCGCAGGGCGCCGACAGCGGTGTAAGGCCCCGCATCGAAGGTAGCCGACGGGGCACGGCTGGACAGAAGATAAGTGCGGTAACGCGTCTTTCCTCGCAGCCGGTCGTATCGCCACTCCAGCTGCAGCGCGCGATGCTTGCCGTTTCCGGCCGACTTCGTCAGCTCGATGTACTCCTGTCCGAAATGAGCCAGGAGCTCATCGTCCAGGCGTCGCACGCGCGTTACCGGCACGCCGGAGTCCATCAGCGCACGCACTTGGTCGCTATCGACGTCTTCCAATGTCGCTTCCAGCTGGTCGATGCTCTGCAAACCGCACGCCCGGACGAGTTCGAGCCCGAACTCGACCCCCTTTGCGCTTCCCTCCGCGTCATCAGAGAACCGCGACGCGAGAAAGCGGGCGAGATTCTCGATGTCGAGGTCCGAAGGCGCTTCCGATGACGCCGAATCGCGAACTGGTCGCTCCTCGACGCGCGACACCTCGATATCGATCGTCGGTCGCGCAAGGATGCGATCGATCGCTACGAACGTCTCGTCAAGCGCGCTTCGTGCGTCAGACGCGGCGCCGAACAGTCGATCGATCGTTTCCCTGTCCTGCGCGCTGATCGAATGGTACGCGGCGCCTTTGTATCGCCGCGCATGCTCAAACTCAGCCCACGCGTGTCCCGCGACGGTGCGGATCTGGACTTCGAGACCCCCGAAGGCAGTGAAGTATCGTTCGAGGTCTCCGCCCGACACTATCCAGTCTGAGTCCCTCTCCTCGGATTCGCCCGACACCACGATGTGAAGGCAATCGTAGCCTCGCAGGTGGTCCGGTTTCTCGCGGCCAGGATTTCGGTCTTCGCCTGGCAGGACGGCAAAGCGGGTCCGGATGAGTTCACGGACTCGATCTCGGTCGGTGTTGGAGTACGTGATGATACGAAGGGCGACGATGTCCGTGATCTGCGCCATCGGATCGTCATACTGCTTCAACCGTTGCTTGCGCTGAAACGAGGCGATGGACTTAGCCCGCGCAGAGACGTCATGTGGCTGGATGCTCGACTCGGCGAGGAGACGCCGTACGTAGTTCTCGGCTTCGTTCGCCGCCCGCGGCAGCCAATCCCAGCTCGTGTAGTCCACGTCATCGACGCCGCTCATGGTTCTTTGCGCTCCTTTGCCCCGGCAGACCCGCGGCGATCGAAGCCGTGGTCACCTCACCGTACTGGAGCGGAGTTCAGTTGTTGAAGCGGAACTCCACGACGTCGCCGTCCTGCATGACATAGTCCTTGCCTTCGAGACGTGCCTTGCCCTTGGCACGGGCCTCCTGCACGGATCCGGTCTCCACGAGGTCGTCGAACGACACGATCTCGGCCTTGATGAAGCCCTTCTCGAAGTCCGTGTGGATGACGCCGGCGGCCTGCGGGGCCTTCGATCCCTTGGGGATGGTCCAGGCGCGGGCTTCCTTGGGGCCGGCGGTGAGATAGGTCTGCAGGCCGAGCGTGTCGAAGCCGATGCGGGCGAGCTGGTCGAGACCCGACTCGTCCTGTCCCGTCGATGCGAGGAGCTCGGCGGCGTCCTCGGGGTCGAGATCCTTGAGCTCGGACTCGATCTTCGCGTCGAGGAAGATCGCCTGCGCCGGTGCGACGAGCGCGGCGAGCTCGGCCTTGCGGGCGTCGTCGGTCAGCACGGACTCGTCGACGTTGAAGACGAAGATGACGGGCTTGACGGTCAGGAGCCCGAGCTCACGGATCGGCTCGAGGTGGAGGCCGCTCGTGGAGAGGAGGATGCCGCGCTCCAGGGCGTCCTTGGCGGCCTTCGCGGCTTCGAGGACCGACGGGTCGATCTTCTTACCGCGGACCTCCTTCTCGTACCGCGTGATGGCCTTCTCGACGGTCTGCAGGTCGGCGAGCATGAGCTCCGCGTTGATGGTCTCCATGTCCGACGCCGGGTTCACGGCACCGTCCACGTGGACCACGTCGTCGTCGGAGAACCCGCGCACCACCTGGGCGATCGCGTCGGCCTCTCGGATGTTCGCGAGGAACTGGTTGCCCAGCCCCTCCCCCTCGCTCGCCCCGCGCACGATGCCGGCGATGTCGACGAACGACACGGCGGCGGGCAGGATGCGCTCGCTCCCGAAGATCTCCGCGAGCTTCTGGAGCCGCGGGTCGGGCAGGTTCACCACGCCGACGTTCGGCTCGATCGTCGCGAACGGGTAGTTCGCCGCGAGCACGTCGTTCTTGGTGAGAGCGTTGAAGAGGGTGGACTTGCCGACGTTGGGCAGGCCGACGATACCGATAGTGAGAGCCACGGGGTATGAGTCTACCTGCGCCGCTCTCCCCCACCTCACGCTCGCGAGGGCAGGCACCCACGCGGGGTCAGGCGGCAGGGTGGGACAAGTGCCTGATGCGGCGCGGACGCCTGTCAGTCGCGGACCGCGCGGAAGGCCCTCGTCACATAGGGCACCTCGATCACACCGTCCCCGTGCAGGCCGAGCTCGTCGAACAGGGCGTCCATCTCGCGGCGGATCCGTGCCTTCTCGGCCTCGTCGGCGGTGATCACGGCGCTGCGGGAGGCGGCCATACGATGCAGGAGCTCCCGCGTCACGGGGCGCGACCACTCCCAGCGCTCCTGCGCCAGGGCGCCGAAGGGCTCCGCCACCACGGGGTCGCCCGCGGCGAGCATGATCTCGGCGTTGCTGCCGTGCATGATGTCGGTGAGCCGGCGCACCCAGTCGACGCGCTCGTCGCGGAGGTTCCAGACGAGCCCGAGCACACCGCCCGGGCGCATCGCGCGACCGATCTCCGCCGAGGCGGCGACCGGCTCGACCCAGTGCCACGCCTGGCCCAGCACGACGGCATCCACGCTCGCGTCCGGAAGCGGCAGCTCCTCAGCGGTCCCGACGAACGTGGGCACCCCGGGGACGGCGTCGCGAAGGGCCGCGAGCATCGCGGGGTCCGGGTCGATCGCCACCACCTCGGCGTCGGCAGCCGCGACGAGCGCCCGCGTGAGCTTGCCGGTACCGGCGCCGACATCGGCGACCCGACGCGCACCGTCCGCCATCGGCTCCAGCATCCAGGCGACGGCCTCGAAGGGGTACTCGGGTCGTCCGGCCTCGTAGCTCCCGGCCGCCGCACCGAAGGATCTCGCGAGTTCGTCCGCCATGTGGCCAGCATACGGCGAGCCTGCACAGCGACGTCGGAGGCCCGGGAGAGAGTGAGGACGTGCCACTGGACTTCACTGCGATCGACTTCGAGACCGCGAACTCCAGCCCGGCCTCCGCGTGTTCCGTGGGACTCGTGCGGGTGCGGGACGGGGAGGTCGTCGCCACCGCGAACTGGCTGATCCAGCCTCCGCCCGGCCATGACGAGTTCCAGGAGTGGAACGTCCGCATCCACGGCATCCGCCCCGAGCACGTGCTGTCGGCGGCGACGTGGGTCGATCAGTTCGACCGTCTGTGCGGCTTCGCGGGTGCCGACGTGCTCGTGGCCCACAACGCCGGCTTCGACCTCAACGTCCTGCGGCGGGCGACCGAGGTCACCGGTCAGATCTGCCCGCCGTACCGGTCGCTGTGCAGCCTCCAGGTGGCACGGAAGACCTACCAGCTCGACTCCTACCGTCTGCCTCTCGCCGCCGCGGCGGCAGGATACGCGGAGTTCTCGCATCACGACGCGCTGGCGGATGCCCTCGCCTGTGCCCAGATCATCGTGGACGCGGCCGCGCGAGCCGGAGCCGCGGATGTCTTCGGGCTCGCCGACGCCCTCGGCCTCCGCGTGACCGAGCCCGCCGTGCCGGCACTGGAGCGCGCCGTCGCCTGACGCACCTGGCGTCCTCCCGGCGATGTCGGACGCCCCCGGCATCATGGAGCCATGGATGCCCTGTCGATCGTTCCCCTGCTCGTGGCCCTCGCCGCGGGCGTCGCTCTCGGCTGGTTCCTGCGAGCCGGACGCAGCGCCGCCGACATCGCACGCACGCAGGCGGAGCTCGCGGCCGCGCGAGACGACCGCGATCGCCAGTACGACCTCTATCGGGACGCGGTCGAGCACGCCCGCTCCGAGCAGCGGGCGGAGGCACAGCGCGTCCAGCAGCAGAACGCCGTGCTGCAGGCTCTGGCGCCGGTCCGCGAGAGTCTCCAGCAGATGCAGTCCAAGGTCGCCGCGATCGAGAGCGAGCGGCAGGCACAGTTCGGCACGCTCGCCGAGCAGCTTCGGCGCGCCCAGGAGTCGGATGAGGCGCTCCGCGCGACGACCGAGTCACTGGCGGGCGCGCTGCGCTCCACGTCCACGCGCGGTGTCTGGGGCGAGACGCAGCTGCGGCGCGTCGTCGAGGCGGCGGGGCTGACCAGACACGTCGACTTCGATCTCCAGGCGACGATCACCTCCGACCGCGGCCAAGGGCGCCCGGACATGGTCGTCCGCCTTCCGGGCGGCACGTCGATCGCCGTCGACGCGAAGGTTCCCCTCGACGCGTACCTCGAGGCCTCGGCGCTCCCCCTCGGCGATACCCACGAATCCCAGCGTCGCGCCCACATGCAGAAGCACGTCCGCGCCGTCCGCGCCCACGTCGACGCCCTCGCCAAGAAGGCTTACTGGTCGGGCCTCGACGCGAGCCCCGAGTTCGTCATCTGCTTCCTGCCGAGCGAGTCGCTGCTGGCGGCAGCCATCGACGAGGACCCCACGTTGCTCGACTACGCCTTCAGCCGCCGCGTGGCCCTCGCCTCCCCCGTCAACCTCTGGGCGGTTCTCAAGACGGTCGCCTACACATGGACCCAGCAAGAGGTGTCCACCGAGGCCAGGAGTCTGCTGGCGCTCGGCACGCAGCTGTACGAGCGCCTCGGCACCCTCGCGGGCCACGCCGACGACCTGCGGCGGGCGATCGAGCGCACGGTCGACAGCTACAACCGCTTCGCCGGGTCCCTGGAGTCGCGGGTGCTCGTGACCGCCCGGCAGTTCCCCGGCGTCGATGCGGAGGCCCTGGCACCGGCGTCGCCGATCACCGCGGACGGGCGGCGCTTCACCGCTCCGGAGCTTCTGGCCCCGACCGAAGCCGAAGAGGCCGCCGACGCGATGCAGGCCGACGTCGGCGAGGTCCGCGCGCGACTGGACCACGCCGCCGCGCTCCACGACCGGGAGCAGTGACGACGAGAGCGACCGGATGTTCCGACCGTGCGTGCGTCAGGCGACGCCGGGCACGCCGCTGAGCAGCACGATGACGAGGCCGCTCGTGGCGAGGAAGGCGCCGATCATCCACCAGGCACTCACCTCGTGCCCCTCGGCGCGACGGACGCGGAACAGCACGTCGGCGCGGCGAGCCGGATCGACGGCCGGCTGCGCGACCGGTGCCGGCGGGGCTACGGCTGCCGCCTCCGCATCGGCGCTCACCCGGAGGATGCGTCCGGTGTTCGTCGTGATGATCTTGGTCGGCGCGGCGCTCTTCGAGCCGCTCGTGTGCTGCGTTGTCATGCGTTCGCCCTCCTGTGCCTGCGGTGCCTGGCGGCTCCGTCGACGGCGACAAACCCAGTGACAATTGTGACACGGCAGCCGGCCGGACCGGGGCCGACCCGTGGAGGAGGCGATACCGGGTCGGTAACGATGGCGAGATTCCTGCCCGCGATCATGCCGGCAGGAGAGCCGTCACAGCCACTTCGAGACGAGGTGCTCGGACGCGATCCGCCGGAGGGTTCCGGAGGCGCCCCGCAGGACCACGCTCTCGGTATAGACGTAACCGCGCTCGCGGCGCACACCGGCGACGAGCTGGCCGTCCGTGACACCCGTCGCGACGAAGATCGTGTTGTTGCCCTGCACGAGGTCGTCCGCCTCATAGACCTTGTCCATGTCGAGACCTGCGTCGATGCCACGCTGACGCTCGTCGTCGTCGCGGGGCCAGAGCCGACCCTGGATGTGGCCGCCGAGAGCCTTGATCGCGCACGCGGTGACGATGCCCTCCGGGCTGCCGCCGACGCCCACGCACATGTCGGTGCGGGCGTCGTGGCGTGCGGCGTTGATCCCGCCGGCGACATCGCCGTCGCTCATGAGACGGGTTCCGGCCCCGGCGTCCCGGATCTCCTGGATGAGTTGCTCGTGCCGCGGACGGTTGAGCACCGAGACGACGATCTCGTCGACGGGCTTGTCCAGCGCGCCGGCGAGCTTGCGGATGTTCTCGCCGATGGGCAGGCGGATGTCGACCACGCCGACGCCCGCAGGCCCCGTGACGAGCTTGTCCATGTAGAAGACGCTGGAGGCGTCGAGCATCGTGTCACGGTCGGACACGGCGATCACGGAGAGCGCGTTCTGCCGGCCGGCCGCGGTCAGCGACGTGCCGTCGATCGGGTCCACCGCGATGTCGCAGAGCGGCCCCCGTCCGGTCCCGACGACCTCGCCGTTGAACAGCATCGGGGCGTTGTCCTTCTCGCCCTCGCCGATCACCACGCGTCCCTGGAAGTCGACCGTCCCGAGGAACGCCCGCATGGCGTCGACGGCGGCGCCGTCGGCGGCCTCCTTCGCACCGCGACCGATGAACGGAACGGCACGGATCGCCGCCGCCTCGGTCGCGCGCACCAACTCCATCGCGAGGTTACGGTCGGGACGCAGCGGGCTCAGGTCGGCAGTCAGACTCACCATGATCCCCAGCCTATCCGCGAGCAGGGGATCGTTCGGCTCGTTTTCCGCCCGCACGCGAGGAAGAAATCGCGGTTCTTAACACCACCGAAGGACGGCGACCACCGACGCGCGACTCCTCCTGCCGAAGCCGGACACCCGCCCCGATAGAGTGGCAGCTGTCCCGGCTTCACCTACCGCAGGAGTTCTCATGCCCGTCGCCACCCCGGATCAGTACGCCGACATGCTCGACCGCGCGAAGGCAGGCGGCTTCGCGTACCCCGCGTTCAACGTCTCCAGCTCGCAGACGATCAACGCCGTCCTCCAGGGCCTGACCGAGGCCGGCTCCGACGGCATCATCCAGGTCACCACCGGTGGCGCCGACTACTTCGCCGGCCACACGGTCAAGGCCCGCGCGACCGGCGCCCTCGCCTTCGCCCGCTACGCCACCGAGGTCGCCAAGAACTACCCGGTCACCGTCGCCCTGCACACGGACCACTGCCCGAAGGACGCTCTCGCGGGCTTCGTCGAGCCGCTCATCGCCGCCTCGGAGGAAGAGGTCAAGGCCGGCCGCAACCCGATCTTCCAGTCCCACATGTGGGACGGCTCGGCCGTGCCGCTCGCGGAGAACATCGAGATCGCCAAGGAGCTGCTCCCCCGCATGAAGGCCATCAACGCCATCCTCGAGGTCGAGATCGGCGTCGTCGGCGGCGAGGAGGACGGGGTGCAGCACGAGGGCTCGAACGAGGCGCTCTACACGACGTTCGCCGACGTGGACCAGGCCGTGCAGGCGCTGGGCCTCGGCGAGCAGGGCCGCTACATCGCCGCGCTCACCTTCGGCAACGTCCACGGCGTGTACAAGCCGGGCGGCGTGAAGCTGCGTCCGGAGCTGCTCGGCGAGATCCAGGCCGAGGTCGCCGCGAAGTACAACACCGGCGAGAAGCCGCTCGACCTCGTCTTCCATGGCGGCTCCGGCTCCACCGATGAGGAGATCGCCCTCGCGGTCGCCAATGGCGTCATCAAGATGAACATCGACACCGACACCCAGTACGCCTACACGCGTGCCATCGCCGATTACATGTTCAAGAACTACGACGGCGTGCTGAAGGTCGACGGCGAGGTCGGCAACAAGAAGCAGTACGACCCGCGCGCCTGGGGCAAGATCGCGGAGTCGGCCATGGCCGCCCGCGTGGTCGAGTCCACCCGCCAGCTCGGCTCGTACGGCCAGTCGCAGAGCTGACACCACCAGACACGCGAAAGGGGCCCGGCATCATGCCGGGCCCCTTTCGTCTGCGTGCTCGGGGTCAACGCACCCCGGTCGCCTGGTCGAGGTAGGCGATGAAGGCCGGGTCGCCCATCATCGGCACGACGAGGCAGAACGAGGCGATGCCCAGCGTGATGACGGCTCCGACGAGCGGGAGCCACCAGGTGAGGCGGCCACGACGCAGGCGACGGATCGACAGGGCTGCCGTGACGCACCAGCCGACCGCCAGCACGACGGCCGCGATCGTGCCCCACGTGCGGCCCGCGGCGTAGTTGGTGAACTCGCCCTCGATGCCCAGCATCCCCATGGTCTGATTCATCACGGGGACGATGTCGAGGTAGGACAGGCCGGTGACGACGACGTTCACGAGGCCGTAGGCGAGCAGCGCGATCGTCGCGATCCGATCCACCGGATGAGGGCGTGCGGGACTCGCGGCGGCCGACGCGGGAGGCGAAGACGGCGCCGGAGCGGCCGGGGCGATCACCTCCGCCACCGGGGGCAGGCCCGCGGCCAGCCGCTGCTCCTCTGGTGTGGCGAGTTCCCCGTATCGAGGGCGCTGGTCGGTCATCCCGCCATCGTATCTGCCGAGGCTCAGCCCACCCGTTCAGGGAAACCGGGTCCCCAACCGATAGCGGCCCCGGAGAAGTGGGGACTTCTCGGGGCCGCGGACGTGGAGCGCTGGGGACGCTCCTCATCCCGTTGGTCGCCGGCGCTGGGGACGCCGTAGGCGATCAGTAGGGCGTTGTCAGCCACTACGCCTTCGATCATAGGGAACCCGCGATGCCCACACCAGGGCCACGAATTCAGATGGTGAACTCGGCGTCCGGGCCGTCGGTGTCCAGGGCATCCGCCCCGAGCTGCAGGGAGAGCCGCCGCGCCGTGCGCTGCAGGTTCGACACGAGACGGCGGTTGACCACCGCCCGGTCTGCGGGCAGGGAGACGGCCAGCGACGCGGTCACCCCGGGGGCGACGACCGGAACCGCGACACAGGTGGCTCCGATCGCATACTCCTCCCGGTCTATCGCCCACCCCGGTGTCTGCTCAAGCTGGGTGAGAAGCGTCCGGCGATCGCTGATCGTCCGAGGCGTGAGCTCCTCGAGCCGGTGCCGGGAGAGGTAGTCCAGGCGATCCTCCTCGGAGAGCGCCGCGAGGATCTGCTTGCCGAGAGCGGTCGCGTGAGCGCTGGCGTGCAGCCCGACCCAGAGCTCGATGCGCGGATTCCGCACGGCGTCCACGATGTCGACGAGATGCATCTCCCCGTCCGCATACCGGGAGAGGTAGGCCGTGGCGCCCACGTCCTCGGTGACCGCGCGCAGAGCGGCGCGCACCCGAGCCAGGAACACCCCGCGAGAGTCGATCTGCTGCTGGAACGCGGGGAAGCGTCCGCCCAGCACGAGCCCGTCCGGTTCGGCACTGAGGTACCCCTCGTGCACGAGCGTGCGGACGAGGTTGTAGGTCGTTCCCGGGGTGAGCCCCGTGATCGACGAGAGCATCTTGGCCGGAAGCGGCCGCGGGGAGTTGGCGACGATGTCGACCAGGCGGAGCGCGCGTTGCACGGACCCGATGAGGGTCGGCTCCGCCTCCGCGGCGTTCACCGCTACGCACCCCCTCCAGCGGAGGCGCGGCCGCCGAGGGCACGCGCGTCGCGCTGACCCGAGGCGTCCTGACGGAGCTCCTTCGGCAGGGAGAACATGAGGTCCTCCTCCGCCGTCTTGACCTCTTCCACGTCGCGGTACCCGGCGTCGCCGATCGCGTCGAGCACCTCGCGCACGAGAACCTCCGGGACGGACGCGCCGCTGGTGACGCCCACCGTCTCCACGCCGTCGAGCCACTCCTGGCGGATCTCCTCGGCGTAGTCCACGCGGTACGCGGCCTTGGCTCCGTACTCGAGGGCGACCTCGACGAGACGCACGCTGTTGGAGGAGTTGGCAGAGCCGACCACGATGACGAGATCAGCGCCCTGCGCGACCTTCTTGATCGCGACCTGCCGGTTCTGCGTCGCATAGCAGATGTCGTCGGACGGGGGATTGTGCAGCTCGGGGAAGCGGGTGCGCAGTCGGTTCACCGTCTCCATCGTCTCGTCGACGGAGAGCGTCGTCTGCGACAGCCACACCACCTTGGACGGGTCCTTCACCTGCACGGTGTCGGCTTCTTCCGGAGAGTTGACGACCGTGACGTGATCGGGAGCCTCGCCTGCGGTGCCCTCGACCTCCTCATGTCCGTCGTGGCCGATGAGCAGGATCTCGAAGTCGTCCCGCGCGAAGCGCACGGCCTCGCGGTGGACCTTGGTGACGAGCGGGCAGGTGGCGTCGATCGCATGCAGACCGCGGTCGGAGGCGGCGTTCACGACCGCCGGGGAGACGCCGTGCGCACTGAAGACGACGTGCGCGCCCTCCGGCACCTCGTCGACCTCCTCCACGAAGATCGCGCCCTTGGCCTCGAGCTCCGTCACGACGTGGATGTTGTGCACGATCTGCTTTCGCACATAGACCGGGGCGCCGTAGCGCTCCAGCGCCTTCTCCACAGCGACCACCGCACGGTCCACCCCAGCACAGTAGCCGCGGGGGGCGGCGAGCAGGACGCGCTTGTGTCCGGGCACCGGGTTATCCTGAAGCCGCCCGGCCGCGGCGCGCACTCGTGGGATGCGAGGAGCGGGAAGATGAACGGCAGTCGAAGTCACCCCTCGATTCTACCGTCGCCCGGCTGGACGGGGCCGGTGAGCGCGCGAGCAGGAACGGGAGCAGATGACAGTCTTCGAAGCGACGACGGGACCGGGTGAAACCCCGCCGGCGGATGCCGTCGCCCCCCGCGACTCCACCGCGCAGGCGCCGACCTCGGTCGCTCGGCTGAACGCCACCATCCGCGACTTCGTCGCACGGTGGAACACGGTGTGGGTCGAGGGCGAGATCACCTCCTGGAACGTCCGCGCCGGCAACGTCTTCGCCCGTCTCAAGGACACCCGCTCCGACGCGCAGATCTCCATCCGCGTCTGGTCGAGCGTGCGCGGCCGGATCCCCGCCGACCTGGGCGTGGGCGATCACGTGGTCGCCGCCGTGAAGGCCGACTACTTCGTCCGCTCCGGGGACTTCAGCTTCGCGGTCTCGGCCATGAAGCACGTCGGGCTCGGCGACCAGCTCGAGCGCCTGGAGCGGCTGCGGGTCCAGCTCCGACAGGAGGGCCTCTTCGATCCCGCCCGCAAGAAACGCCTGCCGTTCCTCCCCCACGTCATCGGACTCATCACCGGCGAGCGCTCCGACGCCGAGAAGGACGTGCACCGCAACGCTGAGCTGCGCTGGCCGCAGGTGCGGTTCAAGACCGCGTACGCCGCGGTGCAGGGCGATCGCTGCGTGCCGGACACGCTCGCGGCTCTCGCCCGTTTGGACGCAGACCCCGAGGTCGACGTCATCATCATCGCGCGCGGCGGCGGCGACCCGCAGACCCTCCTCGGCTTCAGCGACGAGCGTCTCGTCCGGGCGGTCGCCGCGGTCTCCACACCCGTGGTCAGCGCCATCGGCCATGAGAACGACCACCCTCTCCTCGACGACGTCGCCGACCTGCGCGCGTCGACGCCGACCGATGCCGCCAAGCGCGTCGTCCCCGATGTCGGGGAGCAGCGCGCGCTCATCGCGCAGCTCCGGTCCCGGGCCACCACCCGCCTCACCCAGCGCCTCACGCACGACATCGCCCAGCTCGAGCAGCTGCGATCCCGTCCGGTGCTGCGCTCCCCCGATCCGATCATCGACACGCGCGCCCAGGAGACCTTCCTGCTCCTCGCCCGCGGCCGCGACGCGGTGACCAGGCAGCTCGACGACGCCGGCCGGCGGACGAGCGAACTGCGAGCCTCGCTGCGCGCTCTCTCCCCGGCCGCCACTCTGGCCCGCGGCTATGCGATCGCCCACCTCGAAGGCGGCGTGATCCTCCGCGATGCGTCCGATGCACCCGCGGGAAGCGCCCTGACCCTCACGGTGGATCGCGGGTCGCTCGCGGTGCGCTCGGAGGGCGAGATCGCGGAAGGCGCCTGAGCAGGCGGCGTCCGGGGCACGACGTAGGATGGAGGAGTGAGCGCCGTGAACGACACCCCTGTGGACACGCTGTCGTTCGAGGCCGCCCGTGACGAACTCGTGCGGGTCGTCGCCGAGCTCGAGCAGGGGGCACCGACCCTCGAGCACTCGCTGGCACTCTGGGAGCGCGGTGAGGCTCTGGCCGCCCGCTGCGAGGAGTGGCTGCTCGGCGCGAAGCGTCGCCTCGAAGCCGCGCGCACCGCCACCACCGACGAGAGCGACGCGTCATGAGCAAGGGTCCAGCGATCAATGCCGACCTCGGTCGACCGGAGACGCCGGACGAGACCGCGGCACGCAAGGCCGCGTCGAGCAAGGCCTACCGGTCGAGCCAGACGGTCCGCAACCTCGTCGCCGCGCTCGTGGTGACCCTCGCGGTGGTCGTCGTCATCATCGCGCTCGTCCCCCGGGGCGAGCCGGTCGCCGCGAAGCCGATCGACGTGGCCGCCATCGCCGCGGACGTCGAGTCGTCCATGGGCAGCCCGGCGATCGTCCCCGAGACGGACGACTTCTGGCGGGTGAACGCCGCCGAACTGCAGAGCGGAGCGCCCGTGGTCTGGGAGGTCACCCTCGCCCCCGCGGCACAGGACGAGCGCGGGTTCATCAAGCTCGCCCAGGCCTTCGACGCCGACGCCTCGTGGGCCCCGCAGCGGCTGAACGGCGTCGCCCCGACCGACACCGTGCGTATCGGCGGCCGGGAGTGGGACGTCTATCGACCCGGCTCCGCCGGCGCCGACGCGAACGTCACCTATGCCCTCGGCACCCAGGCCGGCGACGACTACGTGCTCCTCTACGGCTCGCGCTCCGCGGACTCCACCGCGGAGCTCGCGGAGTCGCTCATCCCCCAGATCCGCACCGTCTCGGAGGCCCGATGACCCACCCGCTGACCCCCGCCGCCGCCTGGAAGCAGATGCAGGACGGCAACCGTCGCTTCGTCCGCGACGAGCCCCAGCACCCGAACCAGAACGTCGACCGCCGCAAGGACCTCACCGCGGCCCAGCACCCCGTCGCGACGCTGTTCGGCTGCTCGGACTCCCGCCTCGCCGCGGAGATCATCTTCGACCTCGGCCTCGGTGACCTCTTCGTGGTGCGCAACGCCGGACAGGTGATCGGCGAGTCCATCGTGGCGAGCCTGGAGTACGCGGTCGCCGTTCTCGAGGTGCCGCTCATCGTGGTGCTCGCACACGACTCTTGCGGTGCGGTGCGCGCCGCCATCGACGGCACCGCCATCGATGCCGACCCGCTCCCCCCGCACATCTGGAAGCTCATCGCGCCGATCGTCCCTGCCGCGCGCAAGGTCCTCGCGGAGAGCGGCGGCGGCACGGTGGCCGACATCGATGCGGAGCTCGTCGGACGCGAGCACCTGCGCAACACCGTCAACGACCTGCTGCAGTCGTCCGAGATCATCAGCAACGCCGTCGCCGAAGGCCGTCTCGGCATCGTCGGCGCCAACTACCGTCTGGCCGAGGGTGAGGCAGCGCCCGTCATCACGGTCGGCATCGAAGCCGAGGGGATCGACCCCGCAACCAAGGAGGGTTCGGAATGACCGACACCGAGTACCGCATCGAACACGACACCATGGGTGAGGTGCGAGTGCCCGTGAACGCGCTCTACGGGGCGCAGACGCAGCGCGCCGTGGAGAACTTCCCGATCTCCGGCAAGGGCCTGGAGTCCACGCAGATCGCCGCACTCGCGCGCATCAAGAAGGCCGCCGCGCTGGCGAACAAGGAGCTCGGCACGCTCGACGGCGCCATCGCCGACGCGATCGCCCAGGCCGCCGACCAGGTCGCCGCAGGCAGCCACGACGGCGAGTTCCCCGTCGACACCTATCAGACCGGCTCCGGCACCTCGTCGAACATGAACATGAACGAGGTCCTGGCGACGCTCGCGAGCCGCATCCTCGGCTCGACCGTGCACCCCAACGACCACGTGAACGCCTCGCAGTCGTCGAACGACGTGTTCCCCACCTCGGTGCACATCGCGGTCACCCAGGCGCTGATCGACACCCTGATCCCGGCGCTCGACCACCTCGCCGTCGCGCTCGAAGCCAAGGCGGAGCTCTGGAAGGACGCGGTCAAGTCCGGCCGCACGCACCTCATGGACGCGACGCCCGTCACGCTGGGCCAGGAGTTCGGCGGGTACGCCCGTCAGATCCGCCTGGGTATCGAGCGCGTGCAGTCGGCGCTCCCCCGCGTGGCCGAGGTGCCCCTGGGCGGCACGGCCGTCGGCACCGGTATCAACACGCCGCTCGGCTTCCCGCAGAAGGTCATCGAGCTGCTCGCGGCCGAGACCGAGCTGCCCATCACCGAGGCGAAGGACCACTTCGAGGCGCAGGCGAACCGGGATGGTCTCGTCGAGGCCTCCGGCGCGCTGCGCACCATCGCGGTCTCGCTGACGAAGATCAACAACGACCTGCGCTGGATGGGGTCCGGCCCCAACACCGGTCTCGGCGAGCTGCACATCCCCGACCTGCAGCCCGGGTCGTCGATCATGCCGGGCAAGGTCAACCCCGTCGTTCCCGAGGCCGTGCTGATGGTGTGCGCGCGCGTCATCGGCAACGACGCGACCGTCGCCTGGGCCGGGGCCTCCGGCTCGTTCGAGCTGAACGTCGCCATCCCGGTCATGGGCACCGCGGTGCTCGAGTCGATCCGCCTGCTGTCGAACGCCTCCCGGGTGCTCGCCGACAAGACCATCGACGGCCTGCAGGCGAACCTCGACCGCGCCGCCGCCTTCGCAGGCATGAGCCCGTCGATCGTGACGCCGCTGAACAAGCTGATCGGCTACGAGGCCGCAGCGAAGATCGCGAAGCACTCGGTGGCCAAGGGCATCACGGTGCGCGACGCCGTGATCGACCTCGGCTACGTCGAGCGCGGCGAGCTCACCCTCGAGCAGCTCGACGAGAAGCTCGACCTCCTGTCGATGACCCACCCGGGCTGATCCACGCCTGACACGGATGCCGCGGGGGCTTCGGCCCTCGCGGCATCCGTCGTCTCCGGCTCCGGATCGTGCCGGTGACGGGTCAGCTGAGTTCGCCACCCTCCAGGAGGTCGGTGACGAGGGCGGCGATGGCGGAGCGCTCCGAGCGGGTCAGGGTGACGTGACCGAAGAGGCCGTGTCCCTTGAGGGTCTCGATGACGCTCGCGATGCCGTCGTGCCTGCCGACGCGGAGGTTGTCGCGCTGCCCGACGTCGTGGGTGAGGATCACGCGGGAGTTCTGGCCCATCCGGCTGAGCACCGTGAGCAGCACGTTCCGCTCCAGGGACTGCGCCTCGTCCACGATCACGAAGGCGTCGTGCAGGGACCGTCCGCGGATGTGGGTGAGGGGCATCACCTCCAGGAGCCCGCGCTCGACCACCTCGTCGATGACATTCCCCGAGACCACGGAGCCGAGCGTGTCGTACACCGCCTGACCCCAGGGGTTCATCTTCTCGCCCTGGTCGCCCGGGAGGTAGCCGAGCTCCTGGCCACCCACGGCGAACAGCGGACGGAAGACGATGATCTTCTTCTGCTGCTGGCGCTCCAGCACGGCCTCCAGCCCCGCGCACAGCGCGAGCGCCGACTTGCCGGTACCCGCACGCCCGCCCAGGGACACGATGCCCACCTCCGGGTCGAGGAGCAGGTCGATCGCGATACGCTGCTCGGCGGAACGCCCGTGCATGCCGAAGATGTCCCGGTCACCGCGGACGAGCCGGAACTCGCCGTCACCGGTGACCCGACCCAGTGCGGACCCGCGCTCGGAGTGGATGATCAGGCCGGTGTTGACGGGAAGCCCGTGCACATCCTCGCTGAGCCCGACCTCGCTCTCGTAGAGGTCGCTGATGTCGTCACCGGAGAGATCGACAGTGGCGATGCCGGTCCAGCCCGAGTCCACGGCCTGCTCCGCGAGGTACTCCTCGGCACGCAGCCCGAGGGACGCGGCCTTCACCCGCATCGGCAGGTCCTTCGACACGATGGTCACGGCCTGGCCGTCTTGCGCGAGGTGCATCGCGACGGAGAGGATGCGGCTGTCGTTGTCGCTGAGGCGGATACCGGCCGGGAGCACCGAGAGGTCGGCGTTGCCGAGCTCGACGCGGAGAGTGCCCCCCTCGCCGACCTCCACCGGGAAGTCGAGGCGGCCGTGCTCGACGCGGAGGTCGTCGAGGTGACGCAGCGCCTGGCGGGCGAAGTAGCCGATCTCCGGGTCGTGCCGCTTGCCCTCGAGTTCGGTGATGACGACGACCGGGAGCACCACGGAATGCTCCGCGAACCGGAAGAGCGCCTGCGGATCGCTCAGCAGGACCGAGGTGTCGAGGACGTAGGTGCGCAGATCCTGATCCGGTTCTGCGGCCGCGGCCTGACTCGGCGTCTGACGGGTGGACTGCTGCGCGGTGCTGGTGGACTGCTGCGCTGTACGTGTGGTCACGACCCACTCCCGACCCGGGGATTCCCGGCTATTCGAACGAGTCGACCAGGGGGTCACGAGTCGCGAACCTGAGGCCGACCCGACCGGGCGCCTTGCCCGATGCCTTGAAGGTACGGCCGCCCGAGGGTTTTCCACGGACTCGACACGCCAGCGATTCGTTACGGGACGATGAACGATTCCCTGCCGAACGCCCCGAGCGCCTCGTCGAGCAGGCCGAGGGTCTCGGCGTCGGTTCCGGCGTGCGGCGCGATGCGGATGGATCCGCCCCGAGCGGTGACGACGAGTCCGGCGTTGGCGAGAGCCGCAGCGAGCCGCGCCGGTTCCTCCGGTGCGAGTGCGACGATCCCGGCGCGTTCGGTGCGCTCGCGTGGGGAGACGACGGCGATCCCGTGGTGGTCGGCCGTGGCGATGACCGCGTCCACATGCGCGGCCACCCGCTCCTCGATCGCCGCGACCCCGGCGTCCCTGACGTCCCGAGCGCCGATCGCGAGCCGGCCGGCGGCGAGCGTGTCCGGCATGCTGATCGTGTAGGCCCTCGCGTCCGGTGCCGGGGCGGGCAGCTCGTCGACGACCAGCCCGCTCGCCGCCGTCCCGGTGATGCCGGAGAGCACCGGCGCGATGCGCTCCCGTGCGTACGGCGAGAACCAGGCGAACCCGGTGCCCCGGCCCGCGCGCAGCCATTTGTAGCCATGTCCGACGACGACGTCGGCGACGCTGTAGTCCGCGTCGACCACGCCGACGGACTGCACGGCATCGACGATGAGGAGGCGGTCGGGGCCGAGGACGTCCCGCAGCGCGGCGAGGTCGGCCCGATAGCCGGTGCGGAAGTCGACGTGGCTGACGGCGAGCGCCACGACATCGTCGTCGAGGACGGCAGCGACGGCGTCGGGGGTGACCCGTCCGTCGTCGGGGGTGATCCAGCGAGGCGTGACCGCGTGCTGTGACGCGGCCGCGGCGCGCTCCAGGGTGAGGCTCACGCTCGGGAACTCCGCCGTGCTCGCGACGACCGTGCCGGTGGCCCCGTAGAGCGCCTGCATGAGGCCGTGGGTCGACGACGGTTGCAACGTGACGTCCGCGGCATCGGCTCCGAGGAGCTCGGCGACGACCTCCTGCGCCTGCCCGATCCGCTCCCCCACGAGCGCCAGCGACGACGGCCGGCCGTTCCCGAGGAGGTCCGCGTCCGCGAAGACCTCGGCCCGGACGGAGGGCGACACGGGACCGAAAGCCGCCCAGTTCAGATAGCCTGGCTCCGCGTCGAAGGTGCCGAGGTAGTCGTCGAAAGTGCTCACTGCGTCATTGTGACACGCGCCCGCGCCCCTCGGATCAGCGTCCGAAGCGGCGGTCGCGGTCGGCGTAGTCGCGGATCGCACGGAGGAAGTCGACCTGACGGAGGTCCGGCCCCAGCGCCTCGACGAAGTAGAACTCGCTGTGCGCGCTCTGCCACAGCAGGAAGTCGCTGAGCCGCTGCTCGCCGCTCGTGCGGATCACGAGGTCGGGATCCGGCTGGCCGCCCGTGTAGAGGTGCTCCCCGATCATCTCCGGAGTGAGCTGCGCCGCGAGGTCCTCCAGCGTGCCGCCGGACGCCTCGTGTGCGGTGATGATGCTGCGCACCGCGTCCACGATCTCGTTCCGGCCGCCGTACCCGACCGCGAGGTTCACGTGCAGACCCGTGTGGTCCTTCGTGCGCTCCTCCGCATCGGCGAGCACACGCGCCAGCTCCGCCGGGAGGATGTCGGAGCGGCCGACGTGTTTGACCCGCCAGTTCCCCTTCTGCGACAGCGCCTCGGCGAGCTCCGCGATGATCTCGATGAGGTCGGCGAGCTCCGCCGAGTCCCGTTTGCGGAGGTTGTCGCTGGAGAGGAGGTAGAGCGAGACCACACGCACTCCGAGTTCGTCGCACCAGCCGAGGAACTCCTGCATCTTGGCGGCGCCTGCACGGTGCCCTTCGGCCGGGGTGTCGAACCCGAGCTGCCGCGCCCACCGGCGGTTGCCGTCGATCATCATGGCGACGTGGTGCGGAACGGAGGCCGGATCGAGGTGGCGACGCAGCCGGCTGG
The DNA here is from genome assembly GCF_900105335.1 of Microbacterium paraoxydans. Classification (NCBI taxonomy): domain Bacteria; kingdom Bacillati; phylum Actinomycetota; class Actinomycetes; order Micrococcales; family Microbacteriaceae; genus Microbacterium; species Microbacterium paraoxydans. The sequence continues at coordinate 3,069,455 of NZ_LT629770.1, read as the reverse complement.
TGTACAGCCGGTACAGCGGTCCCCGCCCCGGGCTCTCGCGTGACATCACCCACCTACGCTACCCTGCCCCGCCCTTCCGCGCCGGTGCAGAAGCTGGGGACATGTACGGGGACGGGCATGCGCTCCCGCTTAGAGTGAGCACGTGAGCACTTCCGACCAGACCGGCGCCGACCTCCCGAAGCTGCCGCTGCTCGAAGCGGCGGCCGTCGACGCGGCGGCCGAGATCAAACCGACCTGGCGCGGGTGGATCCACGCCGGCACGTTCCCCCTCGCGATCGCCGCGGGCATCGTCCTCATCGCCGTGTCCCAGGGGGCGGCGGCGAAGTGGGCGGCGGCGGTCTTCATGGCCACCTCGCTGCTGCTGTTCGGCAACTCCGCCGTATACCACCGCTTCAACTGGCGGCCCCGGGTGAAGGGCATCCTCAAGCGGATCGACCACGCCAACATCCTGCTGCTCATCGCCGGCACGTACACCCCGCTCGCGACCCTGGCGCTGCCGCCGGAGAAGGGCGTGCTGTTGCTGACCCTGGTCTGGAGCGGTGCCCTGGTCGGCATCCTCTTCCGGGTGTTCTGGATCCACGCGCCGCGCTGGCTCTACGTCGCGCTGTATCTGCTGCTCGGCTGGGCCGCGGTGATGTACATCGTCGACCTGCTCAACGCCAACGTCGCCATGATGGTGCTCGTGATCGTCGGCGGTCTGCTCTACACGGGCGGCGCCATCGTCTACGCGCTGAAGAAGCCGAACCCCTGGCCGGGCCACTTCGGCTTCCACGAGATCTTCCACGTGTGCACGGTCCTCGCCTTCCTGTGCCACTGGACCGCGTGCCTGCTGATCGCCCTGCACCCGCTGTCGCCGTCGCTCGGCGCGCCCTGAGCGGGGGTCAGCGCTCGCGCGGCTCCTCGTCGGGCGCTTCCGGTGCGGCGCGACCCTGGTCCTGGGCGTCTTCGGCGGCGCGGGCGGCCTCCTCCGCATCGAGCTCCTCGCGGACCTCTTCCCGGTACCGCACGCGGCGGATCCGGCGGTTCATGTCCCAGATCAGCAGGATCACGGCGACGAGCACGATGACGATCACCGCGAAGCCGGCGAAGCCCGGCGTGACCGACTCCGGAGCCACCGTCATCGACGGTGTCGGCATCGGGGTCTCGGAGAGGAAGCGCATGAATCGGCCTTTCGTACGCAGGTCGCATAACCTGGTATCACCAGCCTAACGACCGGAAGACCCCACCTGTGACGACCGCCCTCCAGCTCGACGAACGCTATGGCCGCACCCGCCGCCGTCGGTGGCCATGGTTCCTCGCCGGGGCCGTCGCGCTCCTCCTCCTCGCCGCCCTCGCGTGGTCCATCGTGGGCCAGTCGCTGAGCGCGGTCGACGCCGATGATCTGGGCTTCGAGCTCGTGGACGAGCACGCCGTCGACGTGCGCTTCCAGGTGACCGGCGTCCAGGGCAAGGACGTCGTGTGCGTGCTCGAGGCCCTCGACGAGGAGTTCGGCGTCGTGGGCTGGAAGATCGTGGAGATCCCGGCGGGAGATGCCCATGCGCTCACCCGTGCGGAGCGCATCCCGACCGTCGCGGAGGCCACGACAGGTTTGGTGAACACCTGCTGGGTCGCCTAGACTGATGCCAGACAGACGACGCCCCGGCACCGTGCCGGGGCGTCTTGGCATATCCCCCGCGGTATCTCGGCGGGATCCCGATAGAAGGAGCTTCGTCATGTCCACCGATGCTCAGGTCCCCTTCCTCACGCAGGAAGCCTACGACCGGCTCGTCGCCGAGCTGGAACACCTCTCCACCGTCGGTCGCGACGAGATCGCCAAGCGCATCGAGGCGGCCCGCGAGGAGGGCGACCTCAAGGAGAACGGCGGCTACCACGCGGCGAAGGACGAGCAGGGGAAGCAGGAGGCGCGCATCCGCACCCTGGAGGCGCTGCTGAAGACCGCCAAGGTCGGCGAGGCCCCTGCCAGCCGGGGCATCGTCGAGCCGGGCACCGTCGTGACCGCGATCGTCGCGGGCGGCGAGGAGGTCTTCCTCCTCGGCAGCCGTGAGATCGCCGCCGCCGGCAGCGACCTCGACGTCTACAGCGAGGCCAGCCCGCTGGGCCAGGCGATCCTGGGCCTCAAGGTCGGCGAGTCCTCGTCGTACGAGGCACCCAACGGCCGCTCGATCAGCGTCGAGATCGTGAAGGTGGAGACCTACACGGGCTGACGCCCGCCACCACGAGACACCCCCTCGACCGCCACGGTCGAGGGGGTGTCTCGCGTCCGGGGGTCAGTCCTGGACGACGATGGGTGCGAAGCCGGCGCGACGGAGAGTGTCGAGCGTGTGGGCCGAGTGGTCCGCGCCGCGGGTCTCGACGCTGAGCTCGAGGATGACCTCGCTGATCTGCAGTCCGTGGCCGTGACGCGTGTGCATCGCCTCGATGACGTTCGCTCCCGCCTCCGCGATGAGCTCGGACACGCGGGCGAGCTGGCCGGGACGGTCGGGCAGCGGGATGCGGATCGTGAGGTACCGGCCGGAGGCGGCGAGGCCGTGCGACACCACGCGCTGCAGCAGGAGAGGGTCGATGTTGCCGCCGGACAGCACGGCCATCGTCGTGCCGGTCGCCGACACACGTCCGGAGAGGATCGCGGCGACGCCCGCCGCACCGGCGGGCTCCACGACGACTTTGGCCTGCTCCAGGAGGACGAGCATGGCGCGCGCGAGGTCGTCGTCCGAGACGGTCACCACCTCATCGACGAGGTCCTTGATGATCTCGAACGGCACAGCTCCCGGGCGCGCGACGAGGATGCCGTCGGCGATGGTGGGGCGCGTGACGATGTCGACCGGCTCCCCGGCCGCGAGCGACGGCGGCACCGCGGCCGCGTTCTCCGCCTGGACGCCGATCACGCGGATCGTCCGTCCGAGCTCGGCGGCCTTGGCCTTGACCGCGGCGGCGACCCCGGCGATCAGTCCTCCGCCGCCGATGCCGAGGACGACGGTGTCGATCTCGGGCGCATCCTCCAGCAGCTCCAGACCGAGGGTGCCCTGCCCGATCACGATGTCGCGGTGGTCGAACGGGTGGATGAGCACGGCGCCGGTGCGCTCCGCGAACTCGGCGGCCAGGCGCAGCGACGTGGCGACCGTCTCCCCCTCGAGCACCACCTCGGCCCCGTAGCCGCGGGTGGCGAGGAGCTTCGGCACGGGGACCCCGAGCGGCATGAAGATCGTCGCGGGGATGCCGAGCGCCTGGGCGGCCAGCGCGACGCCCTGCGCGTGGTTCCCGGCCGAGGCCGCCACGACGCCACGGGAGCGCTCCTCCGCGCTGAGCCGGGAGAGCCGGTACGCCGCGCCGCGGATCTTGAAGGAGCCCGTGCGCTGCAGGTTCTCCATCTTCAGCAGCACCGGGGCACCGAGCGCGTCGGACAGCGCCCGGGAGGGCAGCGTCGGGGTGTGCGAGATCACCTCAGCCAGACTTCGAGCCGCGTCCTGGAACTCGGTCAGGCTGGGGACTGCGCTCATCGATTCCTCCGTCTCCGCTCGCGCGGAACTGTGCTCCAGATCAGGTCTCCGCTCGGCCCGACGCCGGTGCGCCAGGATCCCGAGCTGATGGTCACCGCCGCCACGTTCACGAACGCGGCCAGCGGGACGGCGAACAGGGCACCCGGGATGCCCGCGATCATCGCGCCGCCCGCGACCACGAGGACGACGGCGAGGGGGTGCACCTTGACGGCGGAGCCCATCATGATCGGCTGCAGGATGTGGCCCTCGATCTGCTGGACGGCGAGGACGACGACGAGCATCCAGAGGGCGATCCACGGCCCGTTGTAGACGAGTGCGAGGAAGACGGCCACGGCACCGGTCACGACCGCACCGACGATGGGGATGAACGAGCCGAGGAACACGAGGACCGCGACGGGCAGCGCGAGCGGCACCTGGAGCAGGAACGCGCCGAGGCCGATGCCGATCGCGTCGATCGTCGCCACGAACAGCTGCGTCCTGGCGTAGTTGACGATCGTCGTCCAGCCGTTGCGCGCGGCGCCGTCGACGGCGGGACGGGCCTTCCGGGGGAAGATCCGCAGCGTCCAGCGCCAGATGCCGGCGCCGTCGGCGAGGAGGCAGATGAGGATGAACAGCGACAGCAGCGCGCCGGTGGCGACGTGCCCGACGGTCGTCCCGATCGCGAGGGCCCCCGTCCAGAGGACCTGCGCCTGCTCGCTGATGAAGTCGAGGCCCTGCTGTAGGTAGTTCGCGATCTGCGTGTCCGACAGGTTCAGCGGACCGTCGTGCAGCCACACCTGGAACTGGTCGAAGGCCTCGGTCGTGCGCTGCTGCACGTCCGGGAGCTGGGCGCGCACCTGCCAGACCACGAGCCACATCAGCCCCGTGACGATGGCGATCGTGCCGATGAGGGAGACAGCGATCGCGAGCCAGCGCGGGAATCCGTGACGCAGCATCCAGGAGAACGCCGGCCACAGCAGGGCGGTGATGAGGATGCCCACCATCAGCGGGATGACGAGGAGCTTGAGCAGCATCACCAGCCAGATGAAGACGCCGGCCGCCGCGGCGATGAGCAGCAGGCGCCAGGCGTAGCTGGCCGTGATGCGCAGGGGCAGCGGCACCGCCTCGTCGGCTTCGGTGGTCACGGTCCGATCGGTCACCACGGGGCGCGGACGGAACAGATCGCGCAGCCGGGGTCGCTGGTCCTCGCTCATCGCCTCAGTCTACGGTCATGCCGTATGCCGTTCGACGCATCCTGCACGCCAGGACGATGTCGGAGAGCGGGGATACGCTGGCGGCGTGACCGACACCCTCAGTCCCGCCCAGGCACGACGGATCGCCCTCGCCGCGCAGGGCTTCACCCGCGCGCGCCCGACCACCGTCTCCGGTCGCCATCTGCACCGGGTGATGGACCGGCTCGGCGTGCTGCAGATCGACTCGGTCAACGTGTTCGCCCGGTCGCACTACGTCCCGCTGTTCTCCCGGCTCGGCGCCTACGATCCCGCACTCCTCGACCGCCTCTTCCTGTCGCGCACGACCCACTATGTGGAGTACCTCGCTCACGAGGCGACCTTCATCCCCGTCGAGGACTGGCCCCTGTGGCGGTTCCGCATGGACGACTTCCGGCGGCGCTGGTCCGCGGAGGACTCCTGGCTCCGCACGAATGCCCGGACGGTGCAGTGGGTGCAGGACGAGCTCCGTGCGCGGGGACCGCTCCGTCCGGTCGATCTCCGTGCCGACGCCCCGCGCGAGCGCGGCACCTGGTGGGACTGGGACGAGGTCAAGCTCGCCCTCGAGCACCTGTGGCGCACGGGCGACGTCGCTGTGAGCGGACGCCGGGGGTTCGAGCGCACCTACGCCCTCGCCGAGCAGGTCATCCCCGAGCGCATCCGGTCCCGCCAGATCCCGCGCGAGGACGCCGTCCGCGAGCTCGTCCGACGCGCCGCGCGGTCCAGCGGCGTCGGGACGGCGGCCGACCTGGCCGACTATTACCGCCTCCGCGACCGTGCCGCGGTGACCGGGGCGATCGCCGAGCTCGTCGACGCCGGCGAAGTGCAACCCGTGACCGTCCGCGGCTGGGAACGCGGCGGCCGGCCCCTGCCCGCCTGGCGGCATCGCGACGCGGTTCTTCCGCGCCGGGTCGAGACCGCCGCCCTGTTGACCCCGTTCGATCCCGTGGTGTGGTTCCGGGAACGTGCGCTGCGGGCGTTCGAGCTCGATTACCGTATCGAGATCTACGTGCCGGCGGCGAAGCGCCGGTACGGCTACTACTCGCTGCCCGTCCTCGTCGGCGACCGGATCGTGGCACGGGTCGACCTCAAGGCCGACCGCGGCACGTCCACGCTGCAGGTGCAGTCGGCATGGTGGGAGCCGCAGGCGCGTCCCGGTGACGCCGAGGCTATCGCGGCGGAGCTCCTGCGCGCCGCGCAGTGGCAGGGTCTCGAACAGGTGTCGGTCTCCGGATGGGGCGATGCGACCGCGGCCGTCCACACCGCACTCGCCTCCACCGCCCCGGACACGGTGCGTCGTCATGTCCACGTCCGGGAGGGCGTCGCGTGAGCCGTCGTCGCTGGTGGCTCGTGGGCGGTGCCATCGTAGCCGTCGCTGTCGCGGGGGCGGTGTGGTTCGGGCTGTCCGCGCTCCGCTCGCCCACGGCGGAGGAAGCAACGCTGGCCTATCTCCACGCACTGGAGTCGGGCGATCCCGAGGCGGTCGCGGCGACCGGGACCGCGGTGTCCGACGCCGCCCTCACCGCGTTCGCCGGAGCGTCGTCGACCATCCAGGATGCCGAGGTCACCGATGTCCGCGAGGGAGACGGTGGCGCGTCCGCGACGGTGCGCTTCCGGCTCGACGGGGACGAGCACGAGGCGGACCTCCGGCTGACGCCGGGCAGCGGCGGGTGGGCCGTCGATGGCTCCGGCCTCGGCGCCCTCCGCACCACGACCACGATCGGGACGGCTGTGCAGGTCGGCGGTGCAGTCCTCCCGGTGGACGAAGACGCCGCGCTGCTCCCCGGCGTGTACCCCGTGACGGCCGCGCCTCGGACCCTGCTGACCGGCACGACCGACGCCGTCGTGCTCCCCGGGGATGACGCGACCGCGAGCGTGACCGCCGAGCTCCGGCCGGAGGCGACGGAGGCCGCGCAGACCCAGCTCGAGGCCTACCTGAAGACCTGCACCGCCGACGGCACCGCGGTCCCCGACGACTGCGGCATCCGGATCCCGTGGGGGACGGAGTTCCGAGAGATCTCCGACATCGCGTTCCGTGTCGAACGGTTCCCTGCGGTGGTGCTCACCCCGACCGCGTTCTCCGCGGACGACGGCATCCTCGAGGCGACCGTGACCGGCACCGGCCAGGACGGCGACGCGCGCACGGTCACCTACCGCAGCACCGCGTGGAGCGTGCGCGGTGGCGTGGACATCACCGCAGACGAACTCGCCCTCACCGTGTGGTGAGGGCGAGGATCAGAACTGCACGCGCGGAGGCTCGGAGATGGCGCCGCTGTCGGCGACCTCGAAGAACTCGCGCTCGGTGAAGCCGAGCCCCTTGGCGAAGAGGTTGTTGGGGAACACCTTGATCTTGGTGTTGAGCTCGCGGACGCCGCCGTTGTAGAAGCGCCGCGCGGCCTGGATCTTGTCCTCGGTGTCGACGACGGCCTGCTGAAGCTGGAGGAAGTTCTGGCTGGCCTGCAGCTGCGGGTAGGCCTCGGCCACCGCGAAGAGGCTGCGCAGGGCCTGCTGCAGGTGCCCCTCGGCGATCCCCGCCTCGCCGGGACTGCCGGCGGAGAGGGTCTCGGCGCGGGCGCGGGTGACGTTCTCGAACACCGCCTTCTCGTGCGAGGCGTAGCCCTTGACCGTCTCGATGAGATTCGGGATGAGGTCGGCCCGGCGCTTGAGCTGGACGGTGATGCCGCTCCAGGCTTCGTCCACACGGACGTTCAGCTGCACCAGCGAGTTGTACGTCGCCCAGAGATACACGCCGACGAGCAGGATCACCCCGACGACGATCAGTACCGGCACGAGCCATTCCATCAGTGCCCCACCCTTTCCCGTATTTCTCTCATCCTAGACGCGGTGCCTGCACGTGGACTGGGGACGAGAGTCTCCGGCCCCACTCGATCAGCGCCCGAGCACGCGTTCCAGGTGACGGTTCGAGAATCGGCGGTCCGGATCGAGGCGGTCGCGCAGCGCCACGAAGTCCTCGAAGCGCGGATACCGCTCCCGCAGCGTCTCGTGCGTGAGCGTGTGCAGCTTCCCCCAATGCGGGCGACCGCCGTGCGCGCTCATGATCTCCTCCACCGCCCCGAAGTAGGCGGTCGGGTCCGCCCGCCAGTACCGGTGGACCGCGATGTAGGCGGTCTCGCGACCGTACGCGGTCGAGAGCCAGCGGTCGTCGGCCGCCGCGAACCGCACCTCCACCGGGAACTCGATCCGCCAGCCGCGCTGGTCGATGAGGTCCTGGAGAGCGCGGAACGCGGGCACGACGTCCGCCGCCGGGAGCGCGTACTCCATCTCACGGAATCGCACCGTCCTGCTCTGGGTGAGCACGCGGTTCGACAGGTCGGTGTACTCGCGGTCCCCGGTGAGTCGTACCGCGAGCCGGTTGAACGGAGGCGTGATCGCCGGAACAGCCCGTCCCGCCGCACAGACGACGCGATACACGCCGTTCGCGAGCAGCGTCTCGTCCACCCATCGGCCCACGGGAGAAAGGGGCCGGCGTCGCGTCGACTCCGGCAGACGCGTTTGGCGCTTGGTCAGCGCGACGTCGGTGTGCGGGAACCAGTAGAACTCGAAGTGATCGGCCGCGGCGACGCGCTCATCGATCGTGGAGAGGACCTCCTCCATCGGCACGGGTTCGTCGATCGCATGCATCACGAACGTCGGCACGCACTGCAACGTCACCTCGACGATGATGCCGAGCGCTCCCAGCCCCACGGCGACCGCGGGCAGCAGCTCGGGGCTGTGGGCTTCGTCGATGCGGAGGAACTCGCCGTCCGCGGTGATCAGAGTCACCCCGACCACCTGCGTGGCGAGCCCGCCGAAGCCCGCGCCGGTCCCATGGGTGCCTGTGGAGATCGCCCCGGCGATGGACTGCCGGTCGATGTCGCCGAGGTTCTCCATCGCGAGTCCATAGCGCGCCAGCAGCCCGGGGATACGGTGCAGCCGGGTGCCGGCGAGGAGCGTGACACGCCCGCTCGCTGCGTCCGCGGATACGAGTCCCTGCAGGTCGTCGAGCTCCAGGAGGACACCGGGAGCGACGGCGATCCCTGTGAAGCTGTGACCGGCGCCGACCGCTTTGACCGTGAGTCCCTGTCGCACCGCTGCCCGCACGGCACGTTGCACGCCCTCAGGACTGCGCGGCCGCTCGACTCGGACCGGGCGCACCGACGCCGACCGGCCCCAGTTCTGCCAGGTGCCGCCGATTCTCGTCACAGGAACGCCTTCCCCTCGCCGCGGTACGTCGGCAGCTCGTCGATGACCTCGTCGCCGGACACGAGATGGTAGGCGGCGATGCGCTCGGCCGGTTCGCCGCTCTTCGCATGACGGAACCAGACGCGATCGCCGACGCCGAGCGTCGCGGCGCTCGGTCCTTGCAGCGGCGTCTGCACCTCGCCTGCCGCCTCCCGCGGAAGCGTGCGGAGGTTCGCCGGCCATACCGGGCGCGGCTGCCGCGAGGCGACCGCGGGCCCGGAGGCGATCCAGCCGCCGCCCAGCACCGTGGCGATGTCGGCCGCAGGACGGCGCACGACGTCGAAGGCGAAAGCCGCAGCCGGCGCCGGGTGGAAGGATCGGTAGCCGTCGAACAGGTGCCCTCCGAGCAGGCCGCTGCCCGCGCTGGCCTCGGTGAGGGACTCGTCGCTGCCGCTGAACTCGAGGGAGCCGGTACCCCCGCCGTTGAGGAACTCGAGGGACGTCACCGCACCGACCGCGGCGACGATCTGCGCCCGCCGCTCCCGCAGCTCTTCGCGCGAGCGGGCCTGAACGCGGCGGATCAGCGGCCCATCGGGGCCGGCGTCCCCCTGTCCGGCGATCTGGGCGTCATACATCTGCAATCCCACGAGGCGGAAGCCGGGGCGTGCCACGACCTTCCGCGCGAACGCCGCGACCTCGCCTGCGGAGAAGAGAGCCGACCGGCGGACGCCGATGTGCCCGAGCAGCGGCGATCGCCAGGACGCGTCGACGTCGATCGCCACCCGGAGCTCCAGGCGCGCCGAGGGGGCCACCACGCTGTCGACGACGTCGAGGTGCACGGGGTCGTCGATCATGAGGGTGATGCGCTGAGCGGCCTCTTCGTCGGCGCAGAGCCGTTCGAGGGCGGCCCGGTCCACGGTCGGATAGCCCAGCACGATGTCGTCGTGCGTCTCGGCGAGCCAGAGGGCTTCCTCGAGCGTGAAGGCGAGGATGCCGCGGAATCCGGGGAGGCGCAGCACGGCATCGAGGACGGCACGCACCCGCACCGATTTCGACGCCACCCGGATCGGCAGACCGCCGGCACGGACGAGCAGATCCATGGCGTTGTAGCGCAGCGCCTCCCGATCGATGACGGCGACCGGGGCCGGAAGATGCCCGGTCGCGGCCGACAAGCGCGGCCAGTAGCGGCCCGGGTCCTCCCATTCGGGGGCGACCACAGGGCCACCCGGGACGGGGCTCAGTTCGTCGGTGAGGTCGAGCACTCCCCCACCCTACGGCCTGAGCCCCGCCCGGGTCACGACCCCGCCGACGATAGGCTGGCGGCGCGGCCCCCGTAGCCCAATGGCAGAGGCAGGCGACTTAAAATCGCTTCAGTCTGGGTTCGAGTCCCAGCGGGGGCACCCGTCAGCGGCCGAGGATGTCGCCGATCCCCGGGATGCCGAGATCGCCGAGCCGCTCTCCCCAGCCGGTCGCCGTCTCGCCGAGTCCCGAGACGGCCTCGCCGGCCGAGCCGAGCATCTCGTCGGCGCCACCGGCCAGCGCATCGACGTCGACGCCGGAGGCGAGGGCGTCGATGTCGATGCCCTGCGCCCATGCGTCGAAGTCCACCCCGAGGCCTGCAGCCTGTTCCAGGAGGGGTGCCGCCACGGTGCTCAGGACGGCCCCGCCGGCCACCACACCCAGCAGGCCGACCGCCGCACCGCCGGCGGCGACCGCGGCCCCACCCGCGCCGGCGCCCCGGACCCGGGAGAGGAGGCCGCGCAGACGGCCCGGCTGCATCGCCTCGGCGCGGCCCGCCGCGCGGGCGAGGTCGTCCGCGGAGGAGGAGCGCGGTCGCTCTTCGGCGGGGAGCTCGGCTCGCATGCGGGCCTCGACCTGCTCCCGCTGCGACGGCGTGAGACGGGCGAAGGCCTCGCGATGGATCTGCTCGACGCGGTGCGGGTCCGCCGTCTGCAGGAGGTAGTCGTACCGGGCGATGGCCGCACGGTCCGCCGCGGAGGTGTCCGGCCGACCACCGGAACCGGGGGCAGGCGGCGGCGCGTACGAGGTCGACGGTCGCCCCGCGGCAGGGCCGCCGGCCGACGACGAGGCGGGAGACGGGGCGTTCGGGCGCGGCCCCTCGGCACCGGGGCCACGGACGGCATCCACGGCGCCACGGATCATCCCGCTCCAATCCGTCGAGGAACGGGAGCCCTCCCCGCCCCTCGCGGCGGGGCTCGCACCCTTCGCATCGAGGGCGTCGGTGGCGAGGCGGATCAGGCGGGAGAGTTTCGACATGGGGGTCCGTTCGTGGGACGGGCCGCCGTTCTCCGCGACGTCGGTCGACGCAAGGTTCCGGGCAGCCCGCGATGCGGGCGCCAAGGTCTCCTCCACCCTCGCGGGCCAGCGGGCCGGGGCACGATGACATGCCCGTCATGACGACCTCGCTGCAGACGGGAGTACTCCCCTTGCCCTCCACACGCTAGTGAGGCGGCCTATGGATCGGCTCCATGCTCCGGCCGGGGCGATCCGCGGAGGATGGCGGTCATCTCCTCGTACAGCGCCTCGAACGTCTCCCGGAGCTCCGCCGCACCGTCCGGACGACGCGCTGCCGGAACGGCCTCCGCCAGCGTCCCGAGTGCGAGGGTCGCCGCCGATTCCCGGGCTACGGCCGCGCCGAACCCCTCGGACGGCCGCCCCCACGCCGCTGCGAGGAGGAGCTGGTCGCGCAACACTCCCGCCACGCCGAGGAGTACAGCCGCCGCCCGGAGGTGGCTGCGAGCGACCTCCGTGCCCAGAAGCCGTTCGTGCATCACCCGCGCGAACCGGCGGGCGTGCGGTGTCGGCACATCTCGGCGCGGACGAAGCCGCCAGCCGTCCGACGTACCCGGCACAGCCTCGTACGACAGCGGCTGCCCGTCTCGCAGATGCACCACAGGGATCAGCGATGGCGCCTGGAGCGTGTCCCGTCGCCACCACTCCGCGGGGGCGACCGCGGCGGGCAGGAAGGCGGTGGCCGGAGCGTGCGCCCCCGGCCCGTCGCGTTGCACGAGATCGGCTGTGCTCGCGAGCAGGGCGAGTCCTCGCTCCTCCGCGAACCGCTGGAGCAGCACGCCCTCAGGAGTGTCGTCGCCCGCCGGGACGGAACGGGCGAACTCCGCCGCCTCGGGAATCGGCAGCACCACGGCGATCGACGTCGGATCGGGTCCGGGCGGCAGGAGCCACGGATAGCCGGCGAAAGCCGCCAGCCGGAGGGCGTGCGAGGCATAGCCGTCTCCGGGGGTGAAGAACCGCAGGGCGGCCCTGGGCCGTCCTCCCACGGCTTCGTGCACCTGCGCGACGAGACGCGGGTGCGGGCGCACTGCGGCGTCCAGGACCATGTGGTGGGTCGCCCGTCGGGTCCACGGCTGCCACGCCTCGGCGAAGGCTCCGGCATCCGCCCCCGTTCGGCAGATGCGGACGAAAGCACCGTCGAGTTGTTCCGCGAGCTGCTCTGCGCGCCTCTCCTGGCCCGAAGCCGCCCGGATCGACACACTGACCGTCGGCGGCTCTCCCCCCTGCGCGCTCACCGGACCTCCTCCCAGCGTCGTCCGGGGTTGCGTGGTAGACGCCCCTCCCGAGCACTCTGCGAGCGTACAATGTGAGATGTTACGTCGCCAACTCGCGCTCCGGCCGGGAACGGAGAAGGCCCCGGCGCTCGTGCGCTCGGGGCCCTCCTCTCAGAACCGTGCGGTCACTTCACCGCGGCGGTCTCCACCGAGTCATCCGCCGACGCGGCCGGAGCCTTCTTGGCGGCCGGAGCCTTCTTGGCCGCCGGCTTCTTGGCCGCCGGCTTCTTGATCTCCGCCGGCGTCTCCGCCGCAGGCGCAGCAGCCGGCTTCTCGGCGCGCGGCGCCTTCGCGGCCGGAGCGGCCGACGCGGGGGCCGCGTCCGCAGGTGCCGCGGGACGCGGGCGAGCGGCGAACTCCTCGAAGACGTACCGCGGGTTCTGCACCGTCTGCAGGTTCACGAGGTCGCGGCCCAGCCACAGGTTGTTCCACCAGCCCCAGAGCACGCGCCACTTGCGCTCCCACGTCGGCATGGCGAGACCGTGGTAGCCACGGTGCGCGAGCCAGGCGATGAAGCCCTTCAGCGCGATCTTGCCGGACTGGAAGACACCGTTGTACAGGCCGAGACCTGCGACAGCGCCGAGGTTCTTGTGGAAGTACTCCTTGGGGTCCTCGCCGCGGAGCACGGCGACGACGTTCTTGGCCAGGAGCTTCGCCTGGCGCACGGCGTGCTGTGCGTTCGGGACGCAGAAGCCGCCGACGCCGCCGCCCGAGAGGTCGGGAACGGCCGAGACGTCACCCGCGGCCCAGGCACCCTCGACGAACGCCTCGGGCGTGCCGACGCGAAGGTCCGCGCGGGTCTGGATGCGACCGCGCTCCTCCACCGGCAGATCACCGCCGCGCACGACGGTCGGGTTGGCCATGACACCGGCGGTCCACACGATGACGTCCGTCGGGATGACCTCGCCGGTGGAGAGCTCGACGTTGCCGTCGACGGCACCCGTGACCTGGGTGTCGAGGTGGACGTTGGCCCCGCGCTTGGCGAGGTCCTTCAGCACCCACTCGCTCGTCTTCAACGAGACCTCGGGCATGATCCGCCCCATGGCCTCGATGAGGTGGAAGTGGGTGTCCTCGAAGGACAGCTGCGGGTACTTGCTCACCAGCGAGGACGCGAGGGAGCGGAGCTCCGCGAAGACCTCGATGCCGGCGAAGCCGCCGCCGACGACGACGACGGTCAGCAGGCGGTCGCGCTCGGGACCGGCGGGGAGGGAGGCAGCCTTGTCGAAGTTCGACATGACCTTGTCACGGATGGCGACGGCCTCTTCGATCGTCTTGAGCCCGATGGCGTTATCGGCGATGCCGGGGATCGGGAACGTGCGCGAGACGGCGCCCGCGGTGACGACGATCTGGTCGTACGCGAACTCGTACGGCTCGCCGACGGGCGGCGTGATGGTGGCGACCTTCTGCGCGTGGTTGATGTTGGTCACCTTGGCGGTGAGCACGTGGGTGCGCTTGAGGTGACGGCGGTGCGCGACCACCGAGTGACGGGCCTCGATGGAGCCCGCGGCGACCTCGGGGAGGAACGGCTGGTACGTCATGTACGGCAGCGGGTCGACCATGGTCACGTCGGCCTCGCCCTTGCGCAGATGCTTCTCGAGCTTCCACGCGGTGTAGAAACCTGCGTACCCTCCGCCGACGATCAGGATCTTGGGCACAGTGCTGTTCTGAGGCACAGAAGAACTACTCCTCGGAGTCGGGATTGTGGCGTACGGGAACGCGCGCCGATCGGATGCGCCGGGCAGCTGCGGTGACGCCAAGCGCTACCAGGATACCAGGGACGGTGAGGGCGATGAGCGGCAGGGTACCGTAGCGCAGGGAATCGGCGCTGGGAAGCAGCGGTGAACCGGCCTCGGTCGGGGCGTCCGCGTCCGGCAGCGGCGGGATCTCCACCGGGCCGAGAGACGGTTCCGGCGTGGGCACGCTGTCTGCACGACGGAACAGCCGCACCCATTCCGCCAGATCTCCCATCGGGTTCTCGCTCACGGAGGGGATGTTCGCCGAGATCGCCGCGTCCGCGTCCACGAGCCCGAAGCCGTAGAGCGGGTCTCGCGGCTTCTGTGCGTCGGCCACCGGCATGGCCGTCTTGATGATGCGGTTGATGACGTCGTTCGCCGAGATGTCGGGATGCGCCGAGCGGATCAGCGCCGCGACACCTGCCACGATCGGAGCCGCACCGCTGGTTCCGCTCCACGAGACGACCTCGCCGTCCGCCGACACCCCGAGCAGCCCCTCGCTCGGCGCCGAGATCCCGATGGTGATGCCCTGCGTCGATGCCTCGATGCTGGCCGTGCCGGTCTGGTCGACACCGCCGACCGTGAGCACGCCGGGGATCGTGGCGGGCGCTCCGATGATGTTCGTGCCACTCCCCCGGTTGCCGGCGGCGACGACCACGACGACATCGTGCTCGAAGGCGTACAGGAACGCGTCGTCCCAGCTCTCGTCCCAGTCGAGGGTGTTCGTCGTGAACGACAGGTTGATGATGTCGGCACCGTGATCGACCGCCCATCGGATGCCCTTGGCCACCTGCTCGGTGAACGGCACGGCTGCCGCGGCGCCGAAGCCCACCGAGACCGACAGCAGGTCGGCCTCCGGCGCGACGCCGATCATGCCCGTGCCGTCAGCCTTGCCGCGCCCCGCCGCGAGGGAAGCCACCCAGGATCCGTGGTTGCCGTCCACCGCGCCCAGCGGCGTGCGGCCGTCCGGGGTGCCGGCACCAGAGACGTCGGTCCCGCCGACCACCGCGTCCCCGAAGACCTCCGGGACCTTGCCGATACCGGTGTCGATGACGGCGATGGTGACGCCTTCTCCGCGCGTCGTCTGCCATGCGTCCCTGATCCCTGCACCGTCCAGCCAGTACTCCGCCGCACGGACCGGGTCCGCGGGGTCGTCGGCGACCGGCGGCGGCGTCGGGGTCGGGGTCGCAGTCGACCCGAGGAGCAGGACGGATGCCGCCACCGCCACGAGGGCGACGGCGCCGCGCAGCATCCGTCGCCGCGTCATGCCGAGCGTGCCGGATCGTCGCGGAGGGCGGCTCCGGGCTCCTCGCAGCGGCAGACCTCGGGCGACCAGGAGCTGCGAGCGAGAGCGGCGTCACCGATCGGGTTCACGCCGGCACCCGCCGCCAGGGCGTGCCCGGCGAGGGCGTGCAGGCACTTCACTCGCGTCGGCATGCCCCCGGCGGAGATCCCGTCGATCTCGGGCACCTCGCCGAACTGCGCGCGGTCCGCGAGGTACGCCTCGTGGGCGGACCGATACGCCGCGGCCACGGCCTCGTCCTCCGCGAGCAGCGCCGCGAGCTCGGGCATGACCTGGTTCGCTTCGAGCGTCGACATCGCCGCGGTCGCCGCCGGATGCGTGAGGTAGTAGAACGTGGGGAACGGCGTCCCGTCCGGCAGCCGCGGAGTGGTGGCCACCACCGTGGGGTTGCCACAGCGGCAGCGCGCCGCGATGCCGACGACGCCGCGTGCGGGTCGTCCGAGCTGGGTCGACACGACGGCGAGCTCGGCGGAAGTGGGCGCGGGGAACGGCGGGTTGGTCACCCCACCAGCGTAGGGGAGCCGTCCGGGAGGATGCTCGGAACGAGCGTTCAGCCGGGGGCGGCGGCCGTGTCGCTCAAGCCCGCGGAGACGAGGGTGCGCAGCAGCTGCGGCATCCAGTCGGCGGGCTTCTCCTCGAGGGTGTCGCTCACCGGCTCCTGCTCGCGCGGGAGGGTGGACGGATCGAGGTCGTTGTCGATGAGGTACACGACCTCGCCGGGCTTCACGTAGTAGAGGCGCTCACGGGCCTGCGTGGTGATGTACGCAGGGTCCTCCCACCGCTCACGCTCCGCGGTCAGCGCCGCGATCTCGTCCTCGCTCACCTGCACCGACTGCTCCAGCGCGGCGATCTTCTGCCGCTGGTCGATGAAGGTGCCGAGCGTGGGCACGAGCACCCAGGCTCCCAGCACGACGAGGGAGAGCATGATCACCGAGAAGGCGGAGAGACGGATGCCCGATGCCCACTCGCGCACGTCCACGCGAGGGGCGGCCGTCGCGCCACCCCGGGGCTGCCGCGATGTCGAGGCGGCCCGGCGCGGCGCGGCAGCTCCGGGAGACGGCGAAGGAGGAGCCGGTCGTCGTGTCACGGCTCCTCCTTCGTCTCTGTCGCCATCCGGGCGGCGCGGTCATGCCGCGGATGCGGCGTCGTTGCTGTCGCGGGCGCTCAGCCCTGGTAGCGCGGGAAGGCGGAACGGCCGGCGAAGACCGCGGCGTCGCCCAGCTCCTCCTCGATGCGCAGCAGCTGGTTGTACTTCGCGACGCGCTCGCTGCGCGCCGGGGCACCCGCCTTGATCTGGCCGGCATTCGTGGCGACCACGAGGTCGGCGATCGTCGTATCCTCGGTCTCACCCGAACGGTGCGAGAGCATCGCCGTGTAGCCCGAGCGCTGCGCAAGGCTGACCGCGTCGAACGTCTCGGTGAGCGTGCCGATCTGGTTGACCTTCACCAGGAGCGAGTTGGCGACGCCGCGCGTGATGCCGTCGGCGAGACGCTGCGGGTTGGTGACGAACAGGTCGTCACCGACGAGCTGGACCTTCGACCCAAGGGCCTCGGTGAGGTGCTTCCAGTTGTCCCAGTCGTCCTCGGCGAGCGCGTCCTCGATCGTGACGATCGGGAAGTCGTTGACGAGCCCGACGTAGTACTCGGTGAGCGCCTGGGCGTCCCAGTCCTTGTTGTCGAGGCGGTAGACGCCGTCGTTGAAGAACTCGGTGGCGGCGACGTCGAGGCCGAGGGCGATGTCGGTGCCGGGCGTGAAGCCGGCCTTCTCGATCGCCTTCACCAGGAAGTCGAGGCCTTCGCGGTTGCTGGGCAGGTCAGGGGCGAAGCCGCCCTCGTCGCCGAGGCCGGTCGCGTAGCCCGCGGCCTTCAGCTCGGCGCGCAGCACGTGGTAGGTCTCCACGCCCCAGCGCAGCGACTCCGAGTAGGTCTCCGCGCCGATCGGCGCGAGGAAGAACTCCTGCATGTCGATGCCGTTGTCGGCGTGCTCTCCGCCGTTGATGACGTTGAACAGCGGCACGGGCAGCACATGCGCGTTCGGACCGCCGAGGTAGCGGAACAGCGGCAGGTCGGCGGAGTCCGCGGCGGCCTTCGCGACCGCGAGGCTCACGCCGAGGATGGCGTTGGCACCGACGCGCTTCTTGTTGTCCGTGCCGTCGACCTCGATGAGGATCTCGTCGACGATGCGCTGCTCGCTCGCCTCCACGCCCTCGATGGCCGGGCCGAGCTCGTCGATGACCGCCTCGACGGCCTTGAGCACGCCCTTGCCGCCGTAGCGGCTCTTGTCGCCGTCCCGCAGCTCGTACGCCTCGAAGGCGCCGGTCGATGCACCGGAGGGGACGGCGGCGCGCTGCACGATGCCGTCGTCGAGGAGCACCTCCACCTCGACGGTCGGGTTTCCGCGCGAGTCGAGAATCTCGCGTGCGCCTACAGCCTCGATCAGTGCCACTGATGTGCTCCTTGCTCAGGATGGAAGGGTGTGTGGAGCGTCGTCGATCCGCGCCCAGTCTATCCCCGGCGGGGCGGGGCGCCGGAGTCAGACGACGAGGGCGAGCGCGATGCCGTCCCATCCCTTGATCCCGACCGTCTGCAACGCCGTGGCGTCGAAGCGCGGGTCCTCCCCCAGCATCCGCAGCCCCTCGCGCGTGCCGTTCACCTTGGGGTCGGTCGAGTCGTCGCGGACGATCTCGCCGTCGCGGCCGATGTTGTCGAGCACGACCACGGTGCCCGGGTGACCGAGCTTCGCGGCCCAGTCCAGGTACACGGTATTCGACTCCTTGTCGGCGTCGATGAAGACGAGGTCGAAGCCGCCGACGAGGGTCGGAAGCACATCGGCTCCTCGTCCGACGCGGATGTCGACCCGGTCCCCCACCCCGGCGGCATCGATGCTCGCGCGGGCGACGGCGGCGTTGTCGGCCTCCGCCTCGATCGTCATCACCTGCCCCTCGGGACCGACGGCGCGGGCCATCCAGATCGTCGAGTAGCCGCCGAGGGTCCCGATCTCCAGCACGCGGCGCGCGCCGCTCATCCGTACGAGGAGGTTCAGCAGCTTCCCCGCGACCGGGGCGACCTCGATCTCGGGCAGCCCCGCCGCCCGCTGCGCTTCGAGCGCGTGCTCCAAAGCCGGATCCGTGCCCACGAGCATGTCGGCGAGGAAGGTGTCGGCGCGGGCCCAGGCGGCGGGAGTGGATTCCATGTGCTCAGCCAACCCCCGGCGCCGGCCGGCCGTCAAGCGTCGGCGGGGTGGGCGGGGTGCGCGGCACGGCGAGCGCCGGCTGTCGGCGGAACTGCCCCGTGAGCACGAGGACGAGGGCCACGACGGCGGCGACGATCCAGCCCGCGACACCGAGCGCTCCGGCGAGGGCGAGGTCGGGCTGTACCGCGGCGACGATCACGACCAGGCCCGCGGCGGCGTTCAGGGCCCCGTGCGCGACGACCGCCGGCCACAGCGAGCCGGAGCGCAGCCGCAGCCAGCCGAACAGCACACCCCACGCCACGCAGCCGCCGATCATGAACAGCACGCCGGTGACGTCCGTCCGGCCGAAGTTGTAGCCGAGGAGGATGACGGGGCTGTGCCACAGTCCCCAGATCGCCCCGCTGAGCAGGAGCGCCGGCCAGGTGCCGAGCGGGCGCAGCGCCGGGAGCAGCCAGCCGCGCCAGCCGAGCTCCTCGCCGAAGGCGAGCACGCTGTTCACCAGCGCCCCGACCGGGATCGCGGCGAGCTGTGCGAACACGACCACGCCGACCGGCGGCACCGGCGTCCCCGGGGGAAGCGCCTGGGCGAGCTGATCCGCGAAGGCCGAGAAGGTGAGGTCGAGCCGCACCCACCCGAAAGCGGCCGCGAGGAGGACGCCGAGGGCGACGAGCACCGGCGGCACGAGCCAGGCCGTGACCAGCAGCCCGACGACGCGCTTCGCGGGCCGCAGCGGCCACAGCCCGAGGAAGCGCGCCCGGTCGCCCTTCTCCGGTACGCCCGTGGTGAGCATGACGACGAGCACCGCGGCCGCGGGCGTGAACATCATCACGGGGAGGAGCGCTCCCGCGAAGGGTTCGGCGAGGCCGTCGCCGAGCCAGAGGGGCAGGCAGACGAGAGCCGCGAGCCCGCAGGCCGTGAGGGTGAAGATGAGGACCGCGCGCCAGGGCACGCGGGTCGGCGTCGTCAGGACGGTCATGGCGCCACCCGCCCGGTCTCCCCGGCGGCGGCCGACCCCGCGGATCGGTCCACGTAGGCCTGCAGGAGTGCGGCCGCCTCCTCCGCCCCGTCGATCGTGATGACGAACGGTCCGTGGTCGCGGCGATGCACCTCGATCGCCGGCCCCTGGCGCATCACGATCCCGCTGCGGCCGTCCGGAGCGAGACGCCACCCCCAGCCGCCGAACTCGCCGAAGGGCGAGATGCGCACGGCCCTGGCCGACGCGATATCCGCCACCGGGATGGTCTTCCGAGGCCACCCGATCACGGCACGCGCGTCGATGCCGGCCGGCGTGAGGCGCACCCGGAACGACGCGGTCGCCGCCAGCGCGAACCCGACGACGAGGGCGACCAGACCCGAGACCCAGGCCAGCGGGGTGCCCGTGATGAGCATCGCCACGGCGAGCGCCACGAGCCCGAGCAGCACGAGCAGGAGGAAGACGAGGGCGCCGGTGGGCATGGTCGTGGTGCCCACCCAGACGACCCGCTCGCCGTCGCCGACCCGCACGTCGTGGCGCGGCTCGAGAGCGGCACCGGGCACCGCCTGCACGCGCGGCTGCACGAACCACGCCAGCGCGCCCACGCCGAGGAGAGCCGCGAAGGCCAGTGCCATCACCCCCGCGATGCCCGGGGCGTCACCGGAGGGCGGGAGGTCGCGCTGGATCGCGAGGGAACCCAGGCAGATCACGCCCGCGAACGCCGACATGCCGGCCGCGGTCGCTCCGAGGAGACGGGCGGTCGCGCCCCAGTGCGCCCCGACGGCGACCAGCGTCGTGACGGCCAGGAGCACCGGGATGCCGAGACCGACGCCGAGGAGCACCCAGAGGTACGTGGCGGCCGGACCGAACCCGTCCGCCCCGTCGACGCCCCAGTGGATCGCGACGTCGGTGGGGAACGACGGCAGCCAGGCCGTGAGCACGAGAGCGGAGATCGCGACGATGAGCACCGGGAGGACGAGCGCCACGAGGACGAAGGCCCGTCGTGCGCGGCGCAGGGTGGCTGGAGGGGTGCGGGTGGGGTCAGGCGTCGTCATGGGAGGCCTCCTGGGGGGTCGCGGCGGGGGTGGGAGGTTCGGCTTCCGCGCGGTGCGTGCGGACGATGCCGGCGAGGGTCTCGGCGGAGACACCCAAGGCCGCGGCCCGCCGGATCAGCCCATCGATCTCGTGCGCGAGCTCGGCGAGCGGCGCGGCGGAGGCGGCGATCACGGCGCCCCTCCCCCGCCGGAGGTCGACCAGGCCCTCGTCGCGGAGGCGCTGGTAGGCGTGCAGGACGGTGTGCTGATTGATATCGAGCGCGGCGGCCACGTCGCGGGCGGCCGGCAGACGATCGCCGGGCGCGAGAGCACCGGAGAGGATGTCGGCACGCACCGAGGCGGCCACCTGGTCGTAGAGCGCGTGCGGACTGTCGACATCGACGCGGATGAGCATGGCACCCCCCTTCTCTAGTTATTCTAGGTGAACTAGAACAACTGTGCCAACCCTCCAGTCGTCTTCGTCGCCGCCGGGCACATCCTCCACACTGACCTCATGCGCATCACGCCCCGCCGCCTCGCCCTCGGCATGAGCCTCTGGATCCCCAACCTGTGCAGCGGCATCCGCGTCCGCCGGTTCAGCGACGACTGGACCCACGCGACCGTGGAGCTGCACGTGAACCTCCTCACCCGCAACTACGTCAAGACGGCGTTCGGCGGATCGATGTCGGCGATGACCGACCCGTACTTCTTCATGCTCGTCATGCATCAGCTCGGGCGGGACTACGTCGTGTGGGACACCCGTGGCGAGATCGAGTTCCTCAAGCCGGGGCGCGGGGTGCTGACCGCGGAGTTCGAGGTGACGCGGGAGAAGGCGCAGGAGCTGCGGCAGCGCGCCCACGGCGGCGCGAAGGTGCTCGAGTGGTTCGAGACGGTCATCACCGATCGCGACGGAGACGTCGTGGCGAAGGTGCGCCGCGAGGTCTACATCCGCGAGAAGAAGCGCGTCACCGCGTCCCGCGGCTGACACGTCACCGGCCGTTCACCCCGGCGTGGGACGATGACCGGATGCCCCTCGCCCGCCGCCTGACGCTGCCGGACGCCGTCGCCATCGGCCTCGGCTCGATGATCGGTGCCGGCGTGTTCGCGGTCTGGGGACCGGCCGTCGAGGTCGCCGGCATGGGGACCCTCCTCGCCCTCGGAATCGCCGCCGCGATCGCCTACGCCAACGCCACCGCCTCGGCACAGCTCGCGGCCGTCCACCCCGTGGCAGGAGGCACGTACGCCTATGCGCGAGCGGAGATCGGACCGTGGTGGGGCTTCGTCGCCGGCTGGAGCTTCGTGATCGGCAAGATCGCGAGCTGCGCCGCCATGGCCATGACCTTCGCCGCCTACGCCGCTCCCGCGGGGTGGCAGGCCCCGGTCGCCGTGATCGCCGTCGCCGCGCTCGCGGTCGTGAACTGCCTGGGGGTGACGCGGACGGCGCTGGCGACCCGCATCCTCGTGGCCTGCTCGCTGCTCGGGCTCTCGGTCGTGGTCGCGGTCGGCCTCGGCGCCGCGCCGACCGCCTCCCCTGCGCCGCTCCCCGACACGACCGTGTACGGCGTGCTCCAGGGCGCCGGACTGCTGTTCTTCGCCTTCGCCGGCTACGCCCGGATCGCCACGATGGGTGAGGAGGTGGTGGATCCCGCGCGCACGATCCCCCGCGCGATCGTGCTCGCCCTCGGCGGCGCCGTCGTCGTCTACGCGCTAGTCGGCGTCGTGGTGCTCCTCGTCCTCGGCGGCGACGCGCGGGGCGCCGCCGCGCCCCTGGCCGACGTCCTCACCGCCGCCGGCTGGTCGGCGTTCGTCCCCGTCGTGCGGGTCGCCGCGGCCGCCGCCTCCCTCGGCGCCCTGCTCGCTCTGCTCACCGGCATCGGCCGCACGACACTCGCCATGGCGCGCGAGGGGGACCTGCCGCGGTTCCTCGCCCGCATCGACGAGCGCCATCAAGTACCGCGCCGCGCCGAGATCGCCATCGCCGTGATCGTGATCGCGCTCGTGCTCGTCGGGGATCTCCGCGAGGTGATCGGGTTCTCGTCCTTCGGCGTGCTGCTGTACTACCTCATCGCGAACGCCGCCGCGTTCCGCCAGCACGGCGCGGCCCGACGATACCCCCGAGCGCTGCAGGTGGGCGGAGCCCTCTGCTGTCTCGTACTGGTGAGCACGCTTCCCGCCCTCGCCTCGCTCGTCGGCGTGGGTGTCGTGCTGCTCGGCGTCGCGGGGCGGGCGCTACGGGTGCGGCGGGTGCGGCGGCAGCAGCAGCGCGGCTGATCGCCTCAGCCGGAGACCCTGGTGCGATAGTCGCGCGGCGGCAGGCCGAGGACGGCCGCGAAGTCGCGCGTGAGATGGGCGTGGTCGGCGTATCCCAGCGCGGCGGCGAGCGCCGTCAGGTCCGTCTCCGGCTCCTCGCGGAGACGCTGCGCCGCCTCCTGCAGCCGGCGGCGGCGGATGATCGCGCCCGGCGAGAGCCCGACGGTGCGGTGCGTGAGCCGCTGCAGCGTGCGCACCGAGAGCGCGAGTCGGGTCGCCGCTTCCTCCGGCGTCAGCGCCGCCCCCTCCCCCAGCAGCACGTCGAGCATCGCGTTGGCCTGCCGGCCCGCCGCGCCGACCGGGCCCACGCGCTGCGACAGCCATGCGGAGAAGACCGCGACGGCGCACTCCCGGCGTTCGGGCGCGGTCCGCATCGCCGTCGTCACCGCCGCGTGCAGATCGGGGGCGTCAAAGGCCCGCTCCGCGTCGATCAGGGCCGGAGGGTCGTCCGTGAGGGCAGGGACCGCGGCAGGGCGGAGCAGAGCGCCGACAGCCCACCCCGACCCCCGCAGCTCCCTGGTCGACGCGCGGGTCGTGGCGCCTGAGATCGACACGCCCTCCGGGGCGACGACGAGGTTGACGGCCGGATACGAGACGATCTCCTGCCGGGACACCTCGCCCTCCGGAAGGCTCCACTCCGGGATCCAGAACCAGGCGACGAGCGCGGCGGCCTCTGCGGGCGGCGGCAGCCGATGGAACGAGGGCAGCCGTGCGGGATAGAGCACTCCGCGCGTCCGGTCGACCATCGCCCCAGCGTAGAACGCGCCACCGACGCGGCGTCGGCGACGTGTCGCGGATCTTCAAGCGGCGGGTGCCCTCCCCCGCCTACCGTGGCCGCATGACCGATCAGACACCTCCGGCCGGCGTGACCGGCGCACACACCACCGACGGCCGCCCGCACAGCGCGACCTCGCTCACCCCCTTCCTCGCGATCCCCGACGCCGCCCGCGCCGTCGAGTTCTACCGGGACGTCTTCGGCGCCCGCGTGGTCGACGTGACGGAGTTCGGCGGTGTCGTCGCGCATGCCGACCTCGACTTCGGGCTCGGACGGCTCCAGCTCGGCGAGCCCAGCCCCGAGTACCACCTCGTGCCCGCGCCTTCCGGCGACGATGACTGCTACTCGATGGGCCTGTATGTGCCGGACGTGGACGCCGTGGTCGCGCGCGCCGTCGCGGCGGGGGCGACCGTCCGCGAGGCGCCGTCCCTGTTCGTCTCCGGCGACCGCTACGCCAGCATCCGCGACCCGTTCGGCGTCCGCTGGTCGATCATGACCCGCGTGGAGGACCTCTCCGACGAGGAGAGCGCACGACGAGTCGCAGAGTGGGCGGCCTCGTTCAGCGCGACGCCGGAGACCGCCGGGAGCTGAGCGCGACCAGGGCGGCCCGCTCGACGGCCGGCAGCAGCGCCTCCGCGGTGCGGCGGTAGCCGAGGGCGCTCGGGTGGAAGCGGTCGAGGCTGAACATCTCCTCCGGCTCGTCGAAGAACATCGGGCCGACAGCCCGCCGCAGGTCCACCGTCTCCGCTCCTTCCCGGTGCGCGGCCTCCGCCTGCGCCTCCGCCAGCCGTCGGGACAGACCGGAGGCGATGCGGCGCAGCGGCTGCGGCACCGCGCGCAGGGCACCGAGGTCGGGGCAGGTGCCGACGACGACGCGGGCGCCGCGAGCCTGCAGGCGGACGATGGCCTCGCGCAGGTGGCGGGCCGACTCCGCTGCCGGGAGGCGATGGGTGACGTCGTTGCCGCCGACCACGACCACGGCGACGTCAGGGCGATAGTCCGCGGGGAGGCGGGAGAGCTGCCCGTCGAGATCCCGCGACTCCGCGCCCACGACCGCGGCGGTGCGCAGCCGCACGGGACGCCCGAGTCGGCGTGCCGTCGCCTTCGCGAGCCGTGCCCCGAGGGTCTCCTTCCGCCGTGCCGCTCCCAGGCCGGCAGCGAGGGAGTCGCCCAGCAGCAGGAGGTCGAGCGGCTCGCCCTCGAGCCCCGGGCGCCAGACACGGTCGGCGTCGAGAGACTGCTGCCCCAGCGGCTTTCCGATGCGCCGACGCGCGACGGCGGCCTGCCGGTCGAGGACCGTGCGTGCACCCACGACGAGCGCGGCGGCGAGCGCGACCAGGGTCAGCAGGGGCAGACGACGCACGGCGCGATTCCAGCGGACCGCCGTGAACGCCCGGTGAACGCCCCGCCCCGACGGGGCGTTCAGGCCAGCGTCTTGACCTCGAGCTCGTCGTCTCCGGGGCGCACGCTCGCGAAGTGGGTGTACCCGTCCGCCGCCGACCGTTCCAGCAGCGCCTTGAGGTTCTTCGTGCGCTGCTCGAGTCGCACCCGCGCCCCCTTCGCGACGAGGGCCGTCTTGTGCGCCACGAGCTCCGCGACGGGGACCGCCGCGTCGTGGACCAGCACGATCGCCTGCGCCGCGGTGGCCGGGTCCGTCGAGACGAGGTCGACCAGGCGCTCGAACCCGAGGGAGAAGCCCACCGCCGGCACGTCCTGCTGGAGGAACCGGCCGATCATGCCGTCGTACCGTCCTCCGCCACCGAGCGAATACGTCACCGACGGGTGCGCGAGCTCGAAGATCGTCCCGGTGTAGTAGCCCATGCCGCGGACCAGGAACGGGTCGAACACGAGCGGGATGTCGTCCTGCCCGCGCCCCGCCGCGACCGCCTCGCCGATGCCGACGAGGTGGGCGACGAGCTCGTCCGGCGCGCCGTCCGGGAGCGCCTTGCGGATCTGGCGGTCACCGAACGGGTGGTACTCGAGCGTCTGCGGACGACCGAGGAAGGCCTGGAACGCGTCGACCGCGGTCGTCGTGGCCCCGCGCTCGCGGAGCTCGGCGGCCACACCCTCCGGCCCGATCTTGTCGAGCTTGTCGATCGTGATCAGCACCTGCGGGCGCTCGTCCTCGGTGAACCCGAAGTGCTCCAGCATCCATTCCAGCACGCGGCGGTCGTTGATCCGCACGCTCGCGCCCTCCAGGCCCAGGGCGTCGACGGCGTCGAGCGACGCGGCCAGCAGCTCGGCCTCGGCGCGCGCGGACGCGTCGCCGATGATATCGATGTCGCACTGGACGAACTGGCGGTAGCGCCCCTTCTGCGGACGCTCGGCCCGCCAGACGGGACCGATCTGGATGGACCGGAAGACGCCGGGGAGCTGTCCCCTGTTGCTCGCGTAGAAGCGGGCGAGCGGCACCGTCAGGTCGTAGCGCAGGCCGAGGTCGGAGAGCTCCGCGGGGTCGTCGGCGGCGGCGCGGACGGCCTCCGCATCCAGGCCGCGGCGCAGGATGTTGAACGACAGCTTCTCGTTGTCGCCGCCGATGCCGGCATGCAGCCGGTCGTACTCCTCGACCACGGGGGTCTCGATCTCGTCGAATCCGTGCGCGCGATAGCGGTCGCGGATGACGGAGAGCACCCGCTCACGGCGGGCCTTGTCGGCGGGGAGGAAGTCGCGCATGCCGCGCGGCGCGTTCACGGTAGCCACCCGTCCATCTTCCCAGGTCGGCGGCGGTGTCCGTGTCCGATCAACCGGCCTCGGCGGCGCGGACCTCGTCCTCCAGGCGCGTCAGCCGTTCCCGGAGGGCGCGCTCCGCGTCCCAGCCCTCGGCCCGAGCGGTGTCCACGAGGGCGAGGAGGGCATCGCCGAGCTCCTCCTCCGACGACGGGCGCAGGGCGGACGGCTGCGTGGGCACCACGCCGGCGCCGGCGGCACGACCCGACATCTTCTGCGCCCGGGCGAGAGCGGGCATCGCGCGCGGGATCCCGTCGAGCACGCTGCGGCGGGTGCGCTTCTCCGCCGCCTTCGCCGCGTTCCAGTGCACGAGCACCTCCTCCGGCGTCTCCGCGACCTCGTCGCCGAACACGTGTGGATGCCGCCGCACCATCTTCTCGGTGAGCGTGCGGGCGACGTCGTCGATGTCGAACGGGTCGTCCGGGTCCTGTGCCGCGATCGCGGCATGGAACAGCACCTGCCACAGCAGATCGCCCAGCTCCTCGCGGAGGTCGGCGCGCGAGCCGTCCTCGACCGCGTCGATCACCTCGTGCGATTCCTCGATGAGGTACGGCACGAGGTCGCGGTGCGTGATGCGCTGCGACCACACGCACCGTTCCCGCACCGCACGCATGGTCTCCGCGGCCGCGCGCAGCGGATCGTCGATGTCCTCGGGGCCTCGCTGCTCGCTGGTCATGCTTCCTCCGGGCTCCGGCTCAGGCGGGGATGGGCGCAGCGCGACGGTACCACCGGGCGCGCAGGGTGACGACGATGCCGGAGAGGATCAGCGCGAGGAGCGACCCCACGAGGACGCCGAGGATCGCCTGGTCGCGGATGACCGCGTCGCCCTCGAACGCGAGGTTCGCGAGCAGGAGCGAGACGGTGAATCCGATGCCGCCCAGGGCGCCGGCGGCGAGGATGTCCGCGAACGGCAGGGCCGGGTCGGCCCCCTTCGGACGGATGCGCATGGCGAGCCAGCCGAACAGGGAGATGCCGATGATCTTCCCCACCGGAAGGGCCACCACGATCGCCCAGAAGGCCGGGGAGAGGGCCGTCGGCGAGACGGCGGGGATGACGACGAAAGCCGCCACGAAGGCGAAGAGCGGCAGGATCGCGCCGTTCACGGTCGGCTCCAGCGCATGCCGGGTGCGTCCGGCGGGTACCGGCGCCATGACGAGGCCGAGCATTACGCCGGCGATGGTCGCGTGGATGCCGGACGAGGCGACGAGGCCCCACGTGATGACGCCGACGACGGCCATCGCGACCGCGACGAGCGTGTGTCCGGTGGCGTGCAGCAGGCGGCTCAGCAGCCAGAACACCGCCACCCCGACGATCGCGAGCCCGAACAGGAGCCACTGCACGTCGTGCGCGAAGAGCACCGCGATGAAGATGATGCCGATGATGTCGTCGAGGATCGCGAGGGCCAGCAGGAACACCCGCACCCGGGACGGGAGTCCTCGTCCGAACATCGCCAGCACGCCGAGCGCGAAGGCGATGTCGGTGGCGGTCGGGATCGGCCAGCCGGACGCCGTCTCCGGCCCTCCCGCGATCAGCAGGTACACGAGGATCGGCACGAGCACGCCGCCGGTGGCCGCGATGGCGGGCTGCACGGCCTTCCGCGGGGAGTCGAGCTCGCCGTGGGTGAGCTCGTGCCGCAGCTCGATCGCCACGACGAGGAAGAAGATCGCGAGCAGGCCGTCCGACACCCAGTGCGCGATCGAGAGGTCCAGCGCCGTCCCGGGGACGGCGAGGTGTGTCTCCAACAGCCCGGCGATCGCGTCGTGCGTGGGCAGGTTCGCGAAGAGGAGTCCGAGGCCGGCGGCCACGAGCAGGAGGACGGCGGGGAACTGCTGCCCGCGGAGGGGGTTCGCTGTGATGCGCATCCCGTCCATCGTAGGCCGCGGCGTCACACGGTCGTCATGCGTGCAGGACACCCCGATCCACCCGGCTACTCTCGGAGGGTGACCCCCGATTCCCCCGCTTTCTCCGAGCCGACGCCCACCGAGGCCATCCGCGTGATCGGTCGTTTCGAAGCCGGTCGCGGCATCCCCGATGCCATGCGCTCCGACGTGCGGATGCTGGGCCAGCTCCTCGGCCAGGTGCTCCGCGAGGCCGGCGGCGACGACCTCTTCGAGGACGTCGAGCGCCTGCGCCTCGCGACGATCCAGGCCTACGAGGACCACAGCTCCGACGCGTTCGACCGCGCCGCGGCGATCGCCGACTCCTTCACGATCGCCCGTGCCGACGAGGTCGCCCGCGCGTTCACCTGCTACTTCCACCTCGTGAACCTCGCCGAGGAGCACCAGCGGGTGCGCGTGCTCCGGGAGCGGGCGGGGCAGGCCCCTTCGACAGGCTCAGGGACCCAGGTGGGCTCAGGGACCCAGGTGGGCTCAGGGACCCAGGTGGGCTCAGGCCCTTCGACGGGCTCAGGGAACCAGGTGGGGTCAGGCCCTTCGACGGGCTCAGGGGCCCTGGCGACGGACACGGTCGCGGGGGCGTACGCCCGGCTGCGCGAGGAGGTCGGTGACGACGAGGCCCGCCGTCGTCTGGACGGTCTGCGCTTCCACCCCGTCTTCACGGCCCACCCGACCGAGGCCCGGCGCCGCGCGGTCTCGTCGAGCATCCGCCGCCTCTCCGAGCTGCTCACCCAGCACGACGCGGCGAGCGCAGGCGGCTCCGAGGAGCACCGCGCCCGCCGCCGGATGCTCGAGGAGATCGACACCCTGTGGCGCACGGCGCCGCTGCGAGCGCAGAAGCCCTCCCCGACCGACGAGGTCCGCACCGTCATGGGCGTCTTCGACGAGACGCTGTTCACCACGGTCCCCCACGTCTACCGCCGGATCGACGACGCCCTCCGCGGCGAGGAGTCCGGCGCCAGCGCCCCGGTCGTCCCGGCGTTCGTACGGATCGGCTCCTGGGTCGGCGGCGACCGCGACGGCAACCCGTTCGTCACAGCCGCGGTGACCCGTGAGGCCTCGCAGATCGCCTCCGACCACGTGCTCCGCGGCCTCGAGCGGGCGCTCGACCGGATCGGCCGCACCCTCACGCTCGCCGCGGACGACACCCCGCCCAGCGCCGAGGTCATCGCACTCTGGGAGCGTTTCACCGCCGCGGAGCCGACGGTCGCCGACGAGCTGGCGGCCCGCTCCCCTGACGAGCCGCACCGCCGGGTCGTCCTCGTCATGGCCCGCCGCGTGGCGGCCACACGGCGCGGTGACGAGGAGGGGTACACGGGTCCGGAGGAGCTGCTCGCGGACCTGCGCGCCGTGCAGTCCTCCCTCGTCGCCGCCGGAGCCCGCCGCCACGCGTTCGGCGGCGTGCAGCATCTGATCTGGCAGGTCGAGACCTACGGCTTCCACCTCACGGAGCTCGAAGTCCGTCAGCACTCCCAGGTGCACGCGAAGGCCCTGGCCGAGCTCGAGGCCGGCGGTCCGATCAGCACGCAGACCGAGGAGGTGCTGGAGGTGTTCCGCGCGATCGCGGACATCCAGCGCGACCGCGGACTGCGCTCCGCGGGTCGCTACGTCGTCTCCTTCACGCAGGCGGCCTCCGACCTCGCGAACGTGTACGAGCTGGCCCGTCACGCGCTCGGCGACGACGCCCCGGTGCTCGACGTCGTGCCGCTGTTCGAGACCTTCGCCGACCTCCAGGCGGCCCCGGGGATCCTCGCCGAGGCCGTCACCTTCCCGGAGTTCCGCGAGCGGATGGCCGCGACCGGCAACCGGCTGGAGGTCATGCTCGGCTACTCCGACTCCTCCAAGGACGTCGGGCCCGTCGCCGCGAACCTCGCGCTGTACACGGCGCAGGAGAAGATCGCCCGCTGGGCGCAGGAGTCCGGCATCGAGCTGACCCTCTTCCACGGCCGCGGCGGGGCGCTCGGCCGTGGCGGCGGCCCCGCCAACTCCGCGATCCTCGCGCAGCCCCCGCACTCCGTCGACGGTCGGTTCAAGCTCACCGAGCAGGGCGAGGTCATCTTCGCCCGCTACGGCGAGCCCGCGATCGCGATGCGGCACATCGACCAGGTCGCCGCCGCGACGCTGCTGGCC
Organism: Microbacterium paraoxydans; assembly: GCF_900105335.1. Classification (NCBI taxonomy): domain Bacteria; kingdom Bacillati; phylum Actinomycetota; class Actinomycetes; order Micrococcales; family Microbacteriaceae; genus Microbacterium; species Microbacterium paraoxydans. The sequence continues at coordinate 3,038,909 of NZ_LT629770.1, read as the reverse complement.
TCCTCCCCCACGGTCGAGGAGCGCACGAGCCGCGCGGCCGCCCGCTACGCCGATGTCGCCGCGACCATGGACGCCGCCTCCCGCGAGCGGTTCTTCGCGCTCGTCAAGGCCGAGGGCTTCGCCCCGTGGTTCGCGACCGTGACCCCGATGGAGGAGATCGGTCTGCTCGCGCTCGGCTCGCGTCCCGCCCGCCGCGGCCTCTCGGTGGAGTCGCTGGAAGACCTCAGGGCCATCCCCTGGGTGTTCGCGTGGACGCAGGCCCGGATCAACCTCGCCGGCTGGTTCGGACTCGGCACCGCGCTCGAGGCCGTCGGCGACGAGGAACTGCTCACGGAGGCCTACCGCGAGTGGCCGCTGCTGCGCACGATGGTCGACAACGTCGCGATGAGCCTCGCCAAGACCGACGAGCGCATCGCCCGGCAGTACCTCGCCCTCGGCGATCGCGACGACCTCGCCGCCCTGGTGCTCGACGAGCTCGCCCTCACCCGTCGCTGGGTCATCCGCCTCACGGGAGGCGAGGGACTGCTGGAGAACAAGCCCGTGCTGCAGCGGGCGGTCCAGCTGCGCAGCCCGTACGTCGACGCCCTCTCCCTCCTGCAGCTGCGGGCGCTCCGCGCGCTCCGGTCGGCGCCGGAGCAGCCGGAGGGCTCGGGAGCCGACGCCGAACAGCAGCGCCTGCTCCTCCTGTCCGTCAGCGGGGTCGCCGCCGGCCTGCAGAACACCGGGTGACCCGAGCCCTCCCGCCGCGTGCGCGGAGGCCCGCGTCGCCGACGCTAGAGTGAAACCTCCGCCTCACCCGGCTCTGCTTTCGCGCGCGACACGATCGCCCGCACCCCATCCCCCATCAGAAAGCCCTCCCGCGTGACCGTCACCACCCCCACCGACTTCCACCCGCTCGCCGCATCCGTGCAGCCCGTCTTCGACACGGTGCTGGCACGCAGCCCGCACGAGCCGGAGTTCCACCAGGCCGTCCACGAGGTGCTGCACTCGATCGCCCCGGTGCTGGAGCGCCACCCGGAATACGTGGACGGCGGGATCCTGGAGCGCCTGGTCGAGCCGGAACGGCAGATCATGTTCCGCGTGCCGTGGGTCGACGACGCCGGGAAGCTGCAGGTCAACCGCGGGTACCGCATCCAGTTCTCCTCCGTGCTCGGTCCGTACAAGGGCGGCCTGCGGTTCCACCCGTCGGTCAACCTCTCGATCATCAAGTTCCTCGGCTTCGAGCAGATCTTCAAGAACGCGCTCACCGGCCAGGGCATCGGCGGCGGCAAGGGCGGCTCCGACTTCGACCCGCACGGCAAGTCCGACGCCGAGGTCATGCGCTTCTGCCAGTCGTTCATGAACGAGCTCTACCGGCACCTCGGCGAGCACACCGACGTCCCTGCGGGCGACATCGGCGTCGGCGGCCGCGAGATCGGCTACCTCTTCGGCCAGTACCGCAAGGTCACCAACCGCCACGAGTCCGGCATGTTCACGGGCAAGGGCACCGGATGGGGCGGCGCCGAGGTGCGGACGGAGGCCACGGGCTACGGCGCGGTGTTCTTCGCGCAGGAGATGCTCGGCGTGCACGGCGACTCCCTCGACGGCAAGCGCGTCGGCATCTCGGGCTCCGGCAACGTGGCGATCTACGCGATCCAGAAGGCCGCGCAGCTCGGCGCGACCGCGGTCACGGCCTCCGACTCCTCCGGCTACGTCGTCGACGACGCGGGCATCGACCTCGACCTGCTGCGTCAGCTCAAGGAGGTCGAGCGCGCCCGCATCGTCGAGTACGCGAACCGCCGCCCGAGCGCCCGCTTCGTGGAGAGCGGCAGCGTGTGGGAGGTGCCCGTCGACATCGCGGTGCCCTCCGCCACCCAGAACGAGGTCAGCCTCGCCGATGCGGAGGCCCTGATCGCGAACGGCGTGCGCGCCGTGTCCGAGGGCGCCAACATGCCGTGCGTGCCCGAGGCCGTCGAGGCCTTCCAGAAGGCGGGCGTGCTGTTCGCCCCGGGCAAGGCCGCGAACGCCGGCGGTGTCGCGACCTCGGCGCTGGAGATGAGCCAGAACGCCTCGCGGCAGCGCTGGAGCTTCGGCGACAGCGAGAACAAGCTGCGCGAGATCATGGGCGACATCCACCACGCCGCCTTCGAGGCCGCCGAGCGCCACGGCGTCCCCGGCGACTACGTGGCCGGTGCCAACATCGCCGGCTTCGAGCGCGTCGCCGCGGCGATGCTCGCCCAGGGCGTCATCTGACCCGTTCGAATCGCCTGAATGGTCCCAAATCCGGCCGAGATGGGACCATTCGGGCGATTCGAAGGGCGGGGTCAGACCTGGCGGTCGTCGGCGTGCCGCGCGAGGGAGCTGCCGTAGCGCTCCGTGAGCTGCACCATGAGGTCGGGAGTGTCCCGATCGACGCCGAAGACGTGTCCGGGGAAGTCGAGCTCGGGCTGTGCGGCCGCGATCTCGGCGTCCTGGTCGGGTGAGAGCAGCTGCACCGGATCGCCGACCGCGACCCACCCGATCGGCACCACCGTCCCCGACGGCAGCACGGCCCGGCGATGCACGATCGCGTTGACCCGCACCTCGCAGCGATCCCCGACGAGCGCCCCGTTGAAGACCCGGGCTCCGGACGCGAAGAACACCTCCTCGCCCACGGTCGCCCCGGCGATGCTGGCCAGTGTCCCGACGAGGGTGTGCGCCCCGATGTGGACGGCGTTGGCCGCAGTCGCCCTGATCAGCGCGTTCTCCATCACGATGACGTGCGCGCCGAGGGTGATCGGGCCGCCCTCCGCGGTGATGACGGCGCCGTGCAGCACCTGGCAGCCCGGTCCGAGCTCCACGTCGCCGGAGATGACGGCGGTGGGAGCGACGACGGCGGTGTCGTGGATGCGGGGGCGAGCCCCGAGGTGCTCGTACAACATGCGGCCAGACTAGCCCGCGGCGTCTGCGGCGTGCACGACTTCGGAGATCATCACCGACACGCCGGCCCCGAGCCGCTCCCGACGGCGTGTCGTACGCCGACTCCGGAGTTGTGCACGGCGGCCACCGCCCAGGGCCGGGTCATTCGGGCTTGGCGGGCTCGGGGAAGATGGCGGTGAACAGCTGGTCGACCCAGGCGAGCAGCTCCGCGTCGGGAAGCGGCTCCACGCCCACCCCGACCGCCGCGGGCACCGTGGGCATCGGCACGACCAGGGCCTCCCCGCCGGAGACGAGCTTCGCCTTCGGATACAGCCGCTGCAGCCGGACCTTGATGGAGTCCTCGAGGCGGGCGGGCGCGAGGCGCAGGTTCGACCCCATGGCCACGACGTCGGTGAGCCCGGCCCTGGCCGCCCGGCGCCGCAGTCGCGCGATCGACACGAGTCCGGTGACCTCCTCCGGCGGCGTGCCGTACCGGTCGACGAGCTCCTCCACCACGAGATCGATGGCGTCGTCCTTCGCGGTCGCGGCCGAGGCGGCGGAGAGCTTCTGGTACGCCTCGAGCCGGAGGCGCTCGCTGTCGATGTAGTCCTCGGGGATGCGGGCATCGAGCGGCAGCTCGAGGCGGAGCTCCTGCCCGGTCTCGACCTCCTCGCCGCGGAAGGTCGCGACGGCCTCGCCGATCATGCGGAGGTACAGGTCGAAGCCGACTCCGGCGATGTGCCCGGCCTGCTCGGCACCGAGGAGGTTTCCGGCACCGCGCAGCTCGAGGTCCTTGAGGGCGACCTGCATTCCGGAGCCGAGGTCGTTGTTGACCGCGATGGTCTGCAGCCGGTCGGCCGCGGTCTCGCTCAGCGGCTTCATGTCGTCGTAGAGGAAGTACGCGTAGGCGCGCTCGCGTCCGCGGCCCACCCGTCCGCGGAGCTGGTGCAGCTGGCTCAGCCCGTACTTGTCGGCGCGGTCGATGATGATCGTGTTCGCGTTGGAGATGTCGAGGCCGGTCTCGATGATCGTGGTCGAGACGAGGACGTCGAACTTGCGCTCCCAGAAGTCGTCGACGACCTGCTCCAGCGCGTGCTCCCCCATCTGCCCGTGCGCCACGGCGATCCGCGCCTCGGGGACCAGCTCGGCGAGCTCGGCCGCGACCCGCTGGATCGACTGCACGCGGTTGTGCACGAAGAAGACCTGCCCCTCGCGGAGGATCTCGCGGCGGATGGCGGCGGCGATCTGCTTGTCGCTGCGGGGTCCGACGAACGAGAGGATCGGGTGCCGGTCCTCCGGGGGCGTGGCGAGGGTCGACATCTCGCGGATGCCGGTGACCGCCATCTCCAGCGTGCGCGGGATCGGGGTGGCGCTCATGGCGAGGATGTCGACGTTGGTCTTCATCTTCTTCAGCGCGTCCTTGTGCTCGACGCCGAAGCGCTGCTCCTCGTCGATGATCATGAGGCCGAGATCCTTGAACAGCACCTGCTCCGTGAGGATGCGGTGCGTGCCGATCACCATGTCCACCGAGCCGTCGAGCAGGCCCTGCAGCGTGAGCCGCGCCTCCTTGTCGGTCTGGAACCGCGACAGCGGCCGCACCTTGACCGGGAACCCGGCGAAGCGCTCCGTGAACGTCTCGAGGTGCTGCTTGACGAGCAGGGTGGTCGGGACGAGCATCGCCACCTGCTTGCCGTCCTGGATCGCCTTGAACGCCGCGCGGACCGCGACCTCGGTCTTGCCGAAGCCGACGTCGCCGGAGAGCAGCCGATCCATCGGGATGGGCCGCTCCATGTCGGCCTTGATCTCGTCGATGGTCTGCAGCTGGTCCTGGGTCTCCGCGAACGGGAACGCCTCCTCCAGCTCGCGCTGCCAGGGGGTGTCCGGGCCGAAGGCGTACCCCTTGGCGCTCATCCGGGCGGAGTAGAGCTTGACGAGCTCGACGGCGATGTCGCGGACCGCCTTGCGCGCCTTGCCCTTGGCCTGCGCCCAATCGCTGCCGCCCATCTTCGACAGCGTCGGGGCCTCGCCGCCGACGTACTTCGACAGGAGATCGAGCTGGTCGGTGGGCACGTACAGCTTGTCGCCGGGGTAGCCGCGCTTCGACGGCGCATACTCCAGCACGAGGTAGTCGCGGACGGACTTCGCGGCGTTGCGGCCCCCGGTGGAGACCTCGCGCTGGGTCATCTCGACGAAGCGGCCGATGCCGTGCGTGGCATGCACGACGAAGTCGCCCTGCTTGAGCTGCAGCGGATCGACGACGTTCTTCCGACGGGAGGCGAGCTTCTTGACGACGCGCTGGTCGCCGCCGATGGTGCGGCCGTAGAACTCGTTGTCGGTGAGGACGGCGAGCTTCGCCTCCGGCACCTGGAAGCCGGCCTCGACACCACCCACCGTGAGGGTCGCGACCCCCGGGTCCGGCGCGTCCGCGATGGTCTCGACGACCCGGGCCGCGATACCACGGTCCGAGAGCACGTCCCGGGCGCGGTCGACGAGGCCGAGTCCGGTCGCGAGAACGACCACCCGCCAGCCGTCGGCGACCTTCGCGTCGACGAAGGCGATGGCGCCGTCGACGTTGCCGTGGAAGGACGGGATGACGGTGGCCGCCTCGACGCTCTCCGCGGTCGCGTCGCCGATCCCGAACGGGCTCAGCCGCCACCACACGCCGCCGCGGTCGCGGACGACCTCGCGCAGGTCGGCGATGGTGAGGAAGTCGCCGGCGCCGAGGTCGATGGGGGCCGAGGCTCCGGAGGTCGCCGCACTCCAGGCGGCGTCGAGGAACTCGCGGTTCGTCTCGCCGAGGGTGAGGGCGCGGGCGGTCGAGCGCTCCGGGTCGATCACGGCGGTCGCCGCGCCCTCGGGCAGATACTCGACGAGCGACTTGAGGGGGCCGGCGACCGCGGGCAGTAGCGACTCCATGCCCTCGACCGGGATACCCTCGGCCATCTTCTCGAGCATGCCGCTGATGGCCGGGAAGCCCCCGATGAGCGCCCTGGCGCGCTCCCGCACCTCGGCCGTGAGCAGGAGCTCGCGGCTGGGCGGCAGGTCGACGCGCGGCACGTCGCCGGGGAGGGAACGCTGGTCCGCCACGGAGAACGCGCGGATCTGATCGATCTCGTCGCCGAAGAACTCCACGCGGTACGGGTGCTCGGACGTGGGCGGGAAGACGTCGAGGATGCCGCCGCGGACGGCGAACTCGCCCCGTCGCGACACCATGTCGACGCGGGAGTATGCCCGTTCGACGAGCTGCTCGGCGACGTGGTCGAGCTCATTGCCGCGGCTGCCCACCGCCAACTCCAGTGGCACGATGTCGCCGAGGTTCCCGGCGATGGGCTGGAGCGCGGCGCGCACCGAGGCCACGACCACGAGGGGACGCTCCCCTGACCATTCGGCGATGCGGCGCAGGGTCTGCAGTCGCAGGCCGACCGTGTCCGGGCTGGGGCTGAGGCGCTCGTGCGGCAGCGTCTCCCAGGCGGGGAAGGTGAGCACCTCGGCGTCCGGGACGTACGTCTCCAGGGCCTGCGCGACCGATTCCGCCCGGCGCCCCGTGGGCACCACGGCCAGCAGCGCCGCCGGGTGGCCGGCCGCCGCACGCTTGGCGAGCAGACCGGCGAGCACGGGCGCGTCGAGCCCGTCGACCAGGCCGAGGTCGGCGTCGGTGTGCGCCCAGGCGAGAGCGTCACGATACAGAGACGCCTCTTCCAAGGCGCGCAGAATCCCCGGAACAGTCACCGGACAAGCCTAATCGCGCCCACGGACACTGCGGTCGGCTTCCCTGCATCCCACCCCTTTCCGTACCTCCCACCCCGTTACGGACGCGCGGAAGGGGCCGGGGCGAACCGAAGGGGCCGGGTCGAGCGTTTTAGGCTGGAGGGATGCTTCCGGTCACCCTCACCACCGCACGACTCGTCCTCCATGCCCCGACGGAGGCGGATGTCGACGCGATCACCGAGGCGTGCCAGGACCCGGAGATCGCGCGGTGGACGACGGTGCCCTCCCCCTACTTCCGGCAGGACGCGGAGGACTTCGTCGCCCTCGTCGAGCAGTGGTGGGAGGACGGCTCGCAGACCGTCTGGGGTGTCTACGCCGACGACGTCCTCGTGGGCATGGTCGGACTCCACCACATCGGGGAGCATCCGGCCGGGGGCCATGCCGAGCTCGGCTACTGGGTCGTCGCGGACGCCCGCGGCCGCGGCTACCTCGTCGAGGCCGCGCGGGCCGTGCTCGACTGGGGCTTCGCGGAGCTCGGCCTCGCCCGCATCCGCTGGCAGGCCGTCGTGGGCAACGTCCCCTCCGCCCGCGCCGCCCGCGCCCTCGGCTTCCGCTTCGAAGGCACCATGCGTCAGGGACTCACCAGCCAGCGCGGACGGGACGACGGCTGGCTCGCCGGGCTGCTGCGCGACGACGACCGGACGCCGGTCGAGTGGCCGATGCTCTGACCGCACGTCCCACGCGTGACAGCGTCGGACCCCGGTGACAGGATGGCTGCATGCCTGAGATGCCGGAGGTCGAAGGACTCGTCGCGTTCCTCGGCGAGCGCACCACCGGACGCACGATCACCCGTGCCTCCGTGGCCGCGATCGCCGCGCTGAAGACCTACGACCCGCCGATCTCGGCACTGGAAGGCGCGGCGATCACCGGGGCGGAGCGCCGCGGCAAGTTCGTGGTGCTGTCCTGCGGGTCCGAGCTGCACCTCGTCTTCCACCTGGCGAAGGCCGGATGGCTGCGCTGGTACGAAACCCTGCCGACCACGCTCCTCAAGCCGGGCAAGTCGCCCATCGCGCTGCGGATCGCCCTCGACGACGGCAGCGGCTTCGACCTGACCGAGGCCGGGACGAAGAAGTCGCTGGCCGTGTACGTGGTCCGCGACCCCGCCGAGGTGCCCGGCATCGCCCGGCTCGGCCCCGACCCGCTCGATCCGTCCTTCACCCGCGACGCCTTCGCCGCGCTGCTGGACGACCGACGGATGCAGATCAAGGGTCTGCTGCGCGACCAGGGCGTGATCGCGGGCATCGGCAACGCCTACTCGGACGAGATCCTGCACGCGGCCCGCATGTCGCCGTACGCGATCGCCGGCACGCTGGACGACGCCGAGATCGACCGCCTGTTCGCGGCGATGCAGGAGACCCTCGCCGAGGCCGTGGCGGCCGCTGCGGGAAAACCCCCGGCTGATCTCAAGGACGCCAAGCGCCGCGGCATGCGGGTGCACGCCCGCCGGGGCGAGGCGTGCCCGGTCTGCGGCGATGAGGTGCGCAGCGTCTTCTTCGCCGACCGCTCTCTGGAGTACTGCCCCACCTGTCAGACCGGCGGCAAGGTGCTCGCCGACCGGCGGCTCTCCCGCCTGCTCAAGTGAGGCGCGGGGAACGGCCCCTGCCACGGAATGAAACGGGCGCGGACGCGTTGAGTACACTCAGAGCAGCAACGTGCTCCGGGGTCGGTGGGAATCCGAACCGGCGGTGACAGTCCGCGAGCGTTCCGAGTGATCGGGATGCCGATCCGGTGGAATTCCGGAACCGACGGTGATGCGAGGGACACCTCGCTAGTCCGGAAGGGAGGCAGCACGAGGCGCACGCGCGTGCGTCCGTTCCGCCACCCTGCAGCGACCCCGAGGCCGCAGAGAGGACGACGGATGGCAGTGACCGCGACAGAGCGCCGCGCGATGGATCGCGCGCTCGCCCTCGCGACCCGTGGCCCCCGCGGAGTCAATCCGCAGGTGGGCGCCGTGCTCCTCTCCCCCGACGGCGAGGTGCTGGCCGAGGGCTGGCACCGGGGCTCCGGCACTCCGCACGCCGAGGTCGACGCGCTGTCGAAGCTCGCGCCCGGCGCCGCACGCGGCGCGACCGCGGTCGTCACGCTCGAACCCTGCAACCACACCGGTCGCACCGGTCCCTGCGCGCTCGCGCTCATCGAGGCCGGGGTGGCACGGGTCGTCTACGCCCTCGACGACCCGGGTGAGGTCTCCGGCGGCGGCGCGGAGCGGCTGCGCGCCGCGGGCGTGAGCGTCGAGTCCGGCGAACGGGCCGCGGAGGCGCGCACGCTGATCGGCGACTGGCTCTTCGCGGCGCGGCGCGGCCGTCCGCACGTCACCGTGAAGTGGGCGCAGAGCCTCGACGGCAGGGCTGCGGCGGACGACGGCACCAGCCAGTGGATCACCGGTCCCGAGGCGCGTGCCGATGTGCACCGACGACGCGCCGAGGCCGACGCCATCGCGGTCGGCACCGGCACCGTGCTCGCCGACGACCCCGCGCTCACCGCCCGCGCCGGGGACGAGCTCCTTCCGCATCAGCCCGTCCCGGTCGTGATCGGAGCGCGACCCACCCCTGCGGATGCGGCGGTGCACCGTCATCCGCACACGCCGGTGTTCTTCGACACGCACGACCTGTCGGCGGTCCTCGCCGCGCTGCACGCGCGCGGCATCCAGACACTGTTCGTGGAAGGCGGCCCGACGCTCGCCACCGCGTTCCTCGCCGCCGGACTCGCGGACCGTGTGCTCGCCTACGTCGCCCCGGTCCTCCTGGGCGGGAGGCGCCTGGCCGTGTCCGACATCGGCGTCCGCTCGATCGACGATGCGCGCCGCCTCGTCGTGGACGAATGGCTGCCGTTGGGCGCAGACCTGCTCGCGATCGCGCATCCTGCGGACGTGGACGACCCGGACCACACCGGCCCGGAGAAGGGAAGCCGCTGATGTTCACCGGAATCATCGAGGAGATCGGCGAGATCACCGCCATCGCCGAGTCGGGCGACGGCTGGCGGCTCACCGTCCGCGCCCCGAAGGCGGCCGCCGACGCCGTGCACGGGGAGTCGATCGCGGTCTCCGGCGTCTGCCTGACCGTCGTCGGCTCCACCGCCGAGACCTTCGACGCGGACGTCATGAAGCAGACGCTCGACGTCGCGGCCCTCGGCACGGCGACCGTCGGGACCAGGGTCAACATCGAGAAGGCGATGCCCGTGGGCGCACGGCTCGGCGGGCACATCGTGCAGGGCCACGTCGACGGCACCGGTGTCGTGCTCGAGGTGCGCCCGGGCGCGCAGTGGAGCGTGCTCCGCATCAGCCTTCCGGACGACCTCGCGCCACTCGTCGTCGACAAAGGCTCCATCTCGGTCGACGGCACCTCGCTGACAGTGAGCGCGGTGAGCCCTTCGACCCCTTCGACAGGCTCAGGGACCCAGGAGGGCTCGGGGACCCGGGGAGGGCACTGGTTCGAGGTGTCGCTCATCCCGGAGACCCTGGCGGCGACCACCCTCGGCACCCGCGCGGTCGGCGACCGCGTGAACCTCGAGACCGACATCCTCGCGCGGCACGTCGAGCGGCTGCTCGCGTTCCGCGCCGCACCGGAAGGGGGCTCGCGATGAGCCTGGCAACCATCCCCGAGGCCCTGGAGGCGCTGCGCGCCGGCCGGCCCGTGCTCGTGGCCGACGACGAGAACCGCGAGAACGAGGGGGACGTCGTCCTCTCCGCCGAGCTCGCCACCCCCGAATGGGTGGCGTGGACGGTGCGCTGGTCGTCCGGCTTCATCTGCGCGCCAATGCCCACCGACCTCGCGGACAGCCTCAACCTCCCGCCGATGGTCGCGGCCAGTGAAGACGCCCGCTCCACCGCCTACACCGTGAGCGTCGACGCCGCGGAAGGGGTGACGACGGGAATCAGCGCGAGCGACCGGGCGCACACCCTCAACGTCCTGGCCGATCCGTCCTCGACGGCGACGAGCATCATCCGCCCCGGCCACGTGCTGCCGCTCCGGGCCGTCGACGGCGGTGTGCGCGAGCGCAGCGGTCACACGGAGGCAGCGGTCGAGCTCATGAAGCTCGCCGGCCTCCGGCCCGTCGGCGCGATCGCGGAAGTCGTCGCCGAGGACGGCAGCATGATGCGGCTTCCCGGGCTTCTCGAACTGGGCGCCCGCGACGGCGTACCGGTCATCACGATCGAGCAGCTCATCGCGCACCTCAACGAGATCGACCCGGACGGAGCCACACCGGCCGCCCAGCGCGGACGCCGCGTGAGCCTCCGTGCCGACGCCACCGTGCCCACCGACCACGGCACGTTCCGCTTCCTTGCCTACAAGGACCGCGTCACCGGCACCGACCACATCGCGGTCGTGTCAGGCGAGCCGACCGAGACCGCCCTCGTGCGCGTGCACTCCGAGTGCCTCACCGGCGAGGCGTTCGGCTCCCAGAAGTGCGAGTGCGGGCCGCAGCTCGATGCCGCGCTGGACGCGATCGACCGCGAGGGCGGGATCGTCATCTACATGCGGGGGCACGAGGGGCGCGGCATCGGGCTCATCAACAAGCTGCGGGCCTACAGCCTGCAGGAGGACGGCCTGGACACCGTCGACGCGAACCTGGCACTGGGGCTCCCGGCGGACGCCCGCGACTACGCCGCGGCGGCCGGGATCCTCACCGACCTGGGCGTCTCGAAGGTCCGGCTGCTCACCAACAACACCGACAAGGTGAACAAGCTGCGCGAGCTCGGCCTCGACGTCGTCGAGCAGGTGCCGCTGATCGTGGGCGTGGGCCCGAACAACCACCAGTACCTGGAGACCAAGCGCGACCGCATGGGCCACATCATCGGCGAAGCAGAGCTCGCCGAGGCCCTCGCGGCAGGAAAGGACGAGGAATGAGCGGCGCCGGAGCACCGAAGACGGGGAACATCGACGGGCGGGGGCTGGAGATCGTCGTGATCGCCGGCACCTGGCATGAGGTGATCTCGAACGGCCTGATCGCCGGCGCCCAGCGGGTGCTCGACGAGGCGGGGGCGACGCATCGGCTCGTGCGAGTGCCCGGTTCGTTCGAGCTCGCCGTGGCCGCACAGGCCGCCTTCGCCGGCGGTGCGGACGCGGTGGTCGCCCTCGGGGTCATCATCCGTGGCGGCACGCCGCACTTCGAGTACGTCTCGGCGGCGGCGACCGACGGACTCACCCGCGTCTCCCTCGATGCCGGCAAGCCGGTCGGGTTCGGGCTGCTCACGCTCGACGACGAGAAGCAGGGGCTGGACCGCGCGGGCCTGGAGGGCTCGAAGGAGGACAAGGGCGCGGAGGCCGCGGACGCCGCACTGCGCACCGCCCTCGTGATCCGCGAGCTGCGCGGCTGACTCCCTCCACCTCGCGCCCGATCGCGGGCGCGAGGTCAGGCGTGCCTTGGTGGCGCGGAACGCCGCGCTCTCGTACGGTGAGGGCATGGAGACCCTGCGCCACATCGTGCTCTTCGTCCACCTCATCGGCTTCGCCGTGCTCTTCGGGGCCTGGGCGGCGCAGGCGTTCGGCGGCAAGCGGGTGTTCACGCGTCTGATGACCATCGGCATGACGATCGCCGCGGTCGCCGGCCTCGCCCTCGCCGCCCCGTGGGGCCTTCCCGAGGGCGTCGAGATGAACTACGCCAAGATCGGCACGAAGCTCGTCATCCTCCTCGCGATCGGCGCCCTGCTCGGGATCGGGACGGCGCGCCAGAAGCGCGACCAGGTGGTGCCGCCCGCGGTCTTCTGGCTCGTGGGCATCCTCACCGCGGTCAACGCGGCCATCGCCGCGATCTGGCGCTGAGGCGCGGATCAGCGGAGGCCGCGCTCCCAGAGTGCGGCTGACTGCTCCCCGACCCCGGCCGTGCGGATGCGCTGGCCGTTGCGTCCCCCGCGGGCGAACGTGGCCGTGACGCCCGGCGGGACATCGGAAGGCGCCACCGGGCGCGACGACCAGGTGCAGTCGCGCACGTGCACGAGGTCTGCCGCCACCGCCGCCGGATCGTCGTCGTAGCGCCACGGCCCCGTCAGCGTCCCGAGCCAGAAGTACCCGTCGGCGTCCCGCGTCCAGACGAGGGTTCCCGTCGGAAGCGCCGCGAACCGCTCCAGCCGCCGCGCCGACCGCTCGCCATGACGGGCGTCGACGGCCGCGAGCGCCGCGGTCAGGGAACGGGGCGCGCGGTCGAGCCGCCCGCCCATGCCGCACACCCCTTCGGCGAGCGCGCGCTCGACCGCGACCCCCGGGGCGACGGCATCGTCGCGGGAGCGCATCGGCGCCCGGTAGCCGATCGGCCCGTCGGCTGCGTCGCCCGTCATCGGAGCGGCGCCAGGGTCGCCTCGACATCGCGCCCGTCGACCACGACGTGCATCATCGTGTGCACCGGCTGCCGGCGTCGGTCGGTGGGAGAGCCCGGGTTGAGCAGCCGCAGCCCGTTCGGCGTCACGGTGTCCCAGGGGATGTGCGAGTGCCCGAAGACCAGCAGGTCGGCGTCGGGGAAGGCCAGATCCATCCGCTTCTCGCGCCCGGTCGCGGCGCCCGTCTCGTGGATGACGGCGACGGCGGTGTCCTCCACGGTGAACCGCGCGATCTCCGGCAGCACCCGGCGGATCTCGGGGCCGTCGTTGTTGCCGTGCACGCCGTGGAGCACGCGCGCGCGGGCCTGGAGCAGCTCGACGGTGGCGAGATCGACCCAGTCCCCCGCGTGCACGACGACGTCGGCCTCGTCGATCGCCCGGAGCACCGCGTCCGGCAGCCGCTTCGCGCGCTTCGGGACGTGCGTGTCGGCGAGGAGCAGCATCCGCGTGGTCATCGTCCCCCTCCGGCCGGTCTCCCCCGACTCTACGCGGGGGCACCGACGCGCTCGACCCCGACCCGTCATGAACGTCCAGCGAACTCCCAGGAAGGCGTAGACTCGCCCGAGTCCGCTGGTATACCGGCGGAGGATCGGAGACCCCTTGAGCACCGCCACCACCCCCGCGAACCCCCGCTCGCGCGTCATCACCGCGAGCCTCGTCGGCACCACCATCGAGTTCTACGACTTCTACGTCTATGCGACGGCAGCCGTGCTCGTCTTCCCCACGCTCTTCTTCCCCAGCACGAACGACACCGCGTCGCTGCTGTCGTCGTTCGCCGTCTTCGGCGCGGCGATGGTCGCCCGCCCGATCGGCGCCGTCGTCTTCGGTCACTTCGGCGACAAGTTCGGGCGCAAGGCCACCCTCGTCGCATCGCTCCTCACCATGGGTATCGCGACGTTCGTGATCGGTCTCCTGCCCACCTTCCAGCAGATCGGCTGGGTCGCCCCGCTGCTCCTGCTGATCCTCCGTCTCGCCCAGGGCTTCGCGCTGGGCGGCGAGTGGTCGGGCGCGGCGCTGGTGGCCACCGAGAACGCCCCGAAGGGCAAGCGCGCCTGGTATGGCTCGTTCCCGCAGCTCGGCGCACCGCTGGGCTTCATCATCGCGAACGGCATCTTCCTCGCCATCAACTTCGCACTCCCCCACCCCGAGGACCCGGCGCTGAAGTCCGAGGCCTTCCTCTCCTGGGGCTGGCGCGTGCCGTTCCTGTTCTCCGCCGTCATGGTCATCATCGGCCTGTGGGTGCGGCTCCGGCTCGTCGAGTCGGACACGTTCAAGAAGGCGGAGAAGACCGGGGCCATCCGCAAGCTCCCGCTCGCGACCGTGTTCCGGCACCACTGGAAGCAGCTCATCCTCGGCACGTTCATCATGCTGGCGACGTACGTGCTGTTCTACCTGATGACGAACTTCACGCTCACCTACGGCACGAAGGCCGCCGACCTCGAGACCGCCTCGGCCGCCGCCCGTGCTGCCGCGGAGGCGACCGGAAAGGACTTCGACCCGAGCGCGTTCGCGGCGCAGTTCTACCCGGGCCTCGGCTTCGGCTACACGGACTTCGTGCTCATGCAGATCATCGGCGTCGTGTTCTTCGGCATCTTCACACTGCTGTCCGGGCCGATCGCCGACGCCATCGGGCGCCGCAAGCTGCTGCTGTGGGTCACCGGACTCATCGTCGTCTTCGGCCTGTCGTTCAACATCTTCCTGCTCCCGCAGGCGGACCCGAAGTTCACCGGCGCTCTCACCCAGGCCTTCCTCGTGTTCGGCTTCATGCTCATGGGCACGACGTTCGGGCCGATGGGGGCACTCCTGCCGGAGCTCTTCCCGACGAACGTTCGCTACTCCGGCTCCGCGATCGCGTACAACGTGTCGTCGATCCTCGGTGCGGCCGTGGCACCGTTCATCGCGGTGGCCCTGTGGGCGGCCGTCGGCGGCGAGCCGTGGCTCGTGGGGCTGTACCTCTCGTCGATGGCGGTGCTGACCTTCATCGCACTCATCTTCACCCCGGAGACGAAGGACCACGACTACGAGGACGACCTCGGCCTCGCCTCCGCCGTCGAGCTCTAGAGGCCGACCGAACGACGAACGGCGCCCGTGTCCTCGGACACGGGCGCCGTTCGCTGTCATGGTGCGCTCAGGCCCGGAGGAACTGCTCGATCGCGGCTACGGTCTGCGGGGTGCTCCGGTGGAGGAGCGCTGACATTCCGATCTCACGGGCGCCGCGGACGGCCTCCACGTGGTCATCGATGAAGAGGACATCCTCCGGGGCCGCATCCATCCGTTGGAGCGCGCTGCGGTACGCCCGGGCGTCGGGTTTCGCCACTCCCAGCTCGTGGCTGTAACAAATGGGATCGAACACCGCAGAGAACCCGTAGCGCCGTTCCTCCTCCTCGCGCGCGCCGTCCGCCGAGTTCGAGAGGATCGCCACCCTCGCCCTTCCCCGCAACGTCGCGGCGTGCGCGATCAGCTCCGAGTCGGCATGACCGCAGTAGGAATCCCAGAACTCCGCACGCATCTGCGCCTGGCGGTCACTGTCGAGACGCAGCACCGCCCCGAGTCCCTCCCAGAACGCCTCAGCTACTCCCGCTTCGAGGTCGATTCTCGGAAGCGCCGCGGCTGCCAGGCGCTCGTCCGCCTCCTGGCGCGTGACATCAGCCTCACGGCACCAGCGCGACCACCACTGGTCCTGCCAGGCGTCATCGTCGACGACCTCGAGCACGCCGCCGACGTCGAACAGTATCCACTTCTCCGGCATCCGCTCACCCTAGTCTCGGAGCGGGTGGGGTGTTCTCGCCTGGCCGGGTGCTCACAGCACCACGACGTCGCAGTACCGGGCCGCCGTCTTCGCCAGCCGGTGATCGGCCGTGAGCAGAGGGACGTCGAGGGCCTCGGCGAGCGCGACATAACCGGCGTCGTACGCGGAGACGTCCTCGCGCAGCGTCCAGATCCGTGGGATGAGACGACGCAGCGGATGGCGGGTGATCTCCAGCGCTCCGAACGCGTCGAGAGCCTCACGAGCGGCATGCGCCGGCATCGAGGACCGCATCGTGAGGCGTCGGAGCACGGAGAGGACCTCGATATCGAGACCCGCGTGTGCATGGAACTCCTCGCCGTGCGCCCAGACCTCCTCGCCGAGCAGTGCCTCGATCGCCGCCGAGGCATCGAGCACGACCGCCTCGGACGTCCCGCTCACTCGCGCTCGTCCCGTTCGCGATCACGGGCGGCGAGGATGCCCTCGCGCGTCAGGGAGACGCCGGCCGCGCGCGCCCGTGCCCGCGACGCCTCGAGGAGCGCGGCATTGCTGCGGTACCGGACGAGGTCTTCCAACTCGCGCGCGACGTAGTCCGACAGGCTCATGCGTTCCGCCGCGGCACGCTCTTTGAGCCGGGCGTGAACCTCATCGGGCAGGTTCCTCACTTGCAGCATGCGAGCCATCCTGTCAGCATCGCATGCGCTCCACATGCGGGCGAGGCCGTGCTGTGGACAAAGTGCGCGTCAACACTTCTTGACGCGGGCCCGCCGCGTCAACGAATATTGACGCGAAGGAGGTCCCCATGTCTCAACCGACCACCATCGCCGCGGCCGAAGGCGGCGAACCCCTCGCCGAACTCCACCGCCTGGCCGCGCTGCGCAAGGAGCTCGCGCGCGCCGAAGAGGCGCAGGTCCGTCGCGCCCGCACGAGCGGCTACTCGTGGCAGGCGATCGCGAGTGCCCTCGGCGTCACCAAGCAGGCGGCACATCGGCGCTTCGGTCGCACCTAAGCCCATACAGCCGCCCCATAGGAAACGACCGTCCCCCGAGTACGGTCGAAGTACCATCTCCAGATCGAGGTCCCCCATGTCCCGCACGGCGACAGCACGCCGACGCGGACGGGGCGCACCGGCCGACGGGCCCCGCGCCACCTTCCGCCAGCTCCTCCCCTTCCTCTTCGAGCACAAGCGCACCCTCGTCGTCGTCGCCGTCCTCAGCGTGTTCGGCGCCGCGACCTCCCTCGTGCAGCCCCTCCTCGTCGGCCAGGTCATCGAGGCCGTGCAATCCGACGGCACGATCGGCGTGCTCGTGTGGCTGCTCGTCGGTTTCGTGATCGTGTCGTCGATCATCTCGGGGTTCCAGCACTACCTGCTGCAGCGCACCGGCACCGCGGTCGTCTACTCCAGCCGCCGCAAGCTCATCGCCCGCATCCTTCACCTGCCGACGTCCGAGTTCGACGCACGGCGCACCGGCGACCTCGTCTCCCGTGTGGGCACCGACACCACGCTCCTCTATGCCGTCCTCACGCAGGGGCTCGCCGACGCGGTCGGCAACGTCGTCCTCTTCGCCGGGGCGCTGATCGCGATGCTGCTCATCGACCCCGTGCTGCTGCTGCTCATCGTCGTGGTGATCGGCGTCTCCGTCGTGGTCGTCGTCGCCCTCAGCGGCCGGATCCGCACGGCGTCCACCGCCCAGCAGGAGAAGGTCGGCGAGCTGGCCTCGGGCGTCGAGCGGGCCGTCGGGTCCATCCGCACCATCCGGGCCTCGGGCGCGACCGAGCGGGAGACCGCGGCGGTGACGGAGCGGGCCTCTGAGGCCTATGGCATCGGCGTGCGGATCGCGAAGATCTCCTCGCTCGTGGTGCCGGTCGCCGGCATCGCCCTCCAGCTTTCCCTGCTCGTCGTGCTCGGCGTGGGCGGCTTCCGCGTCGCCGCCGGAGCCATCTCGATCGCGGCCCTCATCTCGTTCGTGATGTTCCTCTTCCTGCTGGTGATGCCCCTCGCCTCGACGTTCGGCGCGATCACCTCCGTCAACCAGGCCCTCGGCGCGCTCGGCCGCATCCAAGAGGTCCTCGACCTGCCGACCGAGACCCAGGACGACGCCGCCACCGCCGCCGCTCTGCCCCGTGACGAGGAGCCCGGTGCGGACGCCCCCGCCCTGGAGTTCCGCGACGTGCGGTTCCGCTACCCGGAGAACGTCGTCGCCGCCCGCCGCGCCGCCGCGAGGGAGGCGCAGACCCTGCTCGCCGATGCGCACCTGGAGCAGACCGAGGCCGCCGTCGACCCGCAGGACCACGAGGTGCTCCGCGGGGTGTCGTTCGCGGTCCCACGCGGGGCACGGGTGGCGCTGGTCGGTCCCAGCGGGGCGGGGAAGAGCACCATCCTCTCCCTCATCGAGCGCTTCTACGACCCGACGGGCGGCTCCATCCGCCTGAAGGGACACGACACCCGCACCTACGCGCGCGACGAGCTGCGCGCGCACTTCGGCTACGTCGAGCAGGACGCCCCGACCCTCGCCGGCACCCTCGCCGAGAACCTGCGTCTCGCTTCCCCCGGCGCCACCGATGCGGACTGCGAGCGCGTGCTCCGCGCCGTGAACCTCGGCGACGTGCTGGAGCGGAACCCCCTCGGGGTCGACGCTCCGGTCGGTGAGGACGGCGTGATGCTCTCCGGCGGCGAACGGCAGCGGCTCGCGATCGCCCGGGCACTCCTCACGGACGCCCCGATCCTCCTGCTGGACGAGTCGACCTCGTCGCTCGACGGCGTGAACGAGCAGCGCATGCGCGAGGCCATCGACGCGGTCGCCACGGACCGCACGCTCGTCGTGATCGCGCATCGTCTGTCCACCGTCGTCGACAGCGACCTCATCGTGGTGCTGCAGGACGGCGTGGTCGTCGGACAGGGCACCCACGCCGAGCTCGTGGAGTCGACTCCGCTCTACCGCGACCTCGCCCGCCACCAGCTCCTCGCCTGACCCCCTCTCCCCCCTCCCCCCCCCCTACCCCCTACCCCCTACCCCCTACCCCCTACCCGCCGCTGAGACCCCGCGTTTCCGCCGAGACCCCGCCTTCCGCACGTATGCGGGGCGGGGTCTCGACGCGAAACCGGGGTCTCGGCGGAAGTGGGTGCCACGAAGGCGGGGCGTCGGAGACCACTCAGCCATGGGTTCGTCTCTGATGCCCCGCCTTCGCGGGTCTGTCTCGACCCGAAGGCCGAGGGTGCCGGCTCCCCCGAACCGGCACCGGTCTTGGGGGCTAGGCCTTCGCGAGGCGGTAGCGCAGCGACGCGAGCTCGGTGCGCAGCGCGGCCGGGACGCGGTCGCCGAAGGTGTCGTAGAACTCCTCCGTGAGGTCGGCCTCGGCCTTCCACGCCTCGGGGTCGACCGAGAAGAGCTCGTCGAGGTCTTCCGCGGGGATGTCGAGGCCGTCGAGGTTGAGGTCCTCCACGCGCGGCAGGCGTCCGATGGGGCTGTCCACCGCCGGCACGTCACCGGCCACCCGGCGGATGATCCAGTCGACGACGCGGGAGTTGTCGCCGAATCCGGGCCAGAGGAACCGGCCGTCCGCTCCGCGACGGAACCAGTTCACCTGGAAGATGCGCGGTGCACGGTCGAACCGCAGGCCGCGGCCGACCTTCAGCCAGTGACCGAAGTAGTCGGCCATGTTGTAGCCGCAGAACGGCAGCATCGCGAAGGGGTCGCGGCGCAGCTCGCCGACCGTGCCCTCGGCTGCTGCCGTGCGCTCGGAGGAGATGTTCGAGCCCAGGAACACGCCGTGCGTCCAGTCGGTGGCCTCGACGACCAGCGGCACGTTGCTCGCGCGGCGTCCGCCGAACAGGATGACGTCGAGCGGCACGGCCTCCTCCCAGTCCTCGGAGATCTGCGGGCACTGGGCCGCCGACACGGTGAAGCGCGAGTTGGGGTGCGCCGCGGGACGACCGGAGTCGGGCGTCCAGTCGTTGCCCTCCCAGTCGATCAGGTTCGCAGGCGCCTCGTCGGTCAGGCCCTCCCACCACACGTCACCATCGGGACGGAGCGCGACGTTGGTGAAGATCGTGTTGCCCCACAGCGTCTCGACCGCGGTGACGTTGGTCGACTCTCCGGTGCCGGGCGCGACGCCGAAGAAGCCGGCCTCCGGGTTGATCGCCCAGAGCCGTCCGTCTTCGCCGGGACGGATCCAGGCGATGTCGTCGCCGAGGGTCTCGACCTTCCAGCCCGGGATCGTCGGACGCAGCATCGCGAGGTTGGTCTTGCCGCAGGCCGACGGGAACGCGGCGGCCACGTGGTACGCCTTGCCCTGCGGATCGATCACGCGGATGAGGAGCATGTGCTCGGCGAGCCAGCCCTCGTCCCGGGCGATCACCGACGCGATGCGCAGCGCGAAGCACTTCTTGGCGAGGATCGCGTTGCCGCCGTAGCCCGATCCGTACGAGTACACCTCGAGCGTCTCCGGGAAGTGCACGATGTACTTATCGTCGTTGCAGGGCCACTCGACGTCCGGCTCGCCCGGCTCCAGCGGAGCGCCGACGGAGTGCACGGTCTTGACCCAGGGCGCGCCCTCGGCGATCTGGCGGGTGACCTCGTCGCCCACGCGGGTCATGATGCCGATCGACGCGACCGCGTAGGCGCTGTCGGTGATCTGCACGCCGATGTGCGAGAGGGGGCCGCCGACGCGACCCATCGAGAACGGCACGACGTACATCGTGCGACCGCGCATCGAGCCCTCGAAGATCTCGTCCATCTTCGTGTGCATCTCGGCGGGGTCGGCCCAGTTGTTGGTGGGGCCGGCGTCCTCCTCGCGCTCCGAGGCGATGAAGGTGCGGGCCTCGGTGCGGGCGACGTCGCTGGGGTGCGAGCGCGCCAGGTACGAGCCGGGACGCCACTCGGGGTTCAGCTTGATGAGCTTGCCCTCGTCGACGAGTCCGCGCAGCAGCCAGTCGTTCTCAGCGCGCGAGCCGTCCACCCAGTGCACGGCGTCCGGCTGGGTGAGCGCGCGGATCTCTTCGACCCAGGCGGCGAGTCCCGCCATCGCAGGGGTGTCGTAGGAGGGGGCGGTGCCGAACGTGCGCGTCGGGGCGACAGGGGACGTGCGAGGGGTGAGGACTTCGGCCATGGCCATGACTGCTCCTTCGAAGTGTGGGGCGTTGCTTCCATCTTCTTCGCCCTCGGCGCGGACTTTCGGCCAAATCGAGCGATAAGAATCACGGTTCTTTCGATAGACTCAAACTATGGCGTCCTCCGGCATCCACCTCACGACCCTCGGCCACCGCATCCGGCACCGCCGCCTGGAGAAGGGCTACACGCTCGACGAGCTCGGAGCCGTCGTCGGGGTCGCCGGCTCCCAGCTCAGCCTCATCGAGAACGGCAAGCGCGAGCCCAAGCTCTCCCTCCTCCAGGCGATCGCGCAGGCCACCGGCACGGAGGTGACCGACCTCATCTCCGGCGAGCCGCCGAATCGACGCGCGGCCCTGGAGATCGAGCTGGAGCGGGCGCAGGAGAGTCCGGTCTTCCGTCAACTCGGGGTCTCGCCCGTCCGGGTCACGAAGGGCATGAGCGACGAGACCATCGAGTCCATCCTCGGGCTGCACCGCGAGCTGCAGCGCCGCGAGCGTGAGGCCATCGCGACCCCTGAGGAGGCCCGTCGCGCCAACACGGAGCTGCGCCTGCGGATGCGCGCGCAGAACAACTACCTCCCGGACATCGAGAAGCTCGCGGAGAAGCAGCTCAAGGCGGCCGGCCATTCGCAGGGCGCCCTGACCCACCGCACCGTGAGCATCATGGCCGAGAAGCTCGGCTTCGAGCTCATCTACGTCAACGACCTGCCGCACTCGACGCGCTCCGTCACCGACCTCGAGAACGGCCGCATCTACCTGCCCCCGGCATCCATCCCCGGCGGACACGGCCTGCGGTCCATGGCACTGCAGGCGATGGCGCACCGCCTGCTCGGGCACACGCCGCCGACCGACTACGCCGACTTCCTGCAGCAGCGCCTGGAGATCAACTACTTCGCGGCGTGCTGCCTGATGCCGGAGACCGCCGCGGTGGCCTTCCTGCAGCAGGCGAAGAAGGACCGCAACCTCGCGGTGGAGGACTTCCGCGACGGGTTCGGCGTGACGCACGAGGCCGCCGGCATGCGCATGACCAACCTGCTCACGCAGCACCTCGGCGTGTCGCTGCACTTCCTGCGCGTCGACTCGACCGGAGCCATCACCCGCGTCTACGAGAACGACGACCTGCCGCTGCCGATGGACGTGACGGGAGCCGTGGAGGGACAGCGGGTGTGCCGGAAGTTCCAGGCCCGTTCCGCCTTCACGGAGCAGAACCGCACCGTCGAGCACCACCAGTACACGGACACCCCGTCCGGCACGTTCTGGTGCTCCACGCAGACCGGGTCGTCGAGCGAGGGCGAGTTCTCCGTCACGGTCGGCGTGCCGTTCGACGACGCCCGGTGGTGGCGAGGACGCGAGACGAACGACAGGGCCGTGTCGACCTGCCCCGACGAGGCGTGCTGCCGTCGCCCGTCGGCCGAGCTCACGGAGCGCTGGAAGGGCCGGGCATGGCCGAGCGCCCGCGTGCACACCCACATGTTCTCGCCGCTCCCCCGCGGTATGTTCCCCGGCGTGGACGACAACGAGGTCTACAACTTCCTCGGTCGCCACGCGAGTGAGTGACGTCGACCCGCCCCCTTGCGTCCACCCCGGCCCGTTACGCGCGGGCGTAAGGGGCCGGGAGGCGCGGAAGGGGGTGGGTCGACGAGGGGTCAGGGGAGGAACCCGGCGAAGCGGGCGAGGGCGGCGGTGACGGCGGCGGGGTCCTCGGGTGCAGTGAAGAACTCCGGAGGGGTGGTGTGGGCGGCGGCGGCGTGCGTCCAGCAGCCGATCACGCGGCCGTGCTCCACGACGGTCGCCCGGACCATCCCGTTCTTCCCCGGTCCGACGGCGGCGAGGTACTCGGGGTCACAGACGACGGTGCGGTCGGCGTAGGAGATGTAGTACTCGTCGAAGGCTCCGAGGGCGAACACGGCCGGACGGCCTGCCGCGCGCCGGGGCGGGGTGCGGCCGACGAAGACCCCGTCGTCGGCCTCGGTCACCCGTGTCGCCGCGCGCTCCGCCGCCTCCCTGGACCGCCCGAGCGTCAGCCCCGACCACCACGCGAAGTCCGCGACCCCGGCGGGCCCGTGTCCCTCGACGTAGCGGACGAACAGCTCGGCCAGCGGGTCCTCCGGGTGGGCGTGATCGCGGATGTGGTCCGCCGCGAGCACGAACCGCTGCTCCCGCGTGATGCCCTCCCGCGGCACGACCGGCCCCTGCACGAGCACGCCGGAGACCGTCAGCGCGAACAGCAGGTGGATGCCGCGCTGCCCCGAGGGGTCGATGCCGATGCCCTCGAGCACCGGGAAGATCTCGCCCCTGGTGAGGCCGCCGTCACGGAGCCGCGGCGTGAGCTCCCGGACCACCGTGTCGATCATGTCGTCGTCGATGCCGAGCTGCCGCTGTCGGGAGGCCGCCTGCTGCTGCTGTCGCGCGGCCGTGACCTCCAGCACCCAGCCGAGGTCGCGCGCGGGGATCGTGTGCAGCGTCCCCCGCATGGTCCAGGCCCGGACGAGGTCCCCACGGTCGAACGCGGCGTCGACGTCACGAAGCCGTACGTCGCCCTTCGTCCGCAGGGCCAGCGCCCACCGTCCGGCCGTGAAGTCCTGGCTCTGCACCGCGAGCAGCCGCGCCGCCGCCCCCGCCACGTCCGCCTCCGGCGCCGTGAGCCCTTGGAACCGCAGCCGCTCCTCCCGCCATCGTGAGGTCTTCATGCCCCTCATCATGCCGCGACCCACCCCCTTTCGCGTGCCCCGGCCCGTTGCGTTCGCACGTAGGGGGCCGGGTCGAGCGGAAGGGGGTGGGTCGACGGGAGGGGGTCAGAGGGTGACTTCGCGGCGGGCGGGGAGCACGACGGGGTGCGAACCCGCCATGGTCTCCAGCACCCGGATCACCTGGCAGGAGTAGCCGAACTCGTTGTCGTACCAGACGTAGAGGATGAGGGTGTCCTCGTCGGCGATCGTGGCCAGGCCATCGACGATGCCCGCGCGGTGCGAGCCGACGAAGTCCGTGGAGACCACCTCCGGGCTCTCCACGTAGTCGATCTGCTGCCGGAGCTTCGAGTGCAGCGAGACCCGGCGCAGGTAGTCGTTGACCTGGTCCTTGGTGGCGGGGCGCTCCAGTGTGAGGTGCAGCACCGCGAGCGAGACGTCCGGCGTGGGGACGCGGATCGCGCTGCCCGTGAGCTTGCCCTCGAGCTGCGGCAGAGCCTTGGCCACGGCCTTCGCCGCCCCGGTCTCGGTGATGACCATGTTCAGCACGGCGGAGCGACCGCGGCGGTCGCCCTTGTGGAAGTTGTCGATGAGGTTCTGGTCGTTCGTGAACGAGTGCACGGTCTCGACGTGACCCTTCACGACGCCGTAGGCCTCGTCGATCGCGGCGAGCACCGGGGTGATGGCGTTGGTCGTGCACGACGCCGCGGAGACGATGCGGTCTTCCTCGGTGATCGTGTCGTCGTTGATGCCCTGCACGATGTTC
The DNA here is from genome assembly GCF_900105335.1 of Microbacterium paraoxydans. Taxonomy (NCBI): domain Bacteria; kingdom Bacillati; phylum Actinomycetota; class Actinomycetes; order Micrococcales; family Microbacteriaceae; genus Microbacterium; species Microbacterium paraoxydans. The sequence goes on along the minus strand of NZ_LT629770.1, from coordinate 3,014,642 downwards.
TTCAGCGGGCCCTTGCCGGGGGCGGTCAGCAGCACGCGGGCGACGCCCTTCGCGCGGAGGTGCTGGGAGAGTCCGGCCTCGTCGCGCCAGCGGCCGGTGTTGTCGACGACGATCGCGTCGTCGATGCCGTAGGCCGTGTAGTCGACGGCCGCCGGGTCGTCGGAGTAGATGACCTGGATGCGCGTGCCGTTGGCGATGATCTGCTCGGCGTCCTCGTCCACCGTGACCGAGCCCGCGAAGCGGCCATGCACCGAGTCGCGCAGCAGCAGCGACGCACGCTTGACGAGGTCGTTCTCAGAACCGCGGCGCACGACGATGGCGCGGAGCCGGAGTCCGCTCCCCCCGCCGGTGTGCGCGATGAGGATGCGGGCCAGCAGGCGGCCGATGCGCCCGAAGCCGTAGAGCACGACGTCGGTCGGCGGTGCCGGGACCGCGCCGACGGCCGGGGCCAGGGTCTCGGCCAGGTACTCCCCGAGCGGGCGTCCACTCGAGGCGTGCCCTTCCACGAGGCGGGCCACGTCGATCGACGAGGCTCCGGGGGCCAGGGCGTGGATGCCCTCGAGCACCGCCAGGCTGTCCTCGACCGCCAGGCGCTCGTGTCCGAGCTGGGCCACGCGCTCGTGCACCTCGACGACGCCGGTGGCCGAGAGGCCGAGCAGGCGATGACCGTGCAACGAGGTGACCACGTCGCGCTCGCGCTTGAGAGCCCCGATGAGCGGGATCATCCGCTCCGCCAGCTCTTCGCTCGCCGTCCATTCGTCGCGGTGTGCCGCGGAATCGTTCATCTGCGTCCTTGCATGTGTGAGCGCGCGCCGAGGTCGCCGGCGCGCACGAGGTTGCCGGGGTGTTCGGGGGATGACTCCAGGGTACAAGCCGCGGAACCACGCGCCGAATCGGCCGGCGCGTGGCCTCCCGTGCGCGAGAGTTTTACGTCTACACTGGTGGAATAATGAGCAGCGCACTCCTCGGCGACGACGCCGACCTCCTTCTCCGCGGCGGCCGCATCCACACCGTCGACGCCACCGATTCCGTCGCCACCGCGATCGCCGTCCGGGACGGGGTGATCGTCGCCACCGACGCCGCCGCCGAAGCCCTCCCGGCCCGCGAGATCGTGCAGCTGGACGGTCGCACCGCGATCCCCGGCCTCAACGACGCCCACCTCCACGCCGCCTGGCTGGGCGCGCGCTGGCCGCACCTCTTCTTCTCCGACACCCCACCCGAGGAGCAGCCCACCGGCCGCCTCGTGGCCACGGCCGACGAACGACACGCGGCCCTGCGCCGGGCCTGGGCACTGCTCGCGGAGTTCGGCATCACCAGCTACACGGAGCCGGGCATCGGCCCCGGGGAGGACGACGGCGAGACCGGCTGCTTCGGCACCGACATGCTCGACGCGTACGTGCAGCTGCACCGGGAGGGCGCGCAGACCTCGCGCGTCACGCTGCTGCGCCTGTTCGGGACGATCGACGGCGAGAGCTCCCTGGAGGACTTCGCCGCCGGACTCCCGGTGCCGCCCCCGTCGACCGACCCCCGCTGGCTCGCGATCCCCGGCGTGAAGATCTTCGCCGACGGTATCCCGCCGATGGCCACCGCCTGGACGTCGGCCCCCTACCCCGACGGGACGACCGGGCACCTCCTCACGCGCGGCGATGCGGATCCGCTCAGCGCCTTCCAGCAGATGATCGCGCTGGCCGCGAGTCGCGGCCTCCAGATCGCGGTGCACGCCACCGGCGACCGCTCGATCGAGGAGTTCCTCACCGCACTGGAACGGCACGGCCGGACACCCCCGCCGCCGGCACCCCACCACATCGTGCACGGCGACCTCGCGACCCCCGCGCAGATCCGCCGTGCGGAACGCCTCGGCGTCGGCTTCGCCGTGCAGCCCCTCATCGCCGCGCACACGCACTCCTGGGCGGCCGTGCAGCTCGGCGAGGCCCGCGTCGCCGCGGCGTGGCCGCTGGCCGAGATGCTCTCCTCCGGGGCGCTGACCACCGTGACCAGCGACGCCCCGATCGCCACGCCGGACTGGCGCCCCAGCCTCGATGCCTCCCTCGCCCTCCTCGCCGCCGACGGCCGGGCGGACGACGCCGCGACCCGGCGCCGGCTGCTGCGCACGATGACGGCCGACGCCGCGATCCAGGACGGCGCCGCGAGCTGGAAGGGCACCCTCGAGCCCGGCAAGGTCGCCGACATCACGGTGCTCGATGAGGATCCGTGCACCCCGGGGCGCCCGTTCGCCGACCTTCGGGTCGAGCGCACCATCGTCGACGGCCGCACGGTGTTCGCGCGCGACTGACCACCCGAGCCACGAAAACGGCGGGCGGCATGTTCACGCATGCCGCCCGCCTCTGATCCCCCTCGGACCAGTCTCGAACCGCGGTCGTCAGACCGCGGTGGCCAGGAGCACGCGCGGGCTCCCCGGCAGGGCGACGGTGTCGCGCACCGCCCAGCCGGCGTCCGTCAGCCAGCCACGGACCTGCGACTCCGGGTACACGACGGTGCCGTCGATCACGAGGTACTCCCCCGCGTGCAGGGCGTCCAGCGCGCGCTGCTCGTCCTCGTCGTCGAGGAAGAAGTCGAGCACGGTCAGCGTCGCCCCCTCGACCGCTGCGGCACGGAGCCGGCGGAAGATCTGCGCGTTCTCCTCCGCGGAGAAGCGGTGGATGACGTGGTTGGCGAACACCGCGTCGTAGGCGCCCTCGGGGGCCGCAGTCGCCGTGTCCCCCACCTCGACGGCAGCCCGGTCGGCGACGCCCGCCGCCTCGACCGCCTCGGCCACGCCGTCCTCGAATCCCGGGGCGTAGACGAACGTCGTGTGCAGCTCGGGGTTGCGCGCCATGACGGCGAGGGCGAACTCAGCGGACAGACCACCGAAGTCGAGGGCCTTGGTCGCGCCGGCGAGCTCGACGAGCCGGCCGAACTCCTGCGCGTGCAGGCGGTTGTACGTCATGACGCCGGCCATGAACGTGCCCCACCGCGCGTCGTCCATCTGCAGGTCGCCGGGCTCGGTCGTGTCGACCGTGTGCGCGAACTGCAGCCAGTGCGGGTAGCTGATCTCGTCGAGGAACGTGAGGAACGGAGCGAGGTCGATGACCGCGTCCTCCCCCGTGAGGTAGGCGGAGGCGTCCGGAGCCAGGGCGTAGCGCCCCTCCGTCCGGACGAGGAGACCCTTCGCGGCGAGGGCGTCGGCGAGCAGCCGGGCGATCCGCTCGCTCACCCCGCAGCGCTCGGCGAGCGCCGCGGCCGTGTCGGCGCCCGCGGCGACGGCGGCGAACAGCCCGATGCGGCTGGCCTGGAAGAGCTGCTTCGCGGCCATGTAGCCGGTGGCGATGTCGAGGATGCGGGCGGCGTCGGGGGTGGGGGTGTCGGTCATGGCGGATGCCTTTCGGTATGTCTACAAACGTGGGAAATAAACGACAGGAGGGGGCCGGGCGTCGATGGGGCGGGTCAGTCCGCGAGGAACCCGCGCACGGCGTCGCGGAACGCGGCGGTGTGCAGCGCCGCGAGGTGATCGCCGGGGACGCGCCGCACCCGGACGTCCGGCAGCCGCGCGGCGAGTTCGTCGATGCCCGCGGCCATCGGGTCGTCCTCGCCGCCCAGGAGCAGCACCGGCATCGCCGGCGCTCCCGCCTCGGGCGCGAACGGCTCGGTCGCGAGCCCCTCGATGAGGTCGAGCAGATCGTCCGGGCGGTTGCCGGGCAGGCTCACCATGTGCACGATCATCCCGGTCAGCGGATCGACGGGAGCCGGTCCACCGGCGATGGCGGCTCGCGCGGCGGAGAGGTCGACGAGCGCGAAGGGCTCCCCCGCGCTGAGGCCGCCCAGCACGAGACGCCGCACCGCGACGCCGGGGTGCCGCGCGAGGTCCCAGGCGAGCCGGGCGCCGAGCGAGTAGCCGACGAGGTCGACCTCGTCCGGTCCGATCGCTTCGGCGAGCGCGTCGAGCACCGCGGCGGTCGGCACGACTCCGAGCCCGGGGGCGTCGCCGTGCGCCGGCAGATCGAGGACCCGGCGCGGCCGATCGCCGAGCACCGCCGTCCACTCGCTGTCCGGCCAGTCCTGCGTGCCGCGCGAGGCGAGGCCGTGCAGGAACACCACGGGTCGTTCGGGGGGAAGGGTCATGACGGGCCGTCCTCTCGGGACCGGCCCCTCGCCCTCAGCGCAGCCGCGCGAGGAACCGGTCGATGTAGTTCTCGTAGTCGGCAATGCGGTCGCCGTCCGGGTACATGAGGTTGATGACCGTCGCACCGACCGCCGCGGAGATGTACTCGTCCGCCAGCGGGCCGTAGTCCTGATCGCGGATCGACCCCTCGTCGCGGGCCGCCTCCATGCGCGCGATGAGCGAGGCTCGCCAGGAGCCCAGGTGTCCGCGGTAGAGCTCGGCCAGCGACTCGTTCGCCATCGCGTACTCCCACAGCGCCAGGAGCACCCGGCCCGCGGCGATCTGCTCCGGGTCGCGCGGCACGGTGGCCTGCAGGAAGCCGCGCAGCGCGTCGTCCGCCGCCACCGGTTCCTGCCCGGCGGCCTCCACGCCCTCGGACATCTGCTGCAGGATCGTCTCGAACGTCGCCGCGACGATGCTCTCCTTCCCGGGGAAGTAGTGCTTCAGCGCACCGTTCGCGAAGCCCGCCTCCGCGGCGATGCTGCGCATGGTCGCCGCCTCGAACCCACCCTTCAGGATGATGCTCTTGGCCACCTCGACGATGTCCCGTCGCCGCTGGTCGTGGTCGATGATCTTCGGCATGGCGTCCTTCCGGCCGAGTCCGGGGTGTGGCGAGTTCCGGCCTGGAGCTACCGTACCGCCGCATCGGGCACCTCCCGCAGAGCGAGCCACTGCGCCCGGCGTTCCCGCTGGGACGCTGGGTCGGCGACGGGCGAGGCCAGCCGCAGCCGTTCGGCGTACGGGTGGCGTGGCGCGCGGGTGACCTGCTCCCCGTCACCGATCTCCACGATCTCGCCCCGGTACATCACCGCGACCCGGTGGCAGACCCGCCGGACGACGCCGAGGTCGTGCGACACGAACAGGTAGGCCACACCGGTGTCGCGCTGCAGCTCGATGAAGAGGTCGAGGATGGTGGCCTGCGTGGTGAGATCGAGCGCGCTGACCGGCTCGTCGCACACGATCAGCCGCGGACCGCGGACCAGGGCGCGGGCGATCGCGATGCGCTGCCGCTGCCCGCCGGAGAACTCGCTCGGGTACCGGTCCATGCTCGTGGCGGGCAGGCGCACGCGGTCGAGCATGTCGCGCACGCGCGCGTCGGCCGCCTTCGCCCCGATGCCCGTCGTCAGCAACGGCTCGGCGAGGATGTCGCCGATGGTCAGTGCCGGATTGAGGGAGCCGTACGGGTCCTGGAACACGACCTGCACGTCGTCGGCGAGCGCCCGTCGGGCCCGGCCGCCGAGGCGGCCGATGTCCCGGCCGTCGAAGCGGATGCGCCCCGCCGTCACCGGGGCGAGGCCGAGGATGGCCTTGCCGAGGGTCGATTTGCCCGATCCGGACTCGCCGACGAGGCCGAGGCACTCACCGGGGGCGATGTCGAGGGAGACGCCGTGCAGCGCGCGGAAGGCGTGCCGACCCCGGCCGTACTCGACCACGAGGTCGTCCACCTGCAGCAGGGGGTTCACCGGAGCGGTGTTCATGCGGGGACCTCCGTCCGCCGGCCGTCGAGCGCGGCGCGGCCCTCGGCTTCGTCGAGCGACGCGGCGATGAGCTCGCGCGTGTACTCCTGGGTGGGCGCGGCGAAGAGGTCGTCCACGGGCCCCGACTCCACGATGTCGCCGCCGCGCATGACGATCACGCGGTCGCAGATGTCGGCGACGACGCCGAAGTTGTGCGTCACGATGAGCAGCGCCATGCCGTACTCGGCCTGCAGCTCCCGCAGCAGTTCGAGCACCTCGGCCTGCACGGTCACGTCGAGGGCGGTGGTGGGCTCGTCCGCGACGAGGAGCGACGGCCGACCGGCGATCGCGCCGGCGATGAGCACGCGCTGCGCCATGCCGCCGGACACCTGATGCGGGTAGCTGCGCATCACGCGATCGGGGTCGGACAGCCCGACCCGCAGGAGCACCTCCCGCGCGCGCTGCCGGGCGGCGGCCTTCCCCAGCCCGTGCGTCCGGCGCAGCGGCTCGATGAGCTGGTGCCCGATCGTGTACGAGGGGTCGAGATTGCTCATCGGCTCCTGCGGCACATAGCCGATGGTGCGCCCGAGCAGGGCCTGGCGCCCCTTCGGCGTCGCGTGGGTGACCTCCGCGCCGCCGACCCAGATCGCGTCGGCGGTCGCCCGGCCGGTCGCGGGGAGCAGGTCGAGCACCGAGAACACGGTCTGCGACTTGCCCGACCCGGACTCGCCGACGATCCCGACGACCTCCCCTGGCGCGACGTCGAGCGTCACTCCGTGCACGACCTCGGTCTCCCCTGTCGGTGTCGCGTGCACGACGTGCAGGTTCTCGACGCGGAGGGCCGACGCCGGAGCCTCATGACGCACGCTGCCCGTGGCGGGAGGCGCGGCGACCTCGTCCGCGGTCTCGAGCACACCGCGCCGCCGCCGTCGGGCCGCCCGCGGCGTGCGCACCTGCACGAGCTCGGCGAGCGTGGAGCCCATGATCGCGAGGACCGCGATCGTGAGACCGAGCGCGGCGGAGGGCCACAGCAGTATGAGCGGGTACGTGAGCATGAGCCGGAAGCCCTCGAGCATCATCGCGCCCCAGCTCGGCACGTTCGAGTCGCCGATGCCGAGGAACTGGAGCCCCGCCTGCATGCCCATGGCGATGCCCGCCGTGAGCGCGGTCTGGATGATGACCGGCGGGTAGACGGCCGTGATGACGTGGCGGAAGATGATGCGCGCGTCCGACAGCCCCGACACGCGGGCGGCATCGATGTACGCCTCGCCGCGGACGGCGAGCGTCTGCGACCGCGCGATGCGGAAGTAGCCCGGCACCATGAAGACGCCGACGGTGACCATCAGCAGCTCGAAGTTGTTGCGACTGCCGGCGGCGACCACGAGGAGGATGATCATCCCGGGGATCGACTGGAGGGCGTCGCTGATCCAGGTCGCGACCCGGTCGAAGACGCCGCCGAAGTACCCGGCCGCGACACCCGACGGGACGCCGATGACGAGCGCCGTGACGATCGTGATGAGCGCACCCCACAGCGTCGTCCTCGTCCCGTAGATGAGGCGGCTGAGGATGTCGCGCCCGGTGGAGTCGCCGCCGAGGAGGTGCTCCGGCGAGGGCGGGGCCTTCGCGGCTGCGAGGTCGACGAGGTTCGGGTCCATCGGCGCCAGCAGCGGCGCGAACACCCCGACGAGCACGATGAGCACGAAGATCGCGAGCGGAATGTAGCCGCCGGGGTGACGGAGGAAGCGTCGGAACAGGCTCGACCGGCGCTTCTGGGCGGCCCGGTCGAAGGCGACGCGGATGTCAGTCGTGGTCATGCGACGCGCACCTTCGGGTTGATCCAGCCGAGGACGAGGTCGAGCAGGAGGTTGATGAGGACGACGAAGACGATGGAGACCACCGTGATCCCGAGCAGCATGGGGATGTCGCCGTTCTGCGACGACTGGTTCGTGAGCTGCCCCAGACCGGGGAGGCTGAAGATCTGCTCCACCACGATCGCCCCGGAGAGCAGGCCCACAAACATCAGGGCGATCACCGTGAGCGCGGCGGGCGAGGCGTTGCGGAGGATGTGCAGGTTCACCCGGGCGGCGGACAGGCCGCGACTGCGGAGGGTGCGCACCCAGTCCTGGCGGCTCTGGGCGATCACGGCATTGCGCAGCTGCTCCGAGACGGCGACGATGCCGCCCAGGGCGAGGGAGATCGCCGGCAGCGTGATCGAGCGCAGCCACCCGTCGACGGACTGTGTCGGCGGGACGTACCCCACGGCCGGGAACCACTTGAGCTGCACGGCCAGCCACATGACGAGGACCAGGCTCACCCAGAACCCGGGGAGCGCGAAGAGGACGACGGAGATCCCCTTGATGATCCGGTCGAACCAGGTGCCGGGGCGGAGTCCGGTGATCATGCCGAACGCGACGCCGATGACCGCGGTGATGAGGGTCGCGAGGGTCACCACGGAGAGCGTGACGGGGACCTTGACCGCGAGCTGCGCGCCGACCGGCTGGAAGTTGCGCCACGAGACGCCGAAGTCGAGCAGCACGGCGTGGGAGAACCAGTCCCAGAACTGCACGATCAGGGGGCGGTCGAGACCGATCTTCGCCGCCAGCGCCTCCTGCTGCGCAGGACTCGCCGTGGTCCCGAGGAGCGAGGCGGTCGGGTCGCTGATCGCGAGGTGGGCGAGGAAGAACGTGCCGATCGAGACCGCGACGAGCAGGAGGATGCCGGACAGCACCCGCTTCGCCGTGAAGAGGAGCATGGGGGCCTCTCGAGGGTGAGGAGGAGGGGAAGGGGTGCCGGGGCGGCCGCATGGCGACCGCCCCGGCGGGCGTTCAGCCCTGCGTGATGTACCGCAGCGTCGGGAACATCATCCCCACGACGGGCTGCAGCTGGATGCCGGGCGCCGTGTAGTAGATGTTGTTCGCCTGGTACCAGACCGACCACCAGGCCTGGTCGACGAGGGCCTCGTTGAGCTCCTTGATGGCGGCGGTCTGCGCGTCGCCGCGCTCCGTCTGCACCTTCTCGACGAGCGGGGCGATGACCTCGTTCTTCGCGTAGTCGGGCTCCGGGTTGAACCACTGCACGCTCGTCAGCTGGCGAGAGACGGTGGCAACGTCGTTGCCGTCCATCGCGAGGAAGGAGATGAACATCGGGTAGTTCGGTGCGTTGAGCTGGTAGTCCGGCATCTGCATGTTGTCCCAGGTGACGGTGATGCCGAGCTCGTTGAGGGCCTGCTCGGCCGACGGCTTCCACATCTCGAAGATCGGGGACATCGGCATCGAGATGTCGAAGCCGTCCGGGTAGCCGGCGTCGGCCAGGAGCTCCTTCGCCTTGTCCATGTTGAACGCGTAGGCGTCGTTGAGCTCGGGGTCGTTGATGTCGCCGCCGTCCGGGAAGACCTGGTTGGTGGCCACGCCCGCGCCGCTGCCGACCGCCGCGAGGACGGCCGCACCGTCGAACGCGTAGTTCAGCGCCTGACGCACCTCGAGCTTGCCCAGGGGCTCGCTCTTCGCGCCGGTGTGGTCGGTGATGACGAGGCCCGCCCACCCGGAGACCCGCTGGGCGGTGTTCCAGCCCTGCTGCTCGGCCTGGTCGAGGTTGGCCACGTCGCCGTACTGCACGTTGATCTGGCCGCTGAGCATCGCGTTGTGGCGGGCGGTCGCGTCGGTGATCGGGTAGATCGAGAGCTCGGCGAACGGGTATGTCTTCGCGTCCCAGTGGTCCTCGGTCTTGGTGAAGTGGTACTCGGCGCCCGCGACGCTGGTGTCGCTGTCGAGCACATAGGGGCCGGAGCCGACCGGATCGCTGCCGAGCGTGCCCGCCTCGATGGAGGCCGGGGGCATGACGTAGCTGCGGCCGAGGCCCATCAGGTAGAGGATCGTGTCGTCGCGCTGCGTGAGGGCGATGCGGACGGTGTCGTCGTCGACCTTCTCGAACCCCTCCGCGTTGACGTAGGCCTCACCGGACCTGGCGCCGGCCTTGAGGTACTCGAGGCTCGCGACGACGGCGTCGGCGTCGACCGGGGTGCCGTCGCTGAACACGGCGTCGGTGCGGATGTCGAGGTCGATGCTGAGGTCGTCGTCGGCCACGGTCCACTTCGTCGCGAGCGACGGGATCGGGGTGCCGTCGCTGTCGAGGGCGATGAGGGCGTCGTACACCGCGGACAGGTAGGGGCCGTCGAAGCCGATGTCGGCGAGGGACGGGTCCCACGAGGTGACGTCGAGGAAGTTGCCGATGTTGAGGGCGTCGGGGCCTTCGGCGCCACCGCCCTCGGACGGCGAGGGCGTTCCGCCGCCGCTGCAGCCGGCGAGCGCGAGGGTCGCGGCGACGGCGGCGGCGACCGCGAGGGGCATTCGTTTCATGGTTCCTTCTCTCGGGTGCAGGGGGTGGTGAAGAAGGTTCGAAGAGCCGCTGACCGGAGACCGGGACCGACGCCACTTCGATGTGTCGTGCTGGTTAGTCTACATGCGTGGAAAAAGAGCGCAAGCGTGTTTCCGACCCCAGCCGCGCGGACCGATGCCTCAGCGCGCACGCGCCTTGCTCCCCCGCGCACACCCCGCCTCGCGGGTGCCGGTGCCGGTGCCGGTGCCGGTGCCGGGATCACTTCCGCACCTCTCCCCTCCCCACAGGGCCCGTTTCTGGTCCCGCCACTGCGCCCACCCCGCCAGCCGGATCAGAAACGCCCCTCCGCGTCGCCTTCCAGGCACCCTTTTCATCCCGCACCGGAGCAAGTGACGGCGCGGACGTACTATGCCGCCGCCCCCGAGGGACACCACACCCACCCTCCCGGGATCAAGAACGCTCCTCCCACGCGGGCAGGACGAGCACTTCTGATCCGGCGCATGCGCGGGAGCACTTCCGATCCCACACTGAGGCGAGGAGCACTTCTGATCCGGGGCGCCGAAGAGCGGTTCGCTTGCCCACGAGCGGCGGGCCCGGCGACTGACATACCGCCGCCGCCAGAAGCCGGATCAGAACCGGCCGCACGCCCTCCCCACGCGGCGGGGTTTCGAATCGGCGCGCAGAGCGTCACGCCGTGCGGGATCAGAAACGTGCGCGCGGGGCGCGCGCGAGGTGCGGAAGTGATCCCGCGCGGCGAGTGGGACGCGGGGCCGCGCGAGGCGGGATCAGGAACGTGCCTGCGGGGCGTGTGAGAGGTGCGGAAGTGATCCCGGACGGCCGGGAGGGCGGGGGAGGCGGGCGGGGGAGGCGGGGCGTGGGAGGTACGGGGTCACCAGGTGCCGTCGGGGCGGACGGCGTGGTCGACGCGGCAGTCGGCGAGGGCGGCGCGGACCTCGGCTCCGTGGTCGCGGGCGAGGGCGAGGGCGGCGTGGTTCTCCTCGAGCTGCGCGACGCGGGAGGCACCGAAGAGCACGGTGGCCGTCGCGGGGTTCGCCAGACAGAAGGCGATGCCGAGGGCGGCCGGGGTGACCCCGAACTCCCCCGCGACCCGTGCGACCTCGGGGTACACGGCGAGGATCCGCTCGCGGATACCTCCGACATCGGCACCGATCTTGCGCTGAGGCATCCGTCCGGTGGCGAGGATTCCGCCCTCGAACACGTCCGAGGCCTGCAGCGCGAGGGTTCCGTCGGCGAACAGCGGGCCGTACGCGTCACCCTCCGCCATGGCCCGTCGGGCGATGCCGTACTTGAGCTGCGCGAACGAGGGGCCGATCATCCCCTGCGCGTCCGCCTCGGCCAGCGCCGCCCTGGTGTCCGCGATCCGCCAGTTGTTGATCCCCCACGAGTCGACCAGGCCGTCCGCGAGGAGGGCGTTCACGTCGGCGACGAGCCGCGGCATGTCCGGGGCGTCGAGATAGTCCCCCACCACGAGGGTGTCGAAGCGGTCGAGGCCCGCCCGCTCGAGCGACTCCTCGATCTGCCCACGGAAGCCCTGGTTCGGCCAGTCCCACAGCCAGAGCTTGCCGCACAGCACGACGTCGGCACGGTCCACCCCGCTCGCCCGGAAGGCCTCTCCGAAGAGGATGTCGGTCCGGGAGTTCTCGGCGTGCGGCCCCATGTTGTAGTACGCCACGTCGAAGAATCCGGCGTCGAGCTCGACCGCCCGGTGGATCAGCTGCACGGCGTCGTCGAACTCCATGCGATCCCAGGTGTTCCACGATCCGAGGGCGAGCGGCGGCACCGTCGCCCCTCCCGGAGACAGCGGCTTGCGGGGGGATGTCGCATCGGGCATGGGGGCTCCTTCGCCGGCTCTGGGCACGGGGTTGTGTTTTTCTATGTTTGTAGAATATAACGGACTCATCCCGTCAGAACACCCGTCAGTGAGGACGAACATGACCGCTTCCCCCCGTCGCATCCTGGTCACCGGAGGCGCGTCCGGACTCGGCCGCGGGATCGCCACCGCCTTCCGCGCAGCGGGCGACGAGGTGTTCATCGGCGACGTGGACGACGTCGCCGCCGCAGCCGTCGCCGCCGAGATCGGCGCCACCGCCCTCCCCCTCGACATCGGCGACGAAGCGTCGGTGCAGGCGGCAGCCGAACGGATCCGCGAGGCCGGCGGACTCGACGTCCTCGTCAACAACGCCGGTGTCGTCGCCGGCGGGGGAACACTCCAGGAGGTCGCGGTCGACGCGGTCGATGCGGCCCTGCGCGTCAACGTCCGCGGCACGTTCCTCATGCTGCGGGTCTTCGGCAGGCTGTTCGCCGCGGCCGGCCACGGGACCATCGTCAACATCTCCTCGATCGGCGCCCGGCAGCCCACACCCGGCCTCGGGCACTACGAGGCCACGAAGGCCGCGGTCGACGCGCTCACCCGGACGGCGGCCATCGAACTCGCCGGCTCCGGGGTGCGGGTCAACGCCGTCGCCCCCGGCCCCGTGCTCACGCCCCTGACCGCCGACTTCGCCTCCAACCCGGACGCCCGCGCCGCGTGGGAGTCGCGCATCCCGCTCGGCACCATCGCCGAAATCGACCAGGTCACCCCGCTCGTGCTGTTCCTCGCGAGCGAGGCCGCCAGCCACATCACCGGGGTCTCGGTCCCCGTCGACGGCGGCCAGCTCCTCGTCTGACCCCGTCCCCCTCCGTGCAGGATCGATTCCGCCCCTCCCGGGCTCCGCGGAGGACCGTCTTCGATCCCGCCACCCGCCCCGCGACTGGAGAACCATGACCCTCCCCACCACCACCCGCGCCGCGGTGCTCACCGCGCACGGCGAGCCGCTCACCCTGCAGGACCTCCCGCTGCCCGCCGAGATCGAACCCGGCGCCGCCCTCGTCCGCATCGCCTGCACCACGCTGTGCGGCACGGACATCGAGATCTGGGAGGGGAAGATGTCGTTCCCCGGAATGCTGCCCATGGTCCTCGGTCACGAGATGGTCGGCGAGATCGTGGCCACCGGACCCGACACCCGCGACGCGCTCGGCCGCCCGCTCTCCCCCGGCGACCGGATCGGCTGGTCGGAGTCCACCTGCGGCGAGTGCCACGGCTGCGTCGTGCTGCGGGAACCGGTCGCCTGCTCCCGCCGCGGCTACGGCTTCCTCCAGCGCGCCGACGTACCGCCGTTCGCGACGGCTGGGCTCTCCGAGTACGCGTACGTCACCCCGGGTGCCGCCAAGCTCCTGCTCCCGGCGGCCGTCAAGGACACCTGGGCCTCCATGGCGGGCTGCGCCGCGAAGACCGTCCTGCGCGCGTTCGAGCGGGCCGGTCGCATCCGCCCCGGCTCCCGCGTGGTGGTGCAGGGCTCCGGCGCCCTCGGCATCTTCGCCACGGCAGTCGCGAAGATCGCGGGTGCCGGGCAGGTCATCACCGTCGGTGCTCCCGCGGCCCGTCTGGAGCTCGCCGCCCGCTTCGGCGCCGACGCCGTCGTCGACTTCCGCGACGGGCCCGTCGTCGACCAGGTCCTGGCGCTCACCGGAGGCCAGGGAGCGGACCACGTGTTCGACTTCGCGGGCGCACCGAGCGTCGGACCGGACGCCGTCGGCATGGCCGCCCAGCGCGGCACCGTCGCGATCGTCGGCTCGACCGGCCCCGCCGGAGACGGCTTCGCCCTCAGCACGATCATGGGCAAGGAGCTCACGGTGGTCGGCTCGCTCAACGGCGACATCTCCGACTACGCCCGCGCGATCGACTTCTTCACGGCGTTCGCCGACCGCTTCCCCTGGGACGACCTGTTCAGCGCCCCGGTCGGGCTCGCCGGCGCCTCCGCGAAGATCGCCCACATGCACCACCTCGATGAGGTCAAGGCCGTCATCGACCCCAGCCTCTGAGGAGCATCATGACCACTCCCCTCCCCGTGCGCGAGATCGGCCGCAGCGGCCTGCACGCCTCCCTGTTCTCCCTGGGCTCGTGGCACACCTACGACCGCATGGACTTCGCCGACGCGGTCGCACTCCTCCGCGAGGCCACCAACCGCGGCGTGAACCTCTTCGACGTGGGCGTGTACTCCGCACCCGGCGCCCCGCCCGTCTTCACCGACGTGATCTTCTCGGCGATGGTGCGCGCGGCGGGGCTGCGCCGAGAGGAGTGGCTGCTGTCGTCGAAGCTCTGGCTGGAGGCCTTCGGCGCCGACGGCTTCCGCCCGCAGCTCGAGAACGCCCTGATGCGGGTGGGCACCGAGCACGCCGATCTCGTGATCCTCGGCGACCTGCGCCGCGACGACCTCGACCTGCGCGACCTCGTGCTCGACCTCGCCGCCCTCGCCGACGCCGGCCTCATCCGCGCGTGGGGCGTGAACAACTGGTCGGCGGGGAGCATCCAGGCCCTGATCGACCTCGCCGCCGCGGAAGGCGTGCCCGGCCCGCAGATCGCGCAGCTCAAGTACAGCGTCTCGCGGCGGTCGATCCCGGACGGCGAGCCCTTCGCACGCCTCTGGGAGCAGGGCCTCACGCTGCAGGCCTCGGACTGCCTGGAGGGCGGGATCCTCGCCGGGACGGTGAACGGCGGCCGGCAGATCGGGCGCGACCCCGGCGGCATCCGCGAGCGGATCGTCGCCGACGTCCCCGCGTTCACCGCGGTCGCGGAGGACCTCGGCGTGACCCCGGCCCAGCTCGGCATCGCCTTCACCCTCACCCACCCCGCCCTGACGACGACCCTGTTCGGCGCCTCCCGCGTCACGCAGCGGCGGGCGAACCTCGACGCGGCCGCCCTCGTCGACCGCGTCGGCGCCGCCGAGCTGCGCCGTCTCGTCGAGCCCTTCTGGGCCGACCGCGGGGTCGTCGACCCCGAGGGCCCCTGACGCCGTCCCACCCGAGGAGAACCATGATCATCCCCGTCCCCTTCGATCCCGACGTGCAGGCCGTGCTCGACGAGATCGCGAAGAACCCGCAGCCCGCGCTCACCCGCGAGACCCTGCCGCGCGACGGCGTCGACCGGATGTTCCCGGACAACGACACCGTGATCGCCGGCCGGGACATCACCTGGGAGGACCGTGTCATCCCCGGCCCGCCCGGAGCCCCGGACGTCGAGGTCACGATCTTCCGCCCCGCGGGTTCCGAGACCTCGACGCTCCCGGGCTTCGTGAACATCCACGGCGGCGGCATGATCGTCGGCCACCGCTCGTGGGAGACGGCTCGGGTCGTCGACATCGTCGCGGAGCACGGCGTCGTGGCCGTGAACGTCGAGTACCGCCTCGCGCCGGAGGACCCGTACCCCGCGGGCGTGGAGGACTGCTACGCGGCCTTCGTGTGGACGCACGCGCACGCCGCGGAGCTCGGCATCGACCCCGCGCGCATCGTCGTGGGCGGCGGCAGCGCGGGCGGCGGCCTCACCGCGGCCGTCGCCCTGCTGGCGCGCGATCGGCGGGGCCCGGTCATGGCCGGGCAGCTGCTGCTGTGCCCCATGATCGACAACACCAACACCACGATCTCCAGTCGGCAGTACGACGGCATCGGCACCTGGCAGCGCGACATGAACCTCCTCGCCTGGTCGTGCGTCCTCGGCGAGGACCTCGCGTTCAGCACCGAGGCCCCGGCCTACGCCGCGCCGAGCCGCGCGACGGACGTCTCCGGCCTCCCTCCCGCCTACATCGAGGTCGGCGAGGCGGAGATGTTCCGCGACGAGGACACCATGTACGCCCTCCGGATCTGGGAGACCGGCGGACAGGCCGAGCTGCACGTCTGGGGCGGCGGCGCCCACGGCTTCGACATGTACATGCCGGAGGCCGAGATCACCCGCGCCGCCCTCGCCGCGCGCGCCTCCTGGCTGCGACGGATCTGGCGGGCCGCCGCATGAGCGCGCCCGAACCGGTGCCCTACGACCCGGAGCTCGTCGCCGGACTCGACGCCTTCGTCGACCTCGTGGAGGTCATCCCGCTGCGCGCCGACACGATCCACGCCAACCGCGACCACTTCGCGACGATCATCCCGCCGATGGCCGTGCAGGCCGAGGGTCGCGCCGTGACCTGGGAGGACCGGGTCATCCCCGGCCCCGTCGGTGCTCCGGAGCTCGAGATCACCGTCGTGCGCCCGGCGCCGGCGCCCACAGCCCCGGCTCCGGCGGTGCTGTCGATCCACGGCGGCGGCATGGTGCTCGGCACGCGCTTCTTCGGCACCGCCGAGCTCATCGACCTCGCCGAGCGGCACGGCGTCGTCGGCGTCGCGGTCGAGTACCGCCTCGCCCCCGAGCACCCCGGACCGGCGCAGGCGGAGGACTGCTACGCGGCGCTGGAGTGGATGGTCGCCCACGCCGACGAGCTCGGCATCGACACCTCCCGCATCATCGCCTCCGGGCAGAGCGCCGGGGGCGGGCTCTCGGCGGCGGTCGCGCTGCTCTCCCGCGACCGCGGCGGGCCCCGGCTGGCCGGGCAGCTCCTCGGCTGCCCGATGCTCGACGATCGCAACGAGACCCCGTCGAGCCATCAGTACGACGGCTTCGGCGCCTGGGACCGGAACAACAACGACACCGCGTGGGACGCGATCGCCGGAGCCGACCGGTTCACCGACCGCGTGTCGCCGTACACGGCACCGGCCCGGGCCACGGATCTGTCGGGACTCGCTCCGGCGTTCATCGAGGTGGGCGCCGCGGAGACCTTCCGCGATGAGGCCGCCGCCTACGCCTCGCGGATCTGGGCCACGGGCGGGCAGGCCGAACTGCACGTCTGGGCGGGCGGCTACCACGGTTTCTCGGGGTTCTCCCCCGATGCCGAGGTCTCCCGGGCCGCAGTGGCCGCGCGGGAGAGCTGGCTGCGCCGCGTGCTGCGCCGCGAGGGATGAGTCTTCCGTTCGCCGCTGACGCCCCGCGGCCCCGCATGGGCACTCTGCGGGCGATGCTGGTGCTGGGCATGCTGGAAGCCTTCGGTCCGCTGTCGATGGACCTCTACCTGCCGCAGCTCCCCCAGCTCGCGGCCTCGCTCGGCACGACCGAGGCCCTGGCGCAGGTGACCATGTCGGCGTGCATGATCGGCCTCGGCCTGGGGCAGCTCGTCGCCGGCCCTCTCAGCGACCGGCTGGGCAGGCGGCTGCCGCTGCTGATCGGCGTAGCGGCGTTCGCGGTGCTCTCCGCGGTCTGCGCGGTCGCTCCGACCATCGAGCTGCTGCTCGTCGCCCGCTTCCTGCAGGGGCTGGCGGGATCAGCGGGCATCGTGATCTGCCTGGCGATCGCCCGCGACCAGTTCGAGGGGGTCGAGCTCTCCCGCATGCTCTCGCTGCTGTTCCTCGTCTCGGGCACCGCGCCGATCATCGCGCCGGTGGTGGGCGGCCAGCTCGCCCGCATCATGGACTGGCGCGGGATCTTCGGGGTGCTGGCCGGGATCGGCGTCATCCTGCTGCTCGTGGTCGTCTTCCTCCTGCCGGAGACGCTGCGACCGGAGGCGCGCCACGGCGGAGGCCTCCGCGTGCTGCGAGCGCACGCCGGCGCCGTGCTGGGCGACCGGCTCTTCGCCGCGGTCCTGTGCGCCTCCGCCGGTGCAGGCGTGGCGTTCTTCACCTATCTCTCGATGTCGTCGTTCGTGCTGCAGGACGAGTTCGGCCTCAGCCCGCAGAGCTTCAGTCTCGCCTTCGCCGCCGGCGCCCTCGCGAGCATCGTCGGCAGCCAGTCGAGCCGCCTGGTCGTGCGCCGGTTCGGCCCCCTCCGCGTCTATCTCGGCGGGGTCACGGCGACGCTCGTCGCGACCACGACCTTCCTCGTCCTGGCACTCAGCGGGACGGGGGTGGCGGGCGTGGTGGCGGCACTCGTCGGATTCATGCTGTGTGCGGGCCTCGGCGGCCCGAACGGCCAGACACTCGCCCTCGCGCATCACGGCGCCAGGGCGGGGACGGCGTCCGCCCTGCTCGGCATGTCCTCGTTCCTGTTCGGCCCGGTGCTCGCCCCGGTCGCCGCCGGGATCGGGGGCACGAACGCCGTCACGATGGCGGTCACCATGACCCTCGCCGCCGCCGTCGCGGCGATCGCCGCCTGGGCGTTCGTCCGCCCCGCCGCGCGGGAGTGAGGTCGGGCGTCGCACCGCACGGTCAGCCCGCGATGCCCATCGCGACGACCCCGATCGCCATCGCCCAGGATTCCACCGCGAGCAGCCGGGCGGTGCGCCCCCGATGCCCCGTCGGACGCAAGGCCGCGGCGAGCGTCCACCCGACGACGGCGACCGTGCCGAGCACGAGGAGCGCACCGAGCGCACCGCCGAGGCTGTGTCCCGCGTGTCCCGCCGACTCCACGCCCTGACTGCCCGATCCGGCGGCACTGTGGAAGGCGCAGATCGCCATCACGAGCGCCCCGAGCGCGCGGTGGCAGCAGCCGGCCGCCGATGCCGCCCCGCGGACGCCCATCGTGCCGATCATGCCGGACACGAGCATCAGGGCACCGAGCAGCAGCGCACCCAGCGCTCCTGTGCCGCCCGCCGCCACCAGCAGCATCCCCACCGCCATCACCACCGCGGCCTGGCGCCCCTGCCACGGCACAGCGCGCCGGGCAGCGAGGCAGGCGCCGGCCGACACGAGCGCCGCCGCCGCCATCAGCCACGATGCTGCCGGGAGCAGGAGGTCCACAGCCGAAGTATATTGATCGATCGCTCAAAAAAGCGAGGCCCCGTCGCGATGCGACACAATGAGCACGTGCCCCGCATCGTCGACCATGATGAGCGTCGCCGTCAGATCGCCGACGCGCTGCTCGTCGTCGCCGCCAGGGACGGTCATGAGAGCGTGTCCTCGCGGGCGGTCGCGAAGGAGCTCGGCGTCGCGACCGGCTCCCTGTGGCACTACTTCGACGGCTTCGACGACGTCGTCCGCGCCGCGGCGGCCGAGGTCACCCGTCGCACCGACGAGCGCATCGCCGCCGCGACGGACGGGCTGCGCGGCCTTGCCCGCCTGCGAGCCCTGATGGGCGAGGTGCTCCCCGTCGACGAGCGCACCCGCACCGAGGCGCATGTGGTCGTCGGCTTCTGGGGACGCCTGGCCACTCTCGCACCGACTCCTGACGCCGGAGCGCCGACCCTCGCGACGTGGCAGGACAGCGTCCGGGAGGCCCTGGACGAGGCGGCGACCGACGGGGAGCTGCG
Organism: Microbacterium paraoxydans; assembly: GCF_900105335.1. Taxonomy (NCBI): domain Bacteria; kingdom Bacillati; phylum Actinomycetota; class Actinomycetes; order Micrococcales; family Microbacteriaceae; genus Microbacterium; species Microbacterium paraoxydans. Next base: position 2,995,590 of record NZ_LT629770.1, on the reverse strand, counting down.
CCCCGACACCCCCACCGGCGACCTCCTCGCCCTCCTGCGCTCGATCACCTACGGCCAGCAGGTCGTCGAGGTCACCGAGCCGCAGACGCCGGCGGCGCACTTCGCAGTCCTCGACAGCATCCTCGCCCCCTGGCGACCCTGACCTCGACATCGCCCACACGCACGGTTGTGCACCCGTGCACGCCGTCGTATCATCGTGCCAACCCGTTTCTTGAGCGTTCGCTCGAAAATAGTGAGGTCAACGATGTCCCCGCACTCCCCCCAGCCCGTCTCCCTCGAGCCCATCGCCGCTCCGCATCCGCTCGATCCGCTCACCGGCGCCGAGATCGCCGCCGCCCGCGCGGTGCTCGACGCAGCCGGCCTGCTGACGGCGACCACCCGCGTGCCGATGCTGCTCCCCGACGAAGCCACGAAGGAGGAGCTCGCGGCCTGGCGCCCTGGCGCCCCCATCGACCGCCGGGTCGACGTGACGCTGCTCGACACGGCCACCGGTGTCGCGACCGAGGTGATCGTCTCGATCACCCGCGACGAGGTCGTGCGCCAGGAGCGGGTGCCCAACGACGCCCCGCCCTACGGCCAGCCGCAGTACCTCTTCGAGGAGTACGAGCGGGCCGAGGCCATCGCCAAGGCGTCCCCGGAATGGCAGGCGGCCATGCGCCGCCGCGGCCTGGCGGACCACATGACCCTCGCCTTCTGCTCCCCCCTGGCCCCGGGCTACACGGGCCGGGCCGACGAGGTGGGCCGCCGCGTGATCCGGTCCCTCACCTTCCTCCGATACGACGAGCAGGATTCCCCGTGGGCGCACCCCGTCGAGGGACTGATCGTGCACATCGACCTCACCTCGGACAGCGTGATCCGCGTCGAGGACGAGGGCGACGTGCCGGTCCCGGCCGGACACGGCAACTACTACCCGGAGGTGCAGGGCGCGGCACGGACGACGCTGAAGCCCATCGAGATCACCCAGCCGGAGGGGCCGAGCTTCGGCGTGTCCGGCTCGCTCGTCGAGTGGGAGGGCTGGTCGATGCGCGTCGGTTTCAACGCCCGCGAGGGCCTCGTGCTGCACGACGTGTCGTTCCAGGGGCGCTCCGTCCTGCACCGGGCGAGCGTGCCGGAGATGGTCGTGCCCTACGGCGACACCGCCCCCGGCCGCTTCTGGATCAGCTACTTCGACGCGGGCGAGTACCTCCTCGGCAAGAACGCCAACCACCTGGAGCTCGGCTGCGACTGCCTCGGCGTGATCCGGTATCTCGACGGATACGTCGCCGACGACCACGGCCACCCGGTGCGCATCCCGAATGTGATCTGCATGCACGAGGAGGACTTCGGCATCCTCTGGAAGCACACCGACCTCTCCGGGCGCTCCGACGTGCGGCGCTCGCGGCGCTTCGTCGTCTCGTACTTCTCCACCATCGGCAACTACGACTACGGCTTCTACTGGAACTTCGGCCTGGACGGCTCGATCGAGGTCGTCGCCAAGGCCACGGGCATCGTGTTCGCCGGTGCCGGAGAGCCGGGCGTCCGCCAGAAGCACGCGACCGAACTCGCCCCCGGCGTCTTCGCCCCGGTCCACCAGCACCTGTTCTGCGCGCGCCTCGACGTGGCGATCGACGGCCAGGACAATCGCCTCGTGGAGGTGGACGCGCAGCGGGTGCCGATGGGGCCGGACAACCCGTTCGGCAACGCGTTCACCTGGTCGGAGACGGTGCTGGAGACTGAGCACGCCGCCCAGCGCGAGGCCGACTCCTCCGTCGCCCGGGTGTGGGAGGTGCAGAGCGCCTCGCGGACGAACCACGTCGGCCGCCCGACCGCCTACCACCTCGTGCCGGAGCCGACCGCCCTGCTGATGGCCGACCCCGCGTCGTCCGTCGCTGCCCGCGCGGCCTTCGCCACGAAGCACCTCTGGGCGACGCGATACGAGCACGGCCGGATCTGGCCGGCCGGGCGCTATCCCAACGCGCACCAGGGCGGCTCCGGCCTCCCGGAGTACACGGCCGATGATCGCCGGATCGACGGCGAGGACATGGTGCTCTGGCACACCTTCGGGCTCACGCACTTCCCCCGCCCGGAGGACTGGCCGATCATGCCCGTGGACTACGCGGGATTCTGGTTCAAGCCCTACGGCTTCCTCGACCAGAACCCGGCCATGGACGTGCCGGAGTCCTCCCAGGCGCACGGCGGAGCGACGGCGACGGCCTCCTGCTGCGGCGGCGACTCCTGCGCCTGCGGCCACTGAGAGCACCGGGGCCGCTCCGCCCCGTGATCAGTAGCGGGCGGAGAAGGCCCCGTCGGCCTGGAGGAGCTGCCCGGAGATCCAGCGTCCCTCGTCCGAGACGAGGAACGAGACGACGGCGGCGATGTCGCCCGGCGTGCCGAGGCGCCCGAGCGGCGTCATCCCGGCGAGGTCGGTGCGCGTCCCGTCGTCCATCCAGCCGGTGTCGATGGGGCCGGGGTTCAGGACGTTGGCGGAGATGCCGCGCGGACCGAGCTCGCGCGCGGCGGAGATCACGAGCCGGTCGAGCGCGCCCTTGGACGCCCCGTACGGCAGGTTCCCGGTGACGTGATCGCTCGTGAGAGCCACGATCGCGCCGCCGTCCTCGGCCTGGCGGGCGAAGGCCGCGATGAGGAGCAGGCTCGCCCGCGCGTTCACGGCGACGTGCCGGTCGAAGCTCTCCGCCGTGGTGTCGAGCACGCCGGACTCGACGTCATGCGCGTGGCTGAGGACGAGCGCGGAGATCGGGCCGTGCGCCTCCGCGACCTCGGCGATCAGACGCTCCGATCCGTCCGCGGTGGAGAGGTCGGCCGGGTGATCGGCGTCGTCGAGGTCGCTCGTGACGACGGTCCAGCCGTCGGCACGGAGCCGCGGGACGATGCCGGCGGCGATGCTGTTCGCGCGCGCGGCGCCGGTGACGAGAGCGAGGGGCATGCCCACACGCTAGTGGGCAGCCCGTCGCGGGTGCGAAAACGTGCCCCGATCGTTCCGGGCAGGAGCGCTTCGCATCCCGCGCCACGGGGAGGGCGACGACCGACTCAGGTGAGGGCGGCGATCGCGTCGCGGAGGATGCCGTCGGCGTCCGCCAGTACGGCCGCCGCGGTCTCGGCGGACACTCCGGTCGCGAGCAGGAGCAGCGCGAGCTTGACGGAGCCGTCCGCGGCCTCCAGCGCGGCGGACGCGGCGTCGAAGTCCACGCCCGCAAGCTGCGAGACCGTGCGGATCGAGCGGGCGTGCAGCTTCTCGTTCGTCGCCAGCAGGTCGACCATGACCCCGCGGTACGTCTTGCCGAGCTTGATCATCGAGAGCGTCGTCAGCATGTTCACGACGAGCTTCTGCGCCGTGCCGGACTTCAGCCGCGTGGAGCCCGAGATGAACTCCGGCCCCGTGACGACCTCGATCGCGATCTCGGCCTCCGCGCCGATCGCCGACCCGGCGTTCGAGGCGATCGCCACCGTGAGCGCGCCGAGGCCCCTGGCGTACCGCAGCCCGCCGATGACGTACGGGGTGCGGCCGGATGCCGAGATCCCCACCACCGTGTCCAGATCGGTGAGGTCGAGGTCGCGCAGAGCGAGGGCCGCGGCCTCGTCGTCGTCCTCCGCGTTCTCCACCGCCGAGCGGATGGCCGTCTCCCCGCCCGCGATGAGCCCCACGACCATCGACGGGTCGGTGCCGAAGGTGGGCGGGCACTCGCTCGCGTCCAGCACGCCGATGCGTCCGGCCGTGCCTGCACCGATGTAGATGAGGCGACCGCCGCGTCGGAACCGCTCCGTGATGCCGTCCACCGCCGCCGCGATCTCCGCCGTGCGACCGGCCACGGCCTCGGGCACGCGCCGGTCCTCGGCGTTCATGCGCTCGACGAGCTCGGTCGTGCTCAGCAGGTCGAGGTCGCCGCGCTCGGTGGTGGAGGCCTCGGTGTCGAGGCCCGCGAGCTCGGCGAGGAGGGTGGTCAGACGGGGGTCATTCGGCACGGTGCACGAACCTTTCATGGGGGAGGTCGAGGCGACGGGTCAGCAGCAGGGCCCCGTCCATGGCGCCGCCGCGCGCGGGGACGACGCGGTGGCCGCTCGTCTCCAGGGCGCGGGTCAGGGCGGCGCGGAAGCCGTCGTGGTCGGTGAGGCCGCCGTGCAGCACGACGTCCGCTGTCGCGCCGGCGGCCGCAGCGGTCGTCGCCGTGAGGAGCCCGACGGCCTCGTCCACGATCCCGCCGGCGACGGGGTCGTCGTCTGCGGCCGCGGCGAGCACGAGGGGCGCGAGGGTCGCGAGGCGGCGGGCGAGGGCTCCGTCGGCGGCGAGCCAGGCCTGCACGGCCGAGGGCGGGCCGACGGGGGCGGCGAGCGCCGCGGTGAGAGCGGTGGGGGCGGCCAGCCCGTCGTGGGCACGGAGCACGGCACGCAACGCCTCCCGGCCGAGCCAGGATCCGCTGCCGAAGTCGCCCAGCTCGGGGCCCCAGCCGTCGACCAGACGCGCACCGGAGGGGTCGACGCCCAGCGCCACGGCTCCGGTGCCGGCGATGAGCAGCACGCCGGCCGCGCCGTCGAGAGCGCCCGCATGGGCGGTGACCACGTCCGACGCCACCGCCACGCGTGCGCCGGTCCGTGCGGCGAGCGCGGCGGCGAGTTCCGCGGCCGCCTCCGGGGCGAACCAGGCGCCGGCCGCCCCCACGCCGAGCGTGTCGATGCGCCCGACATCGTCGAGCAGCGGGAGAATCGCGGTGAGCGCCGCCTCCACTCCGCCCGCCGCGGCGAGGCCCGGCGCTCCGATCCCGGAGCGCTCCCCGGCCGTCGCGCCGTGCACGACGAGGCGGCAGCGGGACTTGCCGAGGTCGACGGTGGCGGTCGTCTCGCTCATCGGCACTCCTCGGATCCGGCGGAAAGAAAGAAAAGCGACTACACAACACGTAGACTCGCTGAAAAGAATTTACCATCCCGTTCCGCCGTTCCGGAGGATACCGTGAGCATCCAGTCGACGATCGAAGCCGCCGCCGCGACCCTGCCCCCGTCCCTGGCCCGTGTCGCGGCCGCCGTGCGGGAGAACCCGAGCCTCGTGATCGACAAGACGATCAGCGAGCTCGCGGCGGAGTGCCGCACCTCGGTCGCGTCCGTCGTCCGGTTCTGCCGTGCGATCGGCTTCACCGGATACGCCCCGCTGCGCATGGCCCTGGCCACCGAGCTCGGCAAGGAGGCCGCCCAGTTCTCCGCCCGCGGCGCCTACGGCTCCGAGATCTCCGACGAGGACTCCCTGGAGGAGGCCGTCTCCAAGCTCGCCGCCCTGGAACTCCTCGCGATCGAGGAGACCGTCGGCCAGCTCGACTTCGCCGTGCTGGCGGCGGCGGTCGCGGCCATCGACGGCGCCGACCGGATCCTCCTCTACGGCATCGGCGCCAGCCAGTTCGTCGCCGAGGACCTCGCGCACAAGCTGCTCCGCGTCGGCCGCAACGCCCACGTCCTCTCCGACCCCCACGAGGCGATCGCCGCCGCCGTGCTCCCCGTGGGCACGACCGTCGCTATCGGGTTCTCGCACGCCGGGTCGACCATCGAGACGGTGCGGTTCCTCGAAGCCGCCGTCGCCAACGGCGCGACGACGGTGGCCGTCACCTCCGTCAAGGACTCCCCCCTCGCCCAGGTCGCCGACCACGCGCTGTTCACCGAGGTGCGCGAGTCGACCTTCCGCGCCGGGGCGATGGTGAGCCGGATCGCGCAGCTCGCCCTCGTGGACTGCCTGTTCATCGGCGTCGCCAAGCGCCGGTACGCCGAGACCGTCGACGCCCTGCAGCGCACGCGTCAGGCGACGCGCCTGCTGCGCGACTGACGACGCCTCGCCCCGTCAGTCGAGCGCCGACTCCGGGGTCGCACGGGCGTCCGCGCGCGTCGCGGAGGCTCCCATCGTGCCGGCGGTGCGCAGGAACACGATGATCCAGCTGAAGATCAGCACGGCCGCGATGAGCTCGACCGCCGTGAGGTTGTAGTAGCCGACCGCGAAGAACGCCCCCAGCAGCACGATGACCAGCACGTACGCCCAGCCGAGCCCCACGAACACCCGCGGGATGCTGCGCACGAACCACGGCAGGCCGACGACGATCACCGCGAACACCACCGCCATGCCCGTCGCGACCGTGTTGTGCAGGCCGAAGAACTCGTCGACCGGGAAGATGCCCACGCACGCGAGGAAGATCCCCATGAGGATGAGGCCCCCGCGCACGATCGTCCGGCCGCGGCGGTCGACCGGGTCGTCGACGGGCAGCCCCGCGGTCGCATAGCGGGAGATGGTCGTCACCATGATCCCCGCGATGATGAGGGTCACGTTGAAGGCCACCGAGGCGCTGTTGCTGCTCATGCCCAGCGCCGACAGGTTGTCGCGCCACCAGTGCACGTCGCTCGACGCCAGCATCGCCGCGAACGCCCCGACGACGAGGAACACCGCCAGGACCAGCGACAGCACGGTCGGCGTCAGAGCGACGGCGCTGAGGAAGGCGACGTAGCCCGTGAGCGCGAAGGCCACCGCGACGAGGATCGCCCCGGGGAACGGGAAGACCGGGGCGTCGACGAAGCTCTGCTCCAGCAGCTGCGCGATGCCGAGCCAGCCGAGGTAGGCGATGGCGGCGTGCGCGAAGGCGATGGCGGCGAGGTCATACCAGCGGAGCCGGTCGCCGGGGACGGCGAATCCGTCCCTCGCGACCGAGGGGTCGACCTCCGGAGCCCGCACGGCGAGGCGTCCCAGGGCGAAGGCGAGCGCGGCCGCGATCGCACCGCCGTACGCCGCGAACATGCCGATCGAGCCGGTGCCGCTGATCGAGAGCTGGTGCCCCCAGAACACCGGCAGGGCCACGAGGAATCCCACCAGGAGGAACGCCGCGCCGACGATCAGCGCCGTCGCTTCGAACACCGCGTCTGAGGTGGCGGGTCCACGCACCTGACGGAGCACGTGCCGGATCCGCTGCCCCACCGTCGACATCACCCCGCCGTTCACGGACCACATCCTAGACGGCACCCCGCGCGGCCGTCGCCGGTGGTAGCATCGCGGAACGGATCGTATACAACGTCGTCGTTCCCACCAGCCCGAGGTGATCAGTCATGAACGGTGCCCTCACCACCCCCGCCGAATCGGTGTCGACCCTGGTCGCGCGCAACATCAGCGAGTTCCGCGCCGCCGTCTCCGAGTCCTTCGTGCCCCTGCAGGTGTCCTCCGCGGGCGCCGACCAGTTCCGCGGCTTGATCCGGGGCGCTGCCGTCGACGAGGTCCACGTCAACGACATCCGCGCGACCTCGCACGTCGTCGAACGCACGACCGAGCTCATCGCCCGCGGCGACCGCTCGTACTTCAAGGTGAGCCTGATGCTCGCCGGGACCGGGCTGCTCATCCAGGACGACCGCGAGGCCGTGCTGCAGCCGGGCGACCTCGCCGTCTACGACACTGATCGGCCGTACTCCCTCGTCTTCGATCAGGACTTCCGCACCATGGTGGTCATGTTCCCGAAGCACCTCATCAGCCTGCCCGCGGACATGATCGGGCAGCTCACGGCCGTCCGCATCTCCGGGCAGGAGGGGCTGGGCGGCATGGTCGTGCCGTACCTGACGCAGCTCGCCGGCAACCTCGACGAGCTCGCCGGCACGACGGGAGCCCGGCTCGCGCACAGCGCCCTCGACCTCGTGACCACCGTGTTCACGCGGGAGCTCGGTCTCGACCAGGCCTCCGCCGACCCGCACCGCGCCCTCATGCAGCGGATCCGTGCGCATATCGACCGCAACCTCGCCTCCACGGACCTCGGTCCGGCCTCCATCGCCGCGGCGCACTTCATCTCCACCCGCCACCTGCACGGACTGTTCCAGGAACAGGGGGTGACCGTGTCGACGTGGATCCGCACCCGCCGCCTGGAGCAGTGCCGTCGCGACCTCCTCGACCCGATGCTCGCCGACCGCCCCGTCGCCGCGATCGCCGCCCGCTGGGGCTTCGTCGACGCGGCACATTTCAGCCGTGCGTTCAAGACCGCGTTCGGCGTCTCCCCCAGCGAGTACCGCGCCACCCACTGACCCCGTCGTTCCCGTCCTCCCCGTCGCGCGCGGGATGAAAACCGCCCCGCCAGCGCCCGCCCCGCGCACGTTTCTGATCCCGCACCGTCCCCCGCCCCGCGCGCGGGATCAAGAACGCACCCCAGACGCCCTTGGCAGGTGCAGTTTCGACCCCGCACCGACGAGCGGCACGCCCTGCACGGAAGAACACGACTCCCGTGCACCAGAGGTACACCGCGTTCGGGTGCGGGATCAGGAACGGGCCTCATACGCGTCCGGCAGGGGCGTTTCCCGTCCCGCACCGGGGCGGCCGCACGCGGGACGCCGGTGCGGGATCAGGAACGCACTCCACCCGCGTCCGGCAGGGACGTTTTCGATCCCGCTCCGATGAAAGGCACGCCGTGCGCGGAAGGGCGCGACTCCCGCGCGCCAGAGGACACGGCTGACCCCCGCGTGCGGGATCAGGAACGGGCCGCACACGCGTCCGGGAGGGGCGTTTTCCGTCCCGCGCCGGGGCGGCCGCAGGCGGGACGCACGTGCGGGATCAGGAACGCACCCCAAACGCGTCCGGCAGGGGCGCTTCTGATCCCGCACGGAGGGCCGGGGGCGGATCCGCGGACGTGACCGGAAGGCGGGGCTGCCGCGGGGACGGGACCGGTACGGGGCATCCGCGGGGGCGGGCTTGCCCGGGAGGGCACGCCGGTTGACTCTCGGCGCGGGATGGACTCCGCGCGCTTGAGGGCTCCCCCGGGCCGGCCGGAGCATGAGGCAAGCGCATCGCGACGACGCGGTGCCCGGGGCGACGAGGCCCCGCCGTGTGCGACGTCAGGACCCTCATGACCGACATCTCCACCGACCCCGCTCTGGACGAATGGCGCACGTACGACGAGTTCGCCGCGGGCATCGACACGTTCCGCCTGCCGAACACGACGCTCCCCGGAACGGCGCTCATGCTCACCCTCGACGACGACACCACGCTCGCGCTCCGCTTCGACGAGGACTCCGTGACCTGGGAGGGACTGGGCTCCTCGGGACGCGACCCGTATGACGCGGTCCGCGTGCGCGACGACGTCGTCTTCGTGAACATCCTCTTCGAGACCCGCGAGCGTGAAGCCCTCACCGTCGTGTTCTCCACCACGACCCACCGCGCCACCGTCATCCGCTCCCGCATCGCGGCGGAGGCGGTCGAGGGCACCCCGCAGGTCGGACAGGACTTCTGGGCCGCGACCACCGACGCCGGCCCCGCCACCGGAGAGGTCCCCGGTCCGAGCCGCGACCTCATCGGCAAGCGGAACATCTACCGCTACAGCCCCCACCACCTGTACGAGCACGTCTACGTGTCCAGCCAGCGCTACGCGTGGCAGTGCCTCGAGGGCGTCCAGCGCGGTCACGGCGACATGGACCTCTCCACGGTGTGGAAGTTCGCGGACGGCCTCTACCTGTTCTGCTTCCGCGAGTTCCGCATCGCGGTGGCGAGCGTCTGGCTCCACGACCTCGGCTACCAGCTCATGACGACGGGGATCTTCCTCGGACTCAACGGCGACGGCGAGTCCGAGCACTCCCGCGCCGGCGGACACATCTACCCCCTGGGCGCCGTCGCCTACCCCGACGCGCAGCCCGTCTGACCCTTCGACAGGCTCAGGGCCCCCCCTTCGACAGGCTCAGGGACCCCCCTTCGACAGGCTCAGGGACCCCCCTTCGACAGGCTCAGGGACCCCCCTTCGACAGGCTCAGGGACCCACCTTCGACAGGCTCAGGGCCCCGGAACGAAAGAGAGCACATGAGCAACGCAGACCTGATCCGCGAGCACTACGCCGCGAACGACCGGGGCGACCTGGACGGCATGCTCGCGCCCTTCGCGGCCGACATCGAGTGGACGGAGGCCGCCGGATTCCCTTACGCCGGAACCTACATCGGCCCGGACGCGGTCGCCGAGAACGTCTTCGGCCGCATCCAGGAGGAGTGGGACGACTACACCGTCGCGATCGACGAGGTCGTCGACGGCGGCGACGTCGTGGTCGGCATCGGCACCTACTCCGGCACCTACAAGCGCACCGGGCGGTTCTTCGCCGCCCGGGTGGCCCACGTCTGGCGCGTGGCGGGCGGCGAGATCGTCGCCTTCGAGCAGTTCACCGACACGGAGCTCGTGAACCGCGCCCTGCGCGCGCCGTCGACGAGCACCGATACCCAGCCTTCGAGCTGACAGCACGACCCGAACAGGAGAGGCAGAAGCACATGAACAGACGAGCATCCGGCACCGCGGCGGTCATCGCCGTGGCCGCCCTCGCTCTCGCCGGCTGCGCCGGTGGCGACGGAGCCGGGGGCGACGGCGCCCCCATCGTCGTCGGCTCCGTGAACACGATCAGCGGCCCGGCGACGTTCCCGGAAGCGTCGCAGGCGGCCGCCGCCGTCTTCGACGCGTTCAACGAGGATGGCGGCCTGGACGGCCGGAAGATCGAGTACAAGATGCTCGACGACAAGGGCGACCCCGCCACGGCCACCGCCTCGGCGCGGGAGATCGTTGGCAGCGACGAAGCCGTCGCACTCGTGGGCTCCGCGAGCCTCATCGAGTGCGAGATCAACGCGAAGTACTACGAGCAGGAGGGCATCCTCTCGGTGCCCGGCATCGGCGTCGACACGGGCTGCTTCGACAGCGAGAACATCTCGCCGGCGAACGTCGGCCCGTTCAACGACATGACCCTCACGCTGCAGTACGGCTCCGAGGTGCTCGGACTCGACGACATCTGCATCCTGCTGGAGATCGCCGGCTCCACCCGCCCGACCTACCAGGCCGCGATCGACAAGTGGACCGAGATCACGGGCAAGGAGCCGAAGTACGTCGACGACACCGTGCCGTACGGCGCCTCCGACTACACGCCCTACATCGTCAAGGCGCGCGACCAGGGCTGCAAGGCCCTCGCGATCAACCCCGTCGAGCCCGACGCGATCGGACAGGTCAAGGCCGCGAACGCGCAGGGCTGGGACGACGTGACCTGGCTCTACCTCACGAGCGTCTACAGCGAGAACTTCGCCGACGCGATCGACGACGCGGGCGCCGGCATCTACGTCCCCGCCGAGTTCTACCCGTTCACGGACGACAGCGACATCAACGCGGACTGGCGGGCGCTGATGGAGGAGAACGACATCCCCCTCACCTCGTTCAGCCAGGGCGGCTACCTCGCGGCGACGTACTTCATCGAGGTGCTGAAAAGCATCGACGGCGACATCACCCGGGAGAGCGTCTCCGAGGCACTGAAGGGCATGGACCCGATCGAGAACCCGATGGTGGGCACGCCCTACGCCTTCGGCACGCAGAACACCGCGGGCTGGCCGATCATCCTGAAGTCGGGCACGAACGCCTGGGAGAAGGTCGCCGACGACTGGCTCCGGATCGGCGAATAGTCCCGCGCTTCGACAGGCTCAGCGACCCACCCCGGGTCCCTGCGCTTCGACAGGCTCAGCGACCCACCTCGACAGGCTCGGCGACCCACCCGGGTTTCCCGCGCTTCGACAGGCTCAGCGACCCACATCTGGGTCCCTGAGCCTGTCGAAGGGCCCCTCACCAGAAAGGACGCCTGATGCTCCAAGGCGCCATCGCCGGTCTCGCCGCCGGCGGCCTCTACGCCGTCCTCGGCGTCTGCCTCACCCTCATGTCGCGCCTCGTGCGCGTGGTGAACTTCGCCCAGGCCGCGACCGGCATGTTCGGGGCCTTCACCGCCGTGTGGTTCGTCCGCGAGATCGGGCTGCCCATCTGGCTGGGCTCGATCCTCGGGGTCCTCGTCGCGGGCCTACTCGCCGCGGCGATCGGGTTCATCGCCGCGACCTGGCTGTCGGAGGCCTCGACGACGACCCGCTCGGCCATGACGGTCGGCCCGCTCCTGCTGCTCATCTCGCTGTCGTTCATCCTGTTCGGCAACAAGCCGCAGCCCTTCACCCCCATCATCGCCGGCCCCGCGTTCTCCTTCGGCGGCGTGGTGATCAGCCAGGTAACCGTCGCGACGGTGGCGATGGCCGTCGTCACCGCCGTCGCCGTCCGTATCGTGCTGCGCCGTACCCGGGTCGGCACCCAGCTGCGCGCGCTGTCGGAGCGGCCGACCACGGCGGAGCTGCTCGGCATCCGCTCCCGGCCGCTGTCGATCGCCGTCTGGTTCGTCACCGGGGTCATCAGCGCCATCGCGATCATCATCGTCGCACCCTCGCAGTCGAACGATGCCACGAGCCTGTCCATGCTCATCGTCCCCGCCGCGGCGGCCGCGCTCCTCGGCGGCTTCCGCCGGCTCGACCTCGCCGTCGTCGGCGGCCTGCTCCTCGGCGTCCTCGGCGGACTCGTCGCGCAGATCGACGAAGTGGCGCTCGTGCGCAACTTCCTGCCGTTCCTGTTCATCGTCGTCCTGCTGCTGTGGACGCAACGCAAGGAGGTGTGGGATGCCGCTCGCTGACCGCCCCTGGTTCCGAATCACCTGGCCGTTCGCCGTCGCCCTGGTCGGCATCGGCGTGGGTGCGCTCCTCAGCGCCGCCCTTCCCGGCTACTTCGTCTTCCTCGCGATCAGCGCCGTCACGGCCGCGATCGCGATCCTCGGACTCGGCATCGTCACCGGCTCGGCCGGCATGATCGCCCTCTGCCAGCTCACGTTCGCCGCGGTCGGCGCGTGGATCGTCTCGCTGCTGAACGTGATGCAGGCGCCGGGGGGCTTCCTCGTCTGGCTCGTGCTCGGTGGCGTCGCGGCCGGTCTCGTGGGCATCCTCGTCGGGCTCCCCGCCCTGCGGCTGCGCGGGGTGAACCTGGCGGTGGTGACGCTCGGCTTCGCCGCGGCGGCCGACGTCACGCTCGTGCAGATCCAGTTCCCCGGCTCCGCGGACGGCATCGCGATCGAGCGCCCGGCACTGTTCGGGAGCGACCGGGAGTTCTTCTTCCTCTCCATCGTCGTGCTCGCCGTCTGCGGCCTGGCGGTGTTCTTCCTGCAGCGCGGCCGGTGGGGCGCGAGCTGGAAGGCCGTCGCTTTCTCCGAGCGGGGCACGGCCGCGGCCGGGCAGAGCGTGCGCACCGCGAAGCTCACGGCGTTCGCGGTGTCGGCGGCCCTCGGCGGCATCTCCGGCGGGCTGCTCGCCGGACAGGTGCAGCTCCCCTTCGCCTCGAGCTTCACGCCGCTGCAGTCCCTCGCCCTGTACGTGCTGGCGATCATGTCCGGCGCGCACCTCATCGACATGGCCATCTTCGGCGGACTGCTCTGGGTGCTCGTGCCGGAGCTGCTCAAGCGGTGGGGCGTGCCGCAGGACTGGGGCTTCGTCGTGTTCGGCGTGCTGGGGGTGCAGGCGCTCACGAGCGGCACGAACCTCGGCCAGGGCATCCGCAACCTCCTGTACCGACGGGCCGACCGGCGCACGGCCAGCGCGAAGCTCACGGCGCTCCCGCCTGACGCGGGAACCGATGCGGCGGCGATCACCACGACCACGACGGCCACCGTCGACGAGGCCGCCCTCGACGGCGCCCCGGTGCTCACGGTCGACGGTCTGACCGTGCAGTTCGGGGCGCTCAAGGCCCTCGACGACGTCTCGTTCACGGTGCCCGCCGCCTCGATCATGGGACTCATCGGTCCGAACGGCGCCGGGAAGTCGACCTTCGTCGACGCCATCAGCGGCTTCCTCCCCCAGCACGAGGGCCGCGTGCTTCTCGGCGACCGCGACCTCGCCGGGCTCTCCCCCACCCGGCGTGCGCGACTCGGACTGCGACGGACCTTCCAGCAGGACCGCGTCCCTCCGGCGCTGACCGTGGGCGGCTACGTGCGCTTCGTGGCCAGACGGCGGCTCGCCGCGGCGGACATCGACGAGGTCCTCGCGTTCTTCGGGTGCCCGCCGGCCCGGGCGCGCCTCTCGAGCGTCGACGTCGGCACCCGGCGGCTCGTGGAGGTCGCGGCGAACGTCGCCGCCCGCCCGCGACTGCTCATCCTCGACGAGCCAGCCGCCGGCCTCTCGCACGAGGAGCATCTGGCACTCGCGGCTCGCCTGCGCGAGCTCCCCGGGCGCTACGGCGTGGCCCTCATCATCATCGAGCACGACCTGGACCTCGTCCGCTCGGTGTGCCCGACCCTCACGGTCCTCGACTTCGGCCGCGTCCTGGCGAGCGGCCCGCAGGCGGAGGTCCTCGCGAACCCCGACGTCGTCAAGGCGTACATGGGAGAGACGGAGCTGCTGAAATGAGCGCACTGGTGCTCGACGGCGTCACGGTGAGCCGCGGCGCCGGGCCGGTCATCTCGGACGTCTCGCTGCGGGTCGCCGGCGGCGAGGTCCTGGCCCTGGTCGGCCCCAACGGGGCGGGCAAGACGAGCCTGATCGAGGCGGTGTCCGGCGTGACGCCGCACTCGTCCGGGTCGATCCTGCTGGACGGGGATCCGATCGACCGGCTCCCCCGCGTGGCGCGGGCCCGGCGCGGCATCGTGCACATCGAGCAGGGGCGGGCCGTGTTCCCGTCGCTCACCGTGCGCGAGAACCTCTCCCTCACGGCACGCACCGCCGGGGAGATCGAGGCCGTGCTGGCGCAGTTCCCGGAGCTGGAGAAGCGCATCGACTCCCCCACGGCACTGCTGTCGGGTGGGGAGCAGCAGATGGTGGTGCTGGCACGGGCGTTCGCAGCGAAGCCCCGGGTGCTGCTCATCGACGAGATGTCCCTGGGCCTCGCGCCGGTGGTGTTCCTGCGCCTGATGCCGATCGTGTCGTCGATCGCGGAGTCCGGGGTGGCGGTGCTGCTGGTGGAGCAGTTCACGCAGCTCGCCCTCGGTCTCGCGCAGGAGGCGGTCGTCGTCGCTGGCGGCCGTGTGTCGTTCCAGGGCGCGCCGCAGGCCCTCCAAGACGACCCCGCCCTCCTCCACCGCGCCTACCTCGGGGGCTGACTCCCCGTCGACCCACCCCGTTGCGTTCCTCCCGGCCCCGTGCGCGCGTTCGCAAGGGGCCGGGGCGCGCGAAAGGGGGTGGGTCGGCGGCGTGAGGGTTAGCCTGAGGGAGTGACCGAGATCCTCCACGCCCGTGCCGCCCTCCTCGACATGGACGGGACCCTCGTCGACTCGACCGCCGTCGTGGAGCGCCTCTGGCTCGCCTGGGCGGAGCCGCACGGGATCGACCCCGAGACCGTCCTGCGCACCGTCCACGGGCGCCAGGGGCACCAGAGCATGGCGATCCTGCTCCCCGAGCGCGACCACGCCATCAACCTCCGTGAGAACGAGGTCATGCTCGCGACCGAGGCCTCCGACGTGGACGGTGTGATCGGCATCCCGGGCGCCGAGGACCTGCTCGCCGCGCTGGAGCCGTTCCCGCACGCGGTGGTCACCTCGGCCAACGTCGCGCTCATGACCGCGCGGATGGGCCAGGCCGGGCTCACGGTCCCCGAACTCGCCGTCACGGCGGAGAACGTCTCCGCCTCGAAGCCCGATCCGGAGGGCTTCCTCCTCGCCGCCCGCACCCTCGGCATCGACCCCGCGGACTGCGTCGTGTTCGAGGACTCCGGCGCCGGCATCCAGGCCGCCCACGCCGCGGGCATGCGCGTGATCGGCATCGGTCCGCACGCGGGAGCCCACGCCCCGACCGCACACGTCGACGACCTCACGCACGTCGCCGTGGTCCCGACCGACGACGGCTTCGAGCTCCGGATCAACTGATCTCGGGGCGACGGCCACCGCCCCTGACCCGGCGCTACATCCCGGCGTGGTCGAAGGCGATGGTCGGCACGTCGACCACGTGCGACCCGCCGTCCGCCACGATCACGGCGCCGGTGATGTATGACGACTCCCCCGACCCGAGGAACCGCACGACGGAGGCGATCTCGGCGGGCCGCGCCGGGCGGCGCAGCGGCACGTCGGCGGTGACCGTCGCGTAGCCCTCCTCCCGGGAGCCGAGACCGGCGTGCGCCGCGAACTCGTCCATCTCCTCGTCGGCCATCGGCGTCTGCACCCACCCGGGGCAGATCGCGTTGACGCGCACGCCGTGGCGCCCGTAGTCGCGCGCGAGCGTCCGGGTGAGGCCGATGAGGGCGTGCTTGCCGACCGTGTATCCGGCCACCGACGGCCCCGCGAAGAGCCCGGCCAGCGAGGAGACGATCACCACCTGCCCCTTGGCCTCGATCAGCGCCGGCAGCGCTTCCCGCGCCATCACGAACGCGGTCGTGAGGTTGGCACGGATCGCGGCGTCCCAGCTCGCGTCGTCGGTCTCGGCGACCGGGGAGAACCCGTGTCCTCCGGCGTTCGCGACGAGGACGTCGATGCGGCCGAACCGCGCGAGGATCTCGGCGATCGCGGCCTGCGCCGACGCGGTGTCCGCCGCATCCGCGACGATCGGCAGCGCCCCGACGGCCCGCTCGACCTCGTGCAACGGCTCCGGCCGGCGACCCACCACGACGACGTGCGCCCCTTCGGCCGCGAAACGTTCCGCGACCGCCGCGCCGATGCCCGTGCCGCCTCCGGTGATGACGACGACGCGTCCGGAGACGCTCGATCCGACCACGGTTGCCATGTGTGCTCCTGTGTGTTCTGCGCGCGTGCGCGGTGGGGCCGGACGCGGGCGCGTCAGGCGGGGAATCCCGACCGGGCGGTGTACCCGAAGTCGCTGAGGAGGGTGGTGCCGTTGACCGCCCGGCTCCGCGGGGAGAGGAGGTAGGCGACGTGCGCGGCGACCTCGTCGGCGCTCTGCACGGGGAAAGCGGGCTCGTCGAACGCCGCGGCGCCGAGGTCGCCCCGGCTCATCGGCGTGTCGACGATGGACGGTGACACCGCGTTCACCCGCACCCCGGTACCCGCGAGGTCGACCGACAGCGCCCGCCCGAACTGGACGAGCGCGGCCTTCGAGGCGGCGTAGGGGGCCATGCCCGGCGAGGCCACGACGGCCGAGTCGCTCGCGAGCAGCACGACGGATCCGGCGGCGGACTCCCGGAGCGCCGGGATCGCGTGCTTGAGCACGAGGAACGCGCCGGTGATGTTGACGGCGAGGACACGGTTCCACGCCTCCAGGGCGGTCTCCTCGATCGGCGTCCCGACCGGGCCGGAGATCCCGGCGCAGCAGACCACCGCGTCGAGACCGCCCAGCGCCCGGACACCCGCGCCGACGGCGGCAGCCACCTGCTGTTCGTCCGTGACGTCGGCGGCGAGCAGCACCGGATCGATGCCGGCCTCCCCCGCCGCATCCCGGAGGGCGGCGGCGTCCCGGTCGAGCAGTGCGACCCGCACCCCCTCGGCGGCGAGCGCCCGGGTGACGGCACGGCCGATGCCGGAGGCAGCCCCCGTGACGAGGGCCGTCGTGCCGTCGAGCTGCAGGTCCATCGCATCCTCCGACCGCGGCCCGGCGCCGCGCGGCGCCGACGAGACAGCGGTGTCGTCCCGGTCATCCTGCTCCGCGGGGCGGAGGGGGCGCACGCCCGCCGGCGGGGTGTGCGCGGTGGCACCATCGTCCTTCGCTCACGGTCAAGCGTGGCGACGAGGCGGCGAGCAGACTCGCTCTATCGACGATTCCCCTCGTCGTCGATGCCGTGTCCGCACGGCCGTCACCCGAGCAAAGGAGCCGACGTGGCAGAGCAGACCTCCGCACCCACGACGCCGCACCACACCTCCCTCCGCCCCGGCGCCCTCGGCGTCGCCGGCATCGTCTTCCTCGTCCTGGCCGCCGTCGCGCCGCTGACCGGGATCGTCGTCGTCGCCTCGCTCGCCATCGCCCTGGGCAATGGCGGAGGCACCCCGATGTCGTTCTTCCTCGTCGCGGCCATCCTGCTGCTGTTCGCGATCGGCTACGCCCAGATGTCGAAGCAGCTGGTGAACGCCGGAGGCTTCTACGCCTTCGTCGTGAAGGGCCTCGGCCGCACCGGCGGACTCGTCGCGGGCCTCATCGCGACGCTCGGCTACAACTTCTTCGTCGTCGGCACGATCGGCACCAGCGGCTTCTTCATGCAGACGATCATCCGCGACCTCACCGGTCTGGACGTGCACTGGCTCGTCTGGGGCCTGCTGTCGATCGTCGTCTGCTTCGTGCTCGCCCGGATCGGCGTCGACTTCAGCTCGAAGGTGCTCGGCGTGTGCCTCGTGCTCGAGGTGCTCATGCTCGTCGTGTTCGACGTCTCCGTGCTCGTGCAGACCGGCTACGACGTGGCGGCGTTCAGCCCGGAGGCCGTGTTCTCCGGCTCGCTGCCCATCGGGCTGCTGCTCGCGGCGACCGGCTTCCTCGGGTTCGAGGCCACCGCGCTCTTCAGCGAGGAGGCCAAGCAGCCGCTGCGCACCATCCCGCGGGCGACCTACACCTCGATCATCGCGATCGGCGTGATCCTCGGCGTCACGACCTGGGCCGTGGTGAGCGCGACCGGCGTCGCGCAGGCGCAGGCCACGGCGCTGGAGCACCTGCCCACGGGCGACCTCATCTTCTCGCTCTCGCAGCAGTACCTGGGCGGACCGCTCACGACCGTGATGATGGTGCTGCTCCTGGTGAGCCTGTTCGCGGCGATGCTCGCCTTCCACAACTCCGCCACCCGCTACCTGTACTCGCTGGGACGCGCGAAGATCCTCCCGCAGGCCCTCGCCCGCACCCGCCCGAACGGCGCCCCGCAGCTCGCGGGCATCGTGCAGGCCGGCTTCGCGGCGATCGTGGCGATCCTGTTCGCCCTCGCCGGTGCCGATCCCATCGTCACGCTCGTGCCCGCGATGCTCGGCTTCGGCACCCTCAGCGTGCTGATCCTGCAGGGACTCGCGGCGATCTCGATCGTCGTGTACTTCCGGCGCCGGAACGACCCTCGGTGGTGGAGCACGTTCATCGCTCCGGGCATCGGCTTCCTCGGCATCGCGGCCATCTCGATCCTGGCGATCGTGAACTTCAACATCGTCGCCGGCTCCGAGGAGCTCGCGATCCGTCTGATGCCGCTCCTGCTCGTGCTCGCCCTGATCGGCGGCATCGTCTACGCCGCCTACCTCCGCCGTGCGAAGCCCGCCGTCTACGACGGTCTCGCGACCGACCTGGAGCGGTTCAGCGACCGCTGACGCCCGCGCCGACCCCGTTCTCCGAAGGAAGGAAATCCCATGACGACCCTCAACCCCGCCGACACCTCCACCTGGCTGCCGTTGGAAGGACTCGCCCCCGGCTTCGACGCCAACAAGGCCCCGCACAGCACCGCCCTGAGCGGTCGCGAGATCGCCGTCGTCGACGACCGCGGCACGCGCATCGTCCACCGCTTCGACGACTCGACGGTCGCCTGGGAGTACCAGCCCGGCGCCGAGGACCCCACGGAGGCCGCGTCCGACACCGACGACTACGAGGCGTTCGAGGTCGACGACGAGCTCTACTTCGTGCAGTTCCACCACCGCTACCTCCCGAACGAGGCCGTCTCGCTCGTCCTCGACCTGCGGCACGGACGCTCCCTCGCGGTGATCTCCGAGATCCTCCCCGCGCCCGAGCAGGGCCGCACCCGCGTGCAGCACCACTTCGCCCCCGGCACCATCGAGGGCGCCGACGTCACCGGCGCCGAGGCCGCCCCCACGACCACGCTCATCGGCCGTCGGGTGGAGTGGGTCTACAGCGAGGAGCACGCCTACGAGCACGTGTACCTCTCCCCGCGCTGGTACTCGTGGCAGTGCCTGGCCGGTCCCGAGCGCGGGCTCGCCGACACCGACGAGAACAGCGTGTGGGAGGTGCGCCCCGGGATCTACGTCTTCGCGTGGCGCGAGAAGGTGATCCCGTGCGCCTCGGTCACGATCGCCGACCACCGCGACGTGAACGCGATCCGCTCCCACGGCGTGCTGTTCGGGCTGGACGAGAGCGGTGAGGTGCCCACGCACTTCACGTTCGGCGCACACGGCCGCCTGCTGTCGACCACCCACCACACCCCGTCGCTCGAGCCCGCGACCTTCGGAGACGCCTGACATGACCGACGTCGCCGACCTCATCGTCACCGGTTCCGTGATCCGCACGTCGGACCGCGCCCGTCCGCGTGCCGAGGCCTTCGCCGTACGAGACGGACGGATCCTCGCCGTCGGCGACCGCGCCGACGTGGAGGCGTTCCGCGGCCGTCGCACGCGGCTGGTCGAGGTCGGCGACGCGGCGGTCTACCCCGGGTTCGTCGACGTGCACAACCACCACGCGCTCGCCGGACGGACCGAGCTGTTCGAACTGTCGCTCGCCCCCTCGCTCACGCTCGACGAGATCCTGGACCGGGTGCGGGAGAAGGCACAGACCCTGCCCGAGGACGCGTGGATCGTCGGCGGCGCCGTGGCCACGACCCTGCTTCCCACCCTCGCCAACACCGCCACGCGATTGCGTCTCGACGAGGCAGCGGGCGGACGGCCGGTGGCGCTCATGGAGGACTCCCGCCACAACCGCTGGGCCAGCACCCGGGCCCTGGAGCTGGCCGGCATCACGGCGGACAGCATCCCGACCTCCGGGGTGACGGTGCTCGACCCCGACGACGGCACCCCCACCGGCGTGCTCCTGGAAGCCGCCGGCATCCCGGTGCAGGAGGCGTACGACCGCAGCGGCGGACTCACCGCGGAGCAGCACGCGGCCGCCTCCCGTCGCGGGATCGAGCTGCTGAACTCGTTCGGGATCACGGCGTTCCAAGACGCGGGGGTCTCCGTCGACATCCTCGCCGCGCTCGCCGGACTCGACCGCGCCGACGAGCTGCACGCCTGGGTGGTCTCCTCGCTCCTCATCAACGACGAGATCTTCGGGTTCGACCCCATCGGCGCGCCCCTGCTCGACCGGGGCGAGGAATTCCGCACCCCGCACCATCGCCCGGACTTCGTGAAGATCTTCCTCGACGGCGTGCCGCCCGCCCGCACCGCCTCCTTCCTCGACCCGTATCCGGCGGATCCGGTGCACGGCGCGCACTTCCACGGCGAGACGACCATGACCCTCGACGAGCTCACCGACTGGCTCCGGGCCGTCGCGGCGCGCGGTCTCGGGGCCAAGGTGCACTGCACCGGCGACGGGTCGGCACGCCTCGTGCTGGATGCCGCCGAGCGCCTGCGCGCGGACGGATTCACGACGCCGGTGCAGATCGCGCATGGGCAGTTCCTCGCGGAAAGCGACATCCCCCGACTCGCGGCGCTGGACGTCTCCGCCGACATCTCCCCGTTCATCTGGTACCCGGGCGTCATCCCCCAGGCGCTGGCGGACGTGCTGGGAGAGCGTGCCGAGCACTCGCAGCCCAACCGCGCGCTCCTCGACGCCGGGGCCCTCGTGGCCGGCGGCTCGGACTGGCCGGTGAGCGAGTCGCCGAACACGCTCGAGGGCCTGCAGGGGCTCGTGACGCGGGCCGATCCGCTCGGTCGGGCCGCAGGCACGCTGTGGCCGGAGCAGGCGATCTCGGCCGAGGAGGCGCTGGAGGTCTTCACGATCAACGCCGCGACGGCGATGGGGCTCGGCGCCGAGACCGGGTCCCTGACCCCCGGCAAGTCGGCCGACTTCGTGATCCTGGAACGGGATGCGATCGGCGGACCGGCGGAGGAGATCGTGCACACCGAGGTCATCTCGACATGGTTCGCCGGGCGCGCGGTGCACGAGCGCTGAGCGCGCCGCGCCGTACGATGGGCGCATGCGCCGCTTCCCCGCCTCCGTCTACCGGGTCGGGGACGAGCCCGATCCCCGGTTCTCCCTCGCCAACGAGCGCACGTTCCTGGCGTGGACCCGAACCGGCCTGGCGCTGATCGCGGGTGGCGTCGCGCTCGAGGTCCTCGGCCTCGACCTGCACCCCGGGTTCCGGCTGGCCGCCTCGCTGCTGCTGATGATCGCCGGCACGGCCGTGGCGCCGCTCGCCTGGTTCGAGTGGATGCGGGCCGAACGCGCCCTCC
This sequence comes from Microbacterium paraoxydans, assembly GCF_900105335.1. Lineage (NCBI taxonomy): Bacteria > Bacillati > Actinomycetota > Actinomycetes > Micrococcales > Microbacteriaceae > Microbacterium > Microbacterium paraoxydans. The sequence continues at coordinate 2,973,787 of NZ_LT629770.1, read as the reverse complement.
GGCAGGGACGACCGCTGCCCGGCGCGCTGTCGGCGGTGGTGCTCGCGGTGGTCGTCGTGACGACCGGGCTGCTCGTCCTCGCCGGGGTGCTGTGGCGCTGAGCGAGGCCTGCCGATGACCGCCCCCGAGACCCCGGTGCCCGACACCTCGGCGCCCGATCTATACGACCCCGGGCTGCAGCCGGAGCGCACGGAACTGGCCTGGCGGCGCACGGCCCTCGCGATCGCGGTCGGCTCGCTGCTGTCGCTGCGGGTCTTCCCCCTGGTGCTGCCGAGCGGCGCCGAGGGGTGGGGCCTCGTGCCGGGCGTGCTGGGCGTCGGCACGGCGGCGCTGCTCTGGATCGCCGCGCGCCGTCGGCAGCGCCGGACGACCGCGGTGCTCACCGCCCGGGCGCGCGGACCGCTGCCGGGCGGCGGACTCCCGCTCGTGCTGACGGTGTTCGCGACCGGCTTCGGTCTCGTCGCCCTCGCGCTCGTGGCGGTGACGCTGCTCACCCGCTGACGCGCAGGAGCGCAGGGCGATCACGACAGATGCCGTGACCGCCCCGCGTCCCCTCGCCGCCCTCCCTCAGTCCGCGAGGAGGAACCGCGCGCCGCGTTCGCCGATCATGGCCGCGGGCGCGTTGGTGTTGCCGGTGGGCACGGTCGGCATGACCGAGGCGTCGATCACCCGGAGCCCCTCGATCCCGCGCACCCGGAGCTGCGGGTCGACCACCGACTCCGGGTCGGAGCCCATGCGACAGGTGCCGACCTGGTGGTGATAGGTGATGGCCGTGCGGCGCACCCACTCCTCCACGTCGTCGTCCGCCACGTCCGGCCCGGGGTAGACCTCGACCGCTCCCCACTCCTCGGCGAGCGCGGGCTGCGTGCCGATCCGGCGGCACTGGCGCACGGAGGCCGCGAGGGCGTCGGCGTCTCGTTGATCCTCCAGCGCCGCCAGGTCGATGTGCGGCAGGTCGTCGAGGCCGGGACCGGTGAGGCGCAGCTCGCCGCGGCTGTAAGGCGTCACCAGGCCCGCCATGAGCGTGAACCCGTCGGTGCCCTTCGGCTCGAGCTCTCCCCACATCGGGACGGAGAAGTGGATGGGCTGCGTGTCCGGCTGCGCGAGGCCGTCGCGGCTGCGCCAGAACAGATGGCTCTGCGTGACGGAGACCCCCGGCTGCGGCGGGCCGACGGGCTTCTTCTCGGTCGCGAAGACGACCGGCGACAGGAGGTGGTCGTGCAGGTTCTTGCCCACAGCGGGGGCGTCGAGCACGACAGGGATGCCGAGCGCACTCAGCTCGTCGGCGGGACCGATGCCCGAGCGGAGCAGGATGACAGGAGTGCCGAGTGCGCCCGCCGAGAGGATGACCTCGTCCGCGAACACCTCCTCGGTCTCGTCGCCCTCCCCCAGCCGGATACCGACCGCACGACCATCGCGCACGATCACGGAGTGGACCGCGCGGCCGGTGAGGATCGTCATCCGGTCGGCGACCGGCTGCGCGTACACGGTCCAGGTGTTGACGCGCCGTCCGTCCTTGATCGTGACCTGCTCCTGGGAGACCCCGTCGAGCGTGCCCCCGTTGTAGTTCGGGTTGCGCGGCAGCCCCTCCTCCACGGCGGCGTCGATGATCGAGGCCTGGATGGGCGCGAGCGCGTAGTCGTCGGTCACGGGCAGCAGGTCGTTCTCGATCGCGTCGTAGATCGGCTCGACCTCGGCCCAGCCCCATCCGGTCGCGCCGGCCGCCTCCCACGCGTCGTAGTCGGAGGCCGCGCCGCGCACCCAGATCATGGCGTTCAGCGCGTGCGACCCACCGGTGACCTTGCCTCGAGGAAGATGCAGCCGACGACCGGCCGCGTGCGGCTGCGGCACGGTGAAGAAGTCCCAGTCCTCGGCGGAGTGCCACAGCTCGCCCGCCCGCGAGGGGTCGTGGATGGCCGGGTTCGTGTCGTAGCCGCCCGCGTCGACGAGCGTCACCGCGACACCGGCGTCGGTGAGACGCCGCGCGACGATGGCGCCCGACGTACCGGCCCCGACGACGATCGCGGAGCGCACCGCACCGTTGTTCGCCGCGGTCACGCTCGCGCCTTCCGGCCGGGTCCGGAGACGACCTGGGTCACGGCGACGGACTTGAGCCCCTCGACGCCGAACTCCAGCCCGTAGCCCGAGCTCTTCACGCCGCCGAACGGCACCATCGGGTGCAGCCCGCCGTGCGAGTTGATCCACACCGTGCCGGACTGCATGCGCGCTGCGACGGCGCGGGCCTCCTCCGGGTCGCTCGCCCACACCGAGGCGCCGAGACCCACGTCGAGGGCGTTCGCGAGCGCGAAGGCCTCGTCGACGTCGCTGTACCGGATGACGGGGAGCGCGGGACCGAACTGCTCCTCCTGCACGAGCGCCGCGTCGTTGTCGATGTCGGCGACGATGGTGGGCCGGTAGAACAGCTCGCCGAGGTCGGCGGCGGGCTCTCCACCGGTGACGATCCGGGCGCCGCGGCTCCGCGCATCGTCGACGAGGCGACTGACGATGTCGAACTGCGGGCGGTTCTGCAGCGGCCCGAGCACGTTACCCTCGTCGAGCCCGTTCCCCATCGGCACCTGCGCGGCGATGGCGGCGAGCGCGTCCACGACCTCGTCGTACACAGAGTCGTGCACATAGAGGCGCTTCATGGCGGCGCAGGTCTGTCCGGTGTTGATGAACGCCCCCCAGAAGAGGTCTTCCGCGATCGCGGCAGGGTCCGTGCCGGGGAGCACGATGCCCGCGTCGTTGCCGCCCAGTTCGAGCGTGAGGCGGGCGAGGTTGCCCGCGGAACTCTCGATGATGCGGCGCCCGGTCGCGGTGGAGCCGGTGAACATGATCTTGGCGATGTCGGGGTGCGAGGAGAGGCGCGCCCCCACCTCGCGGTCGCCGGACACGCCGATGAGGACGTCGGCGGGCAGCACGTCGTTCATCACGGCGAGCATCGCCAGGACGCTCAGCGGGGTGTACTCGCTGGGCTTCGCGACGACCGTGTTGCCCATGCGCAGCGACGGCCCGATCTGCCAGATGGTGATCATGAGCGGCCAGTTCCACGGCCCGATGGCCCCGACCACGCCGGCCGCTTTGTACACGAGCTCGGCGTGCAGCGTCTCGTCGTCGACGAGGACCTGCGGCTTCAGGACGGTGGTGGCGTTGGTGCGCAGCCAGGCCGAGCAGGCGCCGAGCTCGAACCGCGCGTTGGGGCCGTTCAGCGGCTTCCCCTGCTCCCGCGACAGAAGGTAGGCGAGCCCCTCGGCGTTCGCGTCGATGGCGTCGGCCGCGGCGAGGAGGAGCGCGCTCCGCTTCTCGTGTCCGAGCGCCTCCCACGCGGGCTGCGCGGCCTTCGCGCGGGCGATGGCGTCGTCGAGGTCGGAGACCGTGGCCACGGGCGCGCGTCCGATGACCTCCCGCGTCGCGGCGTCGGGGATCTCGCGCCCCTCGCCCTGCGGGGCCTGGATGCGGTCGAGCAGCGCCGCAGCGGCGGAGGCCGCGGAATCGGCTGGTCCGTGGTCGACGGCTACGGGAACGGCGGAATCGGACATCGGTGTCTCTCCTTCGAGCGGGTCACGGCGCGGACGCCGGTCTTCTTCTCATTCTCGGTCGGCCCTTCCCGCCGCACTTGTCGCGGAGCGCGCCGGAGATGTCCCCGCGCGAAGGATGCGCTCCCGCGCCGGTCCCGCGTGAGCGAATCGGGCCCCTGTGAGCGAATCGGCCCCGTCCGGTCCGTGAAGCCGCGAAGCACCGGGCGCGGCATGCGCCATCGTCGCCGCGGATCCCACCACGCCGGCCCTCGCACCTGCGGCACTCCCCCGCGCATGCGGATCTGCCACCCCGAGGTGTCCAGGGTGCGGTGATGATGCCAGCACAGCGCGACCCCGTTGTCGGTGTGCGTCGGGCCCCCGTGCGCGTGCTCCGTGACGTGGTGGATCTCACACCAGGCGGCGGGGACGTGACACCCGGGGATGAGGCACTCGCCGTCCCGCACGCCGATCGCCCGGCGCTGCGCCGGGGTGAAGATCCGGTCGCTCGACCCGAGCCCGACGATCCTCCCGCCTGCCCCCAGCACGACCCGCTGGACCGTCCCTCCGCACGCCGTGTGTGCGGCCACCCGCGTCGACACCGGCGTCTCGACGCCCTCGACCCGCGCCCAGCGGCGCCCCGTGGCATAGTCCTCGGCGCCGACCGTGACCACGAGTGTCGGGGCCCCACCGCCCAGCCGTGGCATGTCGTCGTGCCGGGCCGCGATCCCCAGGGCCGCCGCGAGCGCGTCGTGCTGCTTCTGTGCCCGCGTGCGCCCGTCGGCCATCCCGCCGGGGTCGCCGGACGGGAGCACATCGTCGTCCGGAGACACCGCGGTGTGCCGCCACTCAGCATCCGCGAGTTCCGCGGACGGCACGAAGTGCACGCCGGGAAGCGGCGGCCCGTCGACCTTCGGGTTCAGGTACGCGTCCCAGATCCGCTGCAGCTGCCCCGCGACCTCGGGCAGCAGTGCGCCCCGGACCGGGATCACACCGTCCTTGGCGCGCCCCAGCACCAGACCGCGAGCGCGCAACGCGATGTCTTCCGCGGGCTCCGCGCCGTCGGGGTCGAGGTACTGCACGATGAGCTGCGCCCGCACCCGCAGCTCCTCGGGCGTCGGCGCCGGACCGGGCTCGTTCTCGTCATCCTCACTGTTCTCGTCGTCGCTCTCCTCACCCCGAGCGACCTCCGCGAGATACGCGTCGGCCTCCCAGCGGTCGGCGAGGCGCACGCGAGGGCCGGCCTGCTCGATCGGCCCGGTCGCGGCCAGCAGCCCGGTCACGCCGATCGCCGCGTCGAGGAGCGCTTCACGCAGCGCCGGCCACCGCGCCGGCAGCCACTCCCCGGAGGAGAGATCGACCTCGCGTCGCACCAACCGCGCAGCCTTCACCAGGCGCGCGGCGGACGCGCCGTCGGTGCGGAGCACACGCTGCAGCAGCTCGTTCATCGAGCGGCAGCCGAACCGTCCGCAGAACGCCGGTTCCCCGGACCCCGCCGGACGCGGATCGACGCTCGCCACCGCGTCGACGATCACGGCCTCCACGCGTCGCTGGATCTCACCCGCGACCCGCAGCAGGTCCATCATCGCCCCGGCATCGAGAGCGCCTACGGTGCCGGACTGCAGCACGGCGTCGAGAGCGACGACCGTGTCGTCGAGAACCGCTGCCGGGGTGCTTTCCATACGACGATTCAACAGAGGGCCACCGACATTGCGAGGCCGGATTACCCCTGCTCAGAGCGATATTCCAGTACGCGCGAAGGACTCCTCCTGCACGCGAAGAGACGCGCAATCACCTCTCCACACCACCGCCGCACCCCAACGACCCCGTCACGGGAGACGACCGTCACGCCCGGTCGAAGTCCTCGAAGATCAGGATCGTCCGTGTCGAGCGGATCGACGGGATCGCCTGGATGTCCTCCAGCACGATGCGGCGCAGGTCGCGGGCGTCATTGGCGCGCACCAGCAGCAGCACGTCGAAGTCGCCGCCGACGAGCGCCATGTGCTCGATCTCCGGGATCGCCCGGAGCCGCGCGCTCACCTCCTGCCACGTGGCCTGTTCGATCGCGAGGGTCACGTACGCGCTCGCGTGATGCCCCAGCAGCACGGGGTCGGTGCGCACGGTGTAGCCGGTGATCACTCCGGCATCGGTGAGGCGCTTGATGCGGGCATGCGCCCCCGCGCGGGAGATGTGCACCGCCTCGGCGATCGCGGTCATGGACGCCCGCGCATCCCGCCGCAGCTCCGCGAGGATCGCGCGATCCGTCTCGTCCAGCGCCGCCATGGCACCCCCCTCCCGTCCGGGAAATCCTGACATTTCGGAAGCCATTGTGGCATGTCTCGAGCAATCGTCCACGATCCCTCGACGGATCTTGGATGACTGTCGCACGCGCGGCATGCTGTCCTCATCGAGTTCGGCAAGGAAGGCGGACGGATGCACCCCCACGACATGCTCCCGCGAGACACCGCGGTACGACTGATCGCCGAGGACGGGACCACCCTCCCCGACGAGGCCTACGCGCTCCCCGCCGCCGACGTCCTGCTGGCGGCCTACCGCGGCCTCGTCGAAGGCCGTCGCATCAACGATCAGGCCGGCGCGCTCGTGCGCCAGGGCCGCCTCGCGGTCTACCCGTCGTCGCACGGCCAGGAGGCCTGCCAGGTGGCCGCGGCGATGGCACTCGGCGACACCGACTGGCTCTTCCCCACCTACCGCGACTCGGTCGCCGTGATCGCCCGCGGCGTCGCGCCTGCGGAGGCGATGGTGCTCCTCAAGGGTGACTGGCACTCGGGCTACGACGTGCGCGCGCACCGCGTCGCCCCGCAGGCCACCCCGCTGGCGACGCAACTCCTGCATGCGGTCGGCTTCGCGCAGGCGGCGAAGCACCGCGGCGAGGACACCGTGGTGCTCGCGCTCTGCGGCGACGGCGCGACGAGCGAGGGCGACTTCCACGAGGCGATGAACTTCGCGGCGGTGTTCCACGTGCCCGTCGTGTTCTTCGTCCAGAACAACGAGTTCGCGATCTCGGTCCCCCTCTCCCGGCAGACCGCCGCCCCCTCCCTCGCCCACAAGGCGGTCGGCTACGGCATGCCGGGGCAGCGCGTCGACGGCAACGACGTGGCCGCGGTCCTCGCGGTGCTCACGGAGGCCGTGGACCGCGCCCGCGCCGGTGGCGGCCCCTCCCTCGTCGAGGCGCACACCTACCGCATGCAGGCGCACACCAACGCCGACGACGACACCCGCTACCGGGAACGCGAGGAGGTGCAGGCCTGGCTCGCCCGCGATCCGCTGCTCCGCCTGCGCGCGCACCTCACTGCGACCGGCGCTCTGGACGACGAGGCCGAGACGCGCTTCGCCGCGGGTGCGGAGGAGATCGCCGCCGCCATGCGCACCGCCCTGAACACCGATGCGGAGCTCGACCCCGAAGACCTCTTCCGTTTCGTGACCGCGACCCGCTCGCCGCAGCGTGAGGAGCAGTGGCAGCTCCTCCGCGACGAGATCGCCCGCTCCCACCCCGCCGAGACGATGACGACCGGAGGCCCCCGATGACCATCGCCGAGCACGAGACGCCGGTCGCGACGGACGCCGCCGCCACGACGACCATGACCATGGCCGCCGCCCTCAACCGCGCCCTCGCCGACACCCTCGCCGCCGACTCTGACGTGGTCGTGTTCGGAGAGGACGTCGGAGCCCTAGGCGGCGTCTTCCGCATCACCGACGGACTCACCGCCCGCTTCGGCGAGGACCGCTGCTTCGACACCCCGCTCGCGGAGTCCGGCATCATCGGCACCGCCGTCGGCATGGCGATGAACGGGATGCGCCCGGTCGTCGAGATGCAGTTCGACGCCTTCGCCCTGCCCGCGTTCGAGCAGATTGTGAGCCATGTCGCGAAGCTCGGCAACCGCACCCGCGGCGGGATGCGCATGCCGCTCGTGATCCGCATCCCGTTCGGCGGCGGCATCGGGGGCGTCGAGCACCACTGCGACTCGTCCGAGGCGTACTACGCGCACACGCCCGGCCTCACCGTCGTGAGCCCGTCCACCCCGCAGGACGCCTACTCGCTGCTCCGGGCAGCCATCGCCTCGCCGGACCCGGTGGTCTTCCTCGAGCCCAAGAAGCTCTACTGGTCGAAGGGCGAGGTCGACACCGCGGTGACGGCGGAGATCGGCGCGGCGCGCATCGCCAGGGAGGGCTCCGACGTGACCCTCCTCGCGTACGGAGCCTCCGTGCCGCTCGCGCTGGAGGCGGCGGAGGTCGCCGCGGGCGAAGGGCGCAGCGTGCAGGTGGTCGACGTGCGCTCCCTCTCCCCCTTCGACGACGAGACGGTCACCGCGGCGGTGCGGTCCACGGGACGCGCGGTCGTCATCGCCGAGGCCCCGGGATTCGTCAGCGTCGCCTCCGAGATCCAGGCCCGGGTGTTCGAGCGCTGCTTCGAGTACCTGGAAGCCCCCGTGCGGCGGGTGACCGGGTTCGATACCCCGTACGCGCCGCCGAAGTTCGAGCACTGGTACCTGCCGGACGTCGATCGGGTGCTCGACGCGATCGACACGCTGCACTGGGAGGACGACGTATGAGCACCCCGGTGAAGACCGCGACCCGCGTGTTCCGCCTCCCCGACCTCGGCGAAGGACTCACCGAGGCCGGCCTCGTGCAGTGGCTGGTGGCCGTCGGCGACACGATCGCGACCGATCAGGCCATCGCCGAGGTCGAGACCGCGAAGAGCGTCGTCGAACTGCCCTCGCCGTTCGCGGGTGTCGTGACGGCGCTGCACGGCACGCCCGGCGACACCATCGACGTCGGCGCCCCGGTGCTGGAGGTCGCCGACCCCGGCAGCGAGGAGACCTCGTCCGCGCGGCAGGCCCCCGCCGCGCAGCCCGAGCACGAGGCGTACCGGCAGGAGGAGCGTGCGGGGTCGGGCAACGTCCTCATCGGATACGGCACCTCCGCGTCCGCCGCGACGGGTCGGCGACGTCGCCCCGCGGCACCACGCCCCACACCGGCACCCGCCTCGACAGCGCCCGCACCGGCGGCCCCCGCCGCGACCGCTCCGGAGTCGCCCGCACCGGCCTCCCGCGAGCCCGCGCGACCCGCGCCGGTCGCCGTGCGGTCGCCGCTCGTGCGGCGCCTCGCCCGCGACCTGGGCCTCGACGTGCACGCGATCTCCCCCACCGGAGCGGACGGGGCGATCACGCGCGCCGACGTGCTGCGCGCCGCCGTGGACCACGCGGTGGACGGCGTCGCCGCGGCCCCGACGCCGACCTCCGCGACCGCTCCCACCGGCGAGATCGACGGCCTCCCGGTTCGCAGTCGCGAGCGCCTGTCCCCGCTGCGCCGCACCGTGAGCGCCCGGCTCGCCCGCAGCCGCTCGGAGATCCCCGAGGCCACCGTGTGGGTCGACGTCGACGCCACCGAGCTCTGGAATCTCCGCGGGCAGATGGCTCCCGAGGGCGCGAAGGCCCCGTCGATCACGGCGCTGCTCGCGCGCTTCGTGCTGCTGGCGCTGGAGGACTACCCGGTGCTCGCCTCCCGGCTCAGCGACGACGGCTCCGAGCTGATCTCGTTCGAGGGCGTGAACCTCGGCGTCGCGGCCGACACCGAGCGCGGCCTCCTCGTCCCGGTCGTCCCGCACGCGCACCGGCGCACGGTCAGCGACCTCGATGTCGCCCTGCGCGAGCTCGCGGCCACCGCGCGCACCGGCACGCTGCCGCCCGAGCGCCTCCGCGGATCGACCTTCACCCTCAACAACTACGGCGGGTTCGGCGTCGACGGCTCCGCGGCGATCATCAACCACCCCGACGTCGCGATCCTCGGCATCGGCCGGATCATCGAGCGCCCCTGGGTCGTGGACGGGGTGATCGTGCCGCGTCGCATCGTCCAGCTCTCGCTCGTGTTCGACCACCGGGTCTGCGACGGCGGGTATGCGGCCGGATTCCTCCGCCGCGTGGTGGAGCTCATCGAGCATCCGCTCCGCGCCTTCGGGCGGGTCTGAGGTCGACCCGGCCGGCGAACCCTCGTGGGCGGAGCGCCGATACGCTACGCTCGGCGATTACTGACCGATCATTCGGTAAGTCATCGCCGACGTACCCGCGTCGGCGCTCCCCCCTCGCAGAACAACGGAGTTCGCATGACCTCAGCCACCGCAGCCGCCTCGTCGACCGGAAGGATGCCCGCGGAGGAGCGGCGCGTCCTCGCCGGCACCCTCGTGGGGACGTCGATCGAATGGTACGACTTCTTCATCTACGCCCAGGCGGCGGGCCTCGTGCTCGCCCCGCTCTTCCTCGCCCCCATCGCGGAGTCGAGCCCCGGGCTCGCCCAGGTGCTCTCCTTCGCGACCATCGGCATCTCGTTCCTGTTCCGCCCGCTCGGCGCGATCGTCGCCGGACACCTCGGCGACAAGCTCGGCCGGAAGAAGATGCTCGTCTTCACCCTCGTGATGATGGGGCTGTCCACCTCCCTCATCGGCCTGCTGCCGACGTACGCCGCCATCGGCGTCGCCGCCCCGATCCTCCTGATCCTCCTGCGCATCCTGCAGGGCTTCTCGGCCGGCGGCGAATGGGGCGGCGCGGCGCTCATGGCCGTCGAGCACGCCCCGACGGCGCGACGCGGCCTCTTCGGCGCGTTCCCGCAGATCGGCGTGCCGGTCGGCATGATCCTCGCCACCTTCACCCTCTGGGCGCTCACGAGCTCGATGTCCCCCGAGGCCTTCCTCGAGTGGGGCTGGCGCATCCCGTTCCTGCTCTCGATCGTGCTCATCGCGGTCGGCTACGTCATCCGTCGCGCGGTCGACGAGAGCCCCGTGTTCGAAGACCTCCGTCGCCGTCGCAAGGAGGCGTCGGCGCCCCTCGGGCAGCTCTTCCGGGCGCACACGAAGCAGGTCGTCCTCACGGCCGTCATCTTCATCGCCAACAACGCCGCGGGCTACCTGCTGATCGCCTTCTTCGCGACGTATGCCGTCACGGCTCTCGGCATGGAGCGCCCGCCGGTGCTGCTGGCGACCACGCTTGCCTCGTTCGGCTGGCTGATCTTCACGCTGTGGGGCGGTGCGCTGTCCGACCGCCTCGGCCGCATCCGCACGTTCCAGATCGGGTACGTCGCCCTCGCCGTGTGGGCCATCCCGATGTGGTTCCTCATCGACACCGCGAACATCGTCTGGTACTTCGTGGCCCTGTTCGTCATGACGTTCGCGCTCGGACTCTCGTACGGCCCGCAGGCGGCGCTGTACGCCGAGATGTTCCCCGCGAACGTGCGCTACTCGGGCGTCTCGATCGGCTACGCCCTCGGGGCCATCCTCGGCGGGGCGTTCGCACCGATGATCGCGGAGGCGCTGCTGAACCAGTTCCACGCCGCGTGGACGATCGGCGTGTACATCGCCGTCGCGTCGATCATCTCGCTCATCGGCGTCTCGCTGGTGAAGGAGACGAAGGGCGTGGATCTCAGCGTCTGACTCCTGGTCCGGGATCGCGGCCGGCCGTATGCCTGTGCCATAATTACCTTACGATCGGTCAGTAATTCACGACCGGCCGCTCCCGGACCACACCAGGACGACGAAGTCAGGAGATCCGCATGCCAGAGGCCTACCTCGTCGGAGGGGTCCGCACCCCGGTCGGCCGCTACGGCGGCACCCTCTCCGCCGTCCGTCCCGACGACCTCGCGGCGCTCGTCGTCGGCGAGGCCGTGCGCCGCGCCGGGCTCCACCCGGCGCGTACGGAGCTGGACGAGGTCATCCTCGGCGCCGCCAACCAGGCCGGAGAGGACAACCGGAACGTCGCCCGGATGGCGGTGCTCCTCGCCGGTCTCCCCGACACCGTGCCGGGCATCACGGTCAACCGCCTGTGCGCCTCCGGGATGTCCGCCGTCACCATGGCCGCGCAGGCGATCCGCGCGGGCGACGCCGATCTCCTCGTCGCCGGGGGCGTCGAGTCCATGACCCGCGCCCCCTGGGTGCAGGCCAAGCCGGAGAAGGCGTGGGCGAAGCCCGGAGCCGCCTTCGACACCTCGATCGGCTGGCGCTTCCCGAACCCTCGCCTCATCGCGCGGGACAAGGCCACCTTCACGATGCCGGAGACGGCGGAGGAGGTGGCCCGCGTCGACGGCATCACGCGCGCCGAGGCCGACGCCTTCGCCGTCCGCTCGCAGCAGCGCGCCGCCGCCGCGATCGCCGCCGGCCGCTTCGCCCCGGAGATCGTCGGCGTCCCGGTCCGCGACGGCGAGGTGCTCGTCGACGAGGGCCCGCGCCCGGATACCACCCTCGAGGTGCTCGCGCGCCTCCGTCCCGTCGTGGCCGGCGGAGAGGTCGTCACGGCCGGCAACTCCAGCGCCCTCAACGACGGCGCCTCGGCCGTGCTCGTGGCGAGCGCCGAAGCCGTCGAGCGCCACGGCCTGACGCCCCGCGCGCGGATCGTCGTCGGCACCTCGGCCGCCCTGGCTCCGGAGATCATGGGACTCGGACCGGTCCCCGCGACGGAGAAGGCGCTGCGCCGCTCGGGGCTCTCCCTCGACGCCATCGGCGCCGTGGAGCTCAACGAGGCGTTCGCCTCGCAGTCGCTCGCCTGCATCCGGCGGCTCGGCCTCGACGAGGACCGCGTGAACGCCGACGGCGGCGCCATCGCTCTCGGCCACCCGCTCGGCTCGTCCGGCTCGCGCCTGCTCGTGACACTGATGGGACGCATGGAACGCGAGGACTCCCGTTACGGCCTCGCCACGATGTGCGTCGGCGTCGGCCAGGGCGCGGCCGTGATCCTGGAGAAGGTGTGAGGGGCGCGGACGAGCCGCTGCTCGTCACCCGCACCGCGGACCGCGTCGTCGCGACCCTGAACCGTCCGCACAAGCGCAACGCGATCGACCAGGCCACGATCGACGCCCTGCACGCGCTGTGCGCCGAGCTGGAGGAGACGCCGCGCACGCTCATCCTCACCGGCGCCGACGGGGTGTTCGCGGCGGGCGCCGACATCGCCGAGCTTCGGGACCGTCGTGCCGACGACGCCCGTCGCGGCATCAACGCCCACGCGTTCGTCCGCGTCGCGGAGCTGCCGATGCCCGTGATCGCCGCGATCGACGGCTACGCGCTCGGCGGTGGCGCGGAACTCGCGTATGCCGCCGACATCCGCCTCGCGACCCCGACCCTGAAGATCGGCAACCCGGAGACCGGCCTGGGCATCCTCGCCGCCGCCGGAGCGAGCTGGCGGCTCAAGGAGATCGTGGGCGACGCCCGTGCCATCGAACTGCTGCTCACGGGGCGCACCGTGCACGCCGAGGAGGCCCTCCGCATCGGGCTCGTCTCCTCGCTGCACGAACCCGCCGATCTCCTCGGCGCCGCCCACGCGGTCGCCGACCGCATCGCCCGCAACGACCCCGCGGCGACCATCGCGACCAAGCGGGTCTTCCGGGCGCCGCGCGACCAGCACCCCGCAGCCGACCTCGAGGAGCAGGCCGCGCTGTTCGAGAGCCCGGAGAAGCACCGTCGCATGACCGCCTTCCTGGAACGGAGAGACCGATGAGCACGCCCTCCTCCCCCGAGGCCGCAGTCCCGACCCGCGTCGGCGTGCTGGGTGGCGGACGCATGGGCGCCGGTATCGCCCACGCCTTCCTCCTCGCCGGATCCCCCGTGACCGTCGTCGAGCGGGACGACGCCGCGGCCGCGGCCGCTGCCGCCCGCGTGTACGGGTCGATCGAGGCCTCGCTCGCCCGCGGCACGGCGATCGAGACGGCCGAGGCCTACCGGGCGCGGTTCGCGACCGGGACCGACGCCGCCCTGTTCGCGGACTGCACCCTCGTCATCGAGGCCGTCCCGGAGGAGCTGTCGCTGAAGATCGACGCCCTCACCCGTGTCGAGCAGCACCTCGCGGACGATGCGGCGCTGGCGTCCAACACCTCGTCTATCTCGATCGACGAGCTCGCCGCGGTGCTCGACCGCCCGGCGCGCTTCCTCGGGATGCACTTCTTCAACCCGGTGCCCGCCTCGACCCTCGTGGAGGTGGTCCGTGGCGGCGCGACCGCGGAGACTCTCGTCGCGGACGCGGCCTCCTGGGTCCGCGCGCTGGGCAAGACGCCCATCGTCGTCGCCGACGCCCCGGGTTTCGCGTCCTCTCGCCTCGGCGTCGCCCTCGGCCTCGAGGCGATCCGGATGCTCGAGGACGGCGTCGCCTCCGCGGCCGACATCGACGCCGCCATGACCCTCGGCTACAAGCATCCGGTGGGACCGCTCCGGCTCACGGACATCGTCGGGCTGGACGTCCGGCTCGGCATCGCCGAGTACCTCGCGGCACAGCTCGGCCCGCGCTTCGAACCCCCGGCCCTGCTGCGTCGCCTCGTCGCCGAGGGGCACCTCGGCCGCAAGAGCGGACGCGGCTTCTACGAATGGGACGACTGATGAAGGGAACCCCCATGACCGAGATCCTCCCCAGCTACGTGCAGGGCTCCTGGTGGACGCCCGCCTCCGACGCGGACGCCACCGAGGTGCGCGACGCCTCGACCGGGGAGACGGTGGCCCGCGTCTCCACCGCCGGTCTCGACCTCGGTGCGGCGCTCGACTTCGCCCGCACCACCGGTCAGGCGGCGCTCGGCGAGCTCACGTTCCACCAGCGCGCCGTCCTGCTCAAGCAGCTCGCGCTCGCACTGACCGCCCGCAAGGAGGAGCTGTACGCGCTCTCCAGCCGCACCGGCGCCACCGCGCAGGACTCCTGGGTCGACATCGACGGCGGCATCGGCGTGCTCTTCGCGTACTCCAGCAAGGGCCGCCGCGAGCTGCCGAACACGAAGGTCTACGTCGACGGCGCCGTGGAGAACCTGTCGCGGGACGGCTCCTTCCTCGGTCGGCACATCTACACCCGGCTGCCCGGGGTGGCGGTGCAGATCAACGCCTTCAACTTCCCCGTCTGGGGCTCGCTGGAGAAGTTCGCGCCGGCCTTCCTCGCCGGTGTCCCCACGGTCGTGAAGCCCGCCACCCCCACCGGCTACCTCACCGAGGCCATGGTGCGGGTGATGGTCGAGTCCGGGCTGCTGCCCGAGGGGTCGCTGCAGCTCGTGTCCGGCAGCGTCCCCGACCTCTTCGAGCACCTCCGGCTGGGCGACCTCGTCGCGTTCACCGGTTCCGCGTCGACGGCGGAGCGGCTGCGGGCGCACGACGCGGTGCAGACCGGCGGAGTCCGCTTTACCAGCGAGACCGACTCGATCAACGCCTCGGTGCTCGGCACGGATGCGACCTCCGGCACCCCGGAGTTCGACGCCTACGTGAAGCAGCTCGTCGCGGAGATGACGTCCAAGGCCGGACAGAAGTGCACCGCGATCCGGCGGGCGATCGTGCCCGAGGAGGCGGTGGACGACGTGATCGCCGCGGTGCGCGACCGGCTCGCCGCGCGGATCGTCGTGGGCGACCCGCGCGCCGAGGGCGTAACGATGGGACCGCTCGCCTCGACGGCCCAGCGCGACGAGGTGCTCCGGCAGGTGACGCGGCTCCGCGAGGGCGGCGGCGAGCTCGTGATCGGCTCCCCCGAGACGCCGACGGTCCGCCGTGCGGACGGCAGCGAGGGCCCCGCGGAGGACGGCGCGTTCGTGGCGCCGATGCTCCTGCGCTTCGCCGATGCGACCAGCCCCGCCGTGAACGAGATCGAGGCGTTCGGCCCCGTCTCCAGCATCCTCGGCTACCGCACGCTGGACGAGGCGGCGGCGCTCGTGGCCCGGGGCGGCGGCTCGCTCGTGACGAGTGTCGCGACGCACGACCCGGAGGTCGCGAGGACGCTGGCCGCGGGGATCGCCGCGTACAACGGGCGCGTGCTCTTCCTCGACCGCGACGACGCCCGCAGCTCGACGGGCCACGGCTCCCCGCTCCCGAACCTCGTGCACGGCGGTCCCGGTCGCGCCGGCGGCGGAGAGGAGCTCGGCGGCATCCGGGCGGTGCTGCACCACATGCAGCGCACCGCGGTGCAGGGCTCCCCGGAGATGATGACCGCGCTCACCGGGGTCTGGCACCAGGGGGCCTCGGCCCGTCCGTTCGACACCGGCGACGGCGTGCACCCCTTCCGCAAGTCGCTGGCGGAGCTGCGCATCGGGGATCAGGTCGTCAGTCCCTCGCGCACCGTCACCCTCGACGACATCGAGACGTTCGCGGCGTTCACGGGCGACACGTTCTACGCGCACATGGACGAGGCGTCGGCGGCAGCGAACCCCTTCTTCCCCGGACGCGTGGCCCACGGCTACCTGCTGGTGTCGTGGGCGGCGGGGCTCTTCGTCGACCCGGCTCCCGGACCCGTGCTCGCAAACTCCGGGCTGGAGAACCTGCGCTTCGTGACGCCGGTTTCCCCTGGCGACGAGATCCGCGTCGAGCTCACCGCCAAGCAGATCACGCCGCGGGAGACCGACGAGTACGGCGAGGTGCGCTGGGACGCGGTGCTGAAGAACCAGGACGACGAGCTCGTCGCGACCTACGACGTCCTGACCCTCGTCGCGAAGGAGCTCACCCCCGCCTGATCCCGAAACCCCGGGTTCTCGTCGAGGCCCCGCCCTTCCCACGCGGAGAGGGCGGGGCCTCGACGCGGAGACGGGGTCTCGGGGTCAGGGGTGGCGGAGGCCGTCGAGGGCGATCGCGACGACGTCGTCGGCGAGACGGTCGGCGCCCTCGCGACCGCCGGGGCGGTACCACTCGACGATGGAGTTGATCATGCCGAACGTCAGGCGGGCGACGACGGCCGCGTCGATGTCGGAGCGCAGGGCCCCCTCGGCCTGCGCCTCCGCGACGAGGGCCGTGATGCGGCGGTCGAACGCCCGCCGCCGGGTGAGGGCGCGGCGCTCGACGTCGGTGTTCCCGCGCACGCGCAGCAGCAGCGTCACGGCGGGGAGCTGGTCCACGAGCACGTGGACGGCGCCGCGGAGCACGTGCTCCAGGCGGGCGACCGCATCGGCGGCTCCCTCACCCTCCGGAAGGGGCGCGTCGACCACGGCTTCGAGGCCGCCGAGAGCACTGTCGAGGGCCCGGTCGAGCATCTCGTCCTTCGACCCGAAGTGATGGTAGATCGCCGACTTCGACAGCCCGAGGCGCTCGGCGAGCATCCCGATCGAGGTCGCGTCGTAGCCGTGCTCGTTGAAGGCGGCCACCGCGACGGCGAGGATCCCCTGCTGGTCGTACCCGGGGCGGCCGCGCCGCGTGGTCTGCATCTCGGACATCCCCCTCAGTCTCGCACCGCCCGCGCCCCGCACCGCGGAAGACGGGTGCGAGACCCCCGCGTGTCAGCGCAGGTCGTAGACGCGCTTGTACTTGCCCTCGCTGCGCGGCAGCGCCCCGGGCTCCTCCAGCCGGACGGCGACCGACGAGCCGATGAACACCTTGATGCGCTGCACCAGCACCTGCGCCGCCGCCTCGCACGTCTCCACGGACAGGTCGGGGTGGCGCTCGATGCGCACCGTGAGGGCGTCCATCCGGCCCTCCTTCGTCAGCTCCAGGATGAAGTGCGGCGTGAGCTGCTCGATCCCGAGCACCAGCTCCTCGATCTGCGTCGGGAAGAGGTTGACGCCGCGCAGGATGATCATGTCGTCGTTGCGCCCGGTGACCTTCTCCATCCGCCGCATACCCGGACGCGCCGTGCCGGGGAGCAGGCGGGTGATGTCGCGCGTGCGGTAGCGGATGACGGGGAACGCCTCCTTGGTGAGCGAGGTGAAGACGAGCTCGCCCCGTTCGCCGTCCGGCAGAGCCTGCAGGCTGTCGCCGTCGATCACCTCCGGCAGGAAGTGGTCCTCCCACAGGTGCGGGCCGTCCTTGGTCTCGAGGCACTCGTTGCCGACGCCCGGCCCCATGACCTCGCTGAGCCCGAAGATGTCGAGGGCGTCGATGCCGAGCCGCTGCTCCAGCTCGTGCCTCATCTCATTGGTCCAGGGCTCCGCGCCGAGCACCGCCACCTGGAGCGAGGTGGACCGCGGGTCGATGCCCTGCGCCGCCATCGCGTCGGCGATCGTGAGCAGGTAGCTCGGGGTGCACAGGATCGCGTCCGGCTCGAAGTCGCGGATGAGCTGCACCTGGCGGGCGGTCTGTCCGCCCGACATCGGGATCACGGTGGCGCCCAGCGCCTCGATGCCGGCATGTGCCCCGAGCCCGCCCGTGAACAGGCCGTACCCGTAGGCGTTGTGCACCTTCATGCCGCGCCGGATGCCGCTGGCGCGGAGCGAGCGGGCCACCAGCGTCCCCCAGCGGTCGAGGTCGCCGCGCGTGTAGCCGACGACGGTCGGGCGGCCCGTGGTGCCGCTGGACGCGTGGATGCGGGCGACGTCGGCCATCGGCACCGCGAACATCCCGAAAGGGTACGTCTCGCGCAGGTCGTCCTTGGTGGTGAAGGGCAGCCGGTGCACGTCGTCGAGCGTGCGGATGTCGTCGGGATGCACGCCCGCGTCGTCGAACTTCCGCGTGTAGAGCGGCACGTTGCGGTAGGCGTGCTGCACGGTCCACTGCAGGCGCTCGAGCTGGAGCTGCTCGATCTCGGCACGGCTCAGCCGCTCCTCGGGATCGAGCTCCTCAGTCGTCGGCGGGCGGAGGGCGGAGGCGGGGGCGGTCATCGTCGACACGGGGACTCCTCGGAACGGGTGGGATCAGAAGGTGCGGGAGGTGGTGCGGGAGCGGCCGCGGAACTCGGCGACGGCGTCGCCCTGCTCGTCCACGACCGTCACGTCGTACAGGCCGGAGCGACCGGTGCGGGTGCGGCGGACGGCCGTCGCGGTGAGCGTCTGCCCCGCGACGGTGGGCTTGAGGAACGAGATGTCCGCACCGGCGGCGACGGTCACCCGATCGTCCTCGTTGCAGGCGATCGCGAAGGCGGTGTCGGCGAGCGCGAACACGAGGCCACCGTGGGTGATCTGGAAGCCGTTGGTCATGTCCTCACGGACGCGCATGGACACGACCGCGTGTCCCGGGTCGTCGCGTTCGACCACGAGCCCGAGCATCGCCGAGGCCCGGTCGCGTTCCATCATCGCCCGGTTCGGCCGCACGGCCTCCGCCGTATCCGTCGCCTCCGTCATCGCCGACCTCCTCGTCGCGCTGGGACGGGACCACCGCGTCCCGTCCGCCCATACTAACTGAACGATCGGTCAGTAACGCAAGGAGGTCGGGACGACGGTCGACGGTTCACCTGATCGTGAGCGGCGGCCAGAGGGTCGCGTCCTCCACGGTCACCCCGGTGATGACGGCCGCGGGGTCCGCCGCATCCCGATCGGCGCGGAAGCGGATGATGCCCCCGTCCCGCGTCGCTGACTGGTAGAAGTACTCGCCCGACGAGACGATGCGGATGAAGGTGCCCTCCGGGAATGCGGCAGTCGCCTCCGTCACCGGCGCGCCGATGCGGACTCCGCCCGTCGCGGGAAGGACGGCACCGTCCGGCTCGACGTCGCCCTGCACGTTCGCGATGCCGGCGGTGATCCCCGAGAGCGTCGTGCCATCGTCCGTGAACTGCAGCAGGAGCGTGCTCGCGTCGTCCCCGCTCGTGAGGCGCACCAGCGTGTCCGTCCCGCCGGCGGCCTGCGCGGTCGCCCCCGGGACCGCCGCCAGCGCCTCCTCGCGAGACATACCCAGCTGCAGCGGTCCGACACCCGTCGCGGTCATCTCCCATTCGCTCCACGGGGCGGCGGGGTCGGCCGTCTCCGGCGTCGGCGTCGCGGGCGGCGTGGCGGTCAGCTTCTCCACGAAGGCGGTCTTCGCCTCCCCCGCGCGGTCACGCAGGAGCAGCGCCGCACGCTCGGCGTCGAACTCCGAACCGTCCCTGGCCGGCTGCCACAGGTGCACGATGACGTTCCCCACCGCGGCGAAGCCGTGGTGCGCCCGCCAGGCGCTCTGCCCCGAGCCCATCTCCAGGGTTCCGGCGAAGGCCCGGACGCCGTCCGTCTCCGGCGCCGCGACGGCGGCGAAGGTTCCCGCCCCCTGCGCATCGAACTGCGCGCACTGCTCGACGGTGTCGACCAGGTCGTCCATGCGCGACGCGGCGATGTCTTCCGACGGGAACTGCAGGATCTCCTGCTTCCCGCTCATGCCCGTGTCGTCCGCGTTCACCCACGGCACGGTTCGCGCGCCGATGCTGCCCATGGAGGCTTCCATGATCAGCAGCACGCAGACCGCCGGCGTGAACTCCGGGCCGCCGCCGTCGGAATACTGCAGCAGCGTGTCCTCGACCTCCGTCGCCGGAGGCGCGGAGGGAAGAAGATCGGCGACCTCGGCGGGCGTGAGGGCGAACGCGTCGAGCTCGTCCCCGACGAAGAGGAGGGGCCCGGAATAGGGATCGGGAGTGGGCGTCGGGGTCTCCGGCGCCCGTGATGCGGTCGCCGTGGGTGTCGCCTCGGGCGTCGCCGCGCACCCCGGGAGCACCACCAGCACTCCCGCCACCACCGCCGCGAGGAGCGCCGCTCCTCGCAGCTTCCATCCGCCGTGCACCGTCGCCGACATGAACCCTCCGCATGATCATGTGCGCCGTGAACACGGCGCCCCCTGGGGGAAGAGTAGCGGTCGGGAGACGCCCCGAGCCCGCCCGCACACGGTCGATATGCGAACGAGACAATAGTCATGCCACGGAAGGCATACAAGCCATGCCGATCGCAGCCGGAAGAGCCGTGCGGCTCAGCCGGCGCCGCCTCCGCCGAGCACGAGAGCTGCTGCCTGCCGCGCCTCTGCAGCGGTCGCTGCGCGGCTCGCACCGTCAGCCGCCCGACGGCACTCGTCCGGGCCCGCCGCGTCGAGCGCGGCCGCCACCCGCCCGAGCGCACGAGGCGTCATCGACAGCGAGGTCGCGCCGAGCCCCACGAGCACGGGGGCGAGTGCCGGGTCACCGGCCGCCTCCCCGCAGATCCCGACCGGCTTGCCCGCCGCCCGTCCCGCTGCCCCGACCGTCCCGATCAGCCGCAGCACCGCCGGCTGCCAGGGATCGTTGAGATCGGCGAGCGCACTGGACAGCCGGTCCGCAGCCAGGGTGTACTGCGCGAGGTCGTTGGTCCCGAGACTCACGAAGTCCACGACCTCGAACAGCTCGGCGGCCAGCAGCGCCGCCGCCGGGGTCTCGATCATGATCCCCGCTCTGTCGAGACCCGCGGCACGGCACCGTGCGGCGAAGTCCGCCGCCTCGTCGACCGTGGCGACCATCGGGGCCATGACCTCCACCTCGGCGGACTCCGCATCGGCGGCCCTGGCCAGCGCGCGCAGCTGGTCGTCGAGCAGGGCGGGCCGGCGCCGGGAGAGGCGCAGACCCCGGACGCCGAGCGCCGGGTTGTCCTCGTCGTCGTCGTTCGCGAACGGCAAGGGCTTGTCGCTCCCCGCATCCAGCGTGCGCACGACGACCTTCCGCCCGGGGAATGCGCGCAGCACCCCGCGGTACGCCTCGACCTGCTCCTCGATGCTCGGCGCCTCCGTCCGGTCGAGGAAGCAGAACTCGGTGCGGAAGAGTCCGACCCCCTCGGCGTGCGCAGCGGCCGCGCTCCCGGCATCCGCGGCCCCTCCGACGTTGGCCAGGAGCGGTACGCGGGTCCCGTCCGCGAGACGGCCCCGTCCGTCGAAGGTCACCACGACCGCCGCGGCCCGCGCCTCGGCGATCTCCGCCTCGTCCGGGTCGACGTGGATCGTGCCGCGATCCCCGTCGACGAGGAGCATGGCCCCCTCCGGGATGCCGGTCGCCCCTGGCACTCCGACCACGGCCGGGAGCCCCAGCGCCCGCGCGATGATCGCCGTGTGCGACGTGGGTCCGCCGTCCGCGGTCACGAGAGCGACGCAGCTCCCGCCGTCCAGCGCTGCCGTGTCGGCCGGAGCGAGGTCGGTCGCGACGAGCACGAACGGCTCGTCTCGTTCGGGGACGCCGGGCATGTCCACCCGGAGGATCTCGGCAATCATGCGATCGCGGACGTCACGGATGTCGGCGGCGCGTTCCGCCATCCTCCCGCCGAGCGCCGCGAGCGCCGCCTCATGCGCCGCGGACGTCTCCCAGACCGCCCGCGCCGCCGTCCGCCCCTGTGCGCGCACGAGGGCGGTGGCTTCGGCGACGAGCTCCGGGTCCGAGGCGAGGAGCCGGGACGCGTCCAGGATCGCCCGCGCCTCTCCGCGGGCCCGTTCGGCGCGCGAGCGCAGCTGATCGGCGACGGCGACCGCCGCCCACTCGATCGTGGAGACCTCCGCCTCCCGACCCTCCGGCGGGACGACGGTCTCGGCATCCGGTTCCGGGAGTGCCGGCGCGAGGGACACCGCCCTCGCGGCCACACGTCCCGGGCTGACGCCGCGGCCCTGCAGCACGGATCCGGAGACGATCTCCGGCGTCGGCGCCGACTCGTGGTCGGCCCGGGCTCCCGCCTGGTCGTCGCCGGCGGTGGCGCGCGCGGGCGCGGTTCCGGGGCTGCCGGCGGCGCCCTCGTCCGTCTCGACGCCCTCGCCGAACCCGCCCTGGAAGAGCGACACCAGGCGGTCGATCGCCGCCTCCGCGTCGGCTCCCCGACCCGTGAGCTCGATCTCGGTCCCCTGACGTGCTCCGAGTGCGAGCAGCCGGGTCAGGCTCCCGGCCGCGGCTTCCGGGCCGTCCGGCAGCCGCCGCAGGCGCACGTCCGCGCCCGCCGCCGATTCCGCGATCAGGGCGGCGGGCCGGGCGTGGATGCCGAGAGGGTTGCGCACCCGCACACGACGGGACACCGTCTCCCCGGCCGGCTCCGACCCGTCAGGAGCGGGCTCCGCGGGCGACGTCTCGGTGTCTTCTGCCGTCGCATCGTCCGTCGGGCCGAGCTGACCTGTCTTCGCGGCGAGGGCCGACGCGGCTTCAGCGGCGACCGCATCGAGGTCGCCCCCGGCCGCCGCGGCCACGACCGCGGCGAGGAGCCCCTCGACGAACGGCGCGGGCGCGAGCCGCACCGGCACGTCGCTGCTGCGCAGTTCCAGCGCGAGCTCGGCGCTCAGCACGGCCGAACCGAGGTCCATGAGCACGAGCACGCCGTCGACCTCGCCGGCGAGCTCGTCGATCGCCGCCGAGACCGCGACGGCGTCCGTCCCCAGGATCGGCGCGCCGTTCGCGTCCACGCCAGCGCCGGCCGCCACGCGGACCTGCACGCCGCCGCCCGGCACCATCTGCAGGGCGAGTTCGAGTGCCGCCTCCCCGAGCCGGGCACTGTGGGAGACGGCGACGATCCCGATCATCCGGCGTCCGCGAGGGCCGCCGCGAGCGCCTCGAACAGGAGCGCGGTCGAGGCGGCACCGGGGTCGAGGTGACCGGCGCTGCGCTCACCGAGGTAGCTCGCTCTGCCCTTCCGGGCGACGAGGGGCACCGTGGCGTCACGACCGGCGGCCGCGGCGTCCGCAGCCGCCCTGGCCGCCGCCGCCGCGTCCGCTCCGCCGGCGAGGGCGGCATCGAAAGCGTCGACCGCGGGGGCCATCGCGTCGAACATCGTCTTGTCGCCGGCCTCGGGCTTGCCCCGCGCGACGATGCCCTCGAGCCCCGCCCGGAGCGCGGCGGCGAGCGCCGGTCCGTCCAGTGTCGTCACCGCACCGGCCGACATCCCCATGCGCAGGAAGAACGTGCCGTAGAGGGGGCCGCTCGCGCCGCCCACCGAGCTCACCAGCGTCATGCCGACGGTCTTGAGCAACTCGTCGATCGTCGCGGGCGTCGTCGCCGCGAGCTTCTCCCCGACCGCCGTGAAGCCCCGCGCCATGTTCGCGCCGTGGTCGGCGTCCCCGATCGCGGAGTCCAGTTCCGTGAGCCAGTCGCGCTGCGCGGTGACGGCCTCGCGGTACCGGGAGATCCAGTCGACGAGGACGTCGGTGCCGACGGCCGCCATCACGCGCCCCACCGCAGGCCGGGGGTGTTCACCGGGGCGTCCCACAGGCGCAGCAGCTCGTCGTCGGCCTTCAGCACCGTGACGGAGCACCCGGCCATGTCGAGGGAGGTGATGTAGTTGCCCACCAGGTTCCGCGCGATCTGCACGCCGGACTTCTCCAGCATCGCGGCGACCTCGCCGTACATGAGGTAGAGCTCGATCAGGGGCGTGGCGCCCATGCCGTTGAGCATCACGATCGCGGGTCCTGCCGCATCGAGGTCGCCGAGGATCGGCTCGACGAGCTGCCGGGCGATCTCCGACGCGGGGGCGAGCGGCTCACGGTGTCGGCCCGGCTCTCCGTGGATGCCGATGCCGATCTCCATCTGGTCGTCGGGGAGGTCGAACGTGGGCTTGCCCGCGGCGGGGACCGTGCAGCTGGTGAGGGCCATGCCCATGGAGCGCCCCTGACCGTTGATGCGCTTCGCGAGGTCGACCACGGCCGCGAGGTCGCGGCCCTCCTCCGCGGCTGCCCCCACGAGCTTCTCCAGCAGGACCGTGAGGCCGACGCCTCGGCGCCCCGCGGTGTAGAGCGAGTCCTGCACGGCCACGTCGTCGTCCACGACGACCGTGCCCACCTCGATCCCTTCCATGGCGGCGAGTTCGGCGGCCATCTCGAAGTTCAGCACGTCGCCCGTGTAGTTCTTGACGATGTGCAGCACGCCGGCGCCGCGGTCGACCGCCTGGGTGGCGACCTGAACGCGGTCGGGGGTGGGCGAGGTGAAGACCTCGCCGGCGACGGCCGCGTCGAGCATGCCGGTGCCGACGTAGCCGCCGTGCAGGGGCTCATGGCCGGATCCGCCGCCGGAGACGACGGCCACCTTGCCCTGCGCCTTCGGTGTCGCCCGGGTGATGACGTGGTTCTCCAGGTCGACCGAGAGTTCGGGGTGCGCGGCGGCGACGCCCTTCAGGGACTCGACGAGGACGTCCTCCGGGGCGTTGATGAGCTTCTTCATCCTGCGATCTCCTTTGATGCGGCGTGAGTCTCGAGCGAAAATCCGAAAAGGATTCGTCAATGTCGAATATGCTCGGAGCCTGCCGGGTTGTCAAGATCGATCCGGCGACCGGAAACCCGGCTCGACGACGACCGGAAGGAGGACGCGCATGATCCAGGCGATCGACCGCGCGGCGAAGATCCTCGACCTGCTCCAGGGCGCCCGCCACCTCGGCATCACGGACCTCTCCGCGGCCCTCGGCCTGCCGCCGTCGACCGTGCACGGCCTCGTGAAGTCGCTGCGCGCGCACGGCCTTGTCGCGAAGGAGCGCGGCGGACAGCGGTACATGCTCGGCCCCACCCTGCTGCGACTGAGCAACGTGTACCTCGACACCCTGGACGTGCGGGCGCGGGCGATGCGCTGGACGCAGGACCTGGCGCGGCGGACGGAGCTGTCCGTGCGTCTCGGCGCCCCGCACCTCACGGACGTCCTCGTCATCCATCACAACCTCCGCCCCGACGACAGCCCGCAGATGCTGGAGACGGGGATGGCGGTCCCCGCCCACGCCTCCGCGATGGGGAAGGTGCTCCTCGCGTACGACCAGGGCTTCCAGGAGAGCGTGTTCGCCGAGCCCCTGCGCAGCCTCACCGGCGACACGGTCACCGACGTCGCCCGGCTGACCCTCGAGCTGCCGGGGATCGCGGAGCGCGGGACGGCGGCGGAGAGCGATGAGGCCGTCCTCGGCGAATCGTCCCTCGCGGCGCCGATCGCCGACGCCTCGAACACGATCGTCGCCGCGGTGGCCGTCGTGCTGCCGACCGCGGAGGCACCGGCATCCGACACCGTCGTGCACGCGCTCCGCGAGACGGCACGGAACATCTCCCGCGAACTCGGCGCGACGACCTGGCCACCGCCCGTGGCCCCCGCCCAGGACTGACGGCGGCGGTCAGCCGCGCAGGCCGAGCGCGAACGGCAGCACGGCCGTGGCCCCGGCCTGCCGCACCGCGCGCGCCGCGACCGTCAGGGTCCAGCGACTGTCGATGAGGTCGTCGACGAGCAGCACCGGGCCGGCGGGGACCTCGAGATGCGCCGCGTCGAAGCGGTCCCACACCCCCGCGAGCCGGAACGCGCTGTTCCCGCCCGCCTGCCCCGAAGGCCCTCCGCCGCGCCACTCCAGCGCGCCGAGGTACGGCAGCCGCCCGATCTCGGACAGCCCGCGGGCGAGGGAGTCGACGAGCTGCGGATGCGACCGCGACGGCATCGCGATCACGGCCACCGGCCGCTCCGCCCAGTCCCACCCGGCGAGCACGCGCACGCACGCCTGCAGCAGCGCCGGGCTGATCGGCGCGTCCGGGGCGCCTGCCGCGAAGATCTCGCGCAGCGTGCCGCCCCAGCCCAGGTCGGTGAGCCGGGCGAGGGCACGCCCCTCATCGGACTGCTCTCCCGCGGGGATGCGCCCGCGCACCGGCACGTCGAGGCGGTCGGCCCCTGTCGGCCACGCGCGGCGCGGCTCGACCGGCACGCCGACCCGGTCGAGGGAGGCCGCCGCCTGCACGCTCGCCGTCTGCGCGACCTCCGCCGGGAACCACACGCCCGCGCAGTTGTCGCACCGGCCGCAGGGGGCCGCGGTGTCGTCGTCGAGAGCCCGCTGCAGGAAGGCCATGCGACAGCCGTCCGTGCGCTCGTACTCGAGCATGTGCTCCTGCTCCGCGACCCGCTCGGCGGCGATGCGCTCGTAGCGTTCGGCGTCGTACGTCCACGGCTGTCCCGTCGCGACCCACCCACCCTGCACGCGACGCACGGCACCATCCACGTCGAGCACCTTCAGCAGCAGCTCGAGGGGCGTGCGGCGGATGTCGACGAGGGCCTCCAGCGCCGGCGTCGAGATCGGAGTGTCGCCGAGCGCCGCGATCACCCGTTCGGCACGCTCCCGATCCGGCATCGACGCGGTCGCGAAGTAGTGCCAGATCTCACGGTCTTCGACACCGGGGAGCAGGAGCACGTCGGCGCTCTCGCTGGCACGCCCCGCTCGTCCCACCTGCTGGTAGTACGCGACGGGCGAGGACGGTGCTCCGAGGTGCACGACGAATCCGAGGTCCGGCTTGTCGAACCCCATGCCGAGGGCGCTGGTCGCGACGAGGGCCTTCACCTCGTTGCGCTTGAGCATGCCCTCCGACTCCGCACGCTCCTCGGCGTCGGTCTGCCCCGTGTAGGCGCGCACGTCATGGCCGTGATCGCGCAGGAACCGCGCGGTGTCGACCGCCGCCGCCACCGTCAGCGTGTAGATGATCCCGCTGCCGGGGAGGTCGTCGAGGTGGCTGAGCAGCCAGGCCAGGCGGCTCGCCGAGTCCTTGAGGCGGAGCACCCCGAGCCGCAGCGAGGTGCGGGCGAGGGGCCCGCGGATCGTGAGCACGGGCACCGTCTCCGCTTCGCCCGCGCCGCCAGGCAGCGCCCCGAGCTGCTCGGCCACGTCTGCCACCACGCGGGAGTTCGCCGTCGCGGTCGTCGCCAGCACCGGCACATCGGCGGGCATCTGCGCGATGAGGTCGCGCAGTCGGCGGTAGTCCGGGCGGAAGTCGTGCCCCCAGTCGCTGATGCAGTGCGCCTCGTCGACGACGAGCATGCCGAGCCGCGCCACCAGCGCGGGCAGCTGCTCCTCTCGGAAGGCCGGGTTGTTCAGCCGCTCCGGCGAGACGAGCAGCACGTCGACGTCGTCTCCGGCGAGCCGCTCCTGCACCTCTGCCCACTCGTGGGCGTTCGTCGAGTTGATCGCCACGGCGCGCACGCCCGCACGCTCGGCCGCGGCGATCTGGTCGCGCATGAGCGCCAGGAGCGGGGAGACGAGCACGGTGGGGCCGGCTCCCTGCCGGCGGCGGAGCAGGGTCGCGACGAAGTACACCGCCGACTTCCCCCACCCGGTGCGCTGCACAACGAGCGCGCGGCGACGCCCCTCCACCAGTGCCTCGATCGCCTCGAACTGGCCGTCGTGGAAGTCGACGTCGGGACGACCGACGAGTTCGCCGAGGGCGGCGCGGGCGGCCTCGCGGAGGGGGACGGCGGTCGGAGAGGTCATGCCCTCCACTCTGCCGCAGACCTCGGACAGGACTCCGACCGCCGCCCGCTCTCGGTGGATGACCGGTGGGAAGGCCGTAGCGTGGAGGAATGATCACCCGCGAACTCGCCGTCGCGCTCCGCGATGCCGGTCTGACCTGGAAACCCGCGGAGGGTGACCGGTTCCAGCTCGATCTGCCCGACGAGGTGGAGCTGGAGGCGGAGGCCGACGTCTTCACGGTGAGCGCGATGACCATCGAGGCGAGGCAGACGCCGGCCGGCACGGACCTCGCCTTCAACGGCACGACGGAGTGGGCGCTCGACGCCGTGACCCTCGCCGATGCGGTGTGGCTGCCGCGCGAGGACCAGCTGCGCGACCTCCTCCGCGGGACGTTCCGCACCCTCACCCGCCTCCCTGACACGTTCCGCGTCGAGATCGAGCTCGCCGGTGCTCCCCTGCGGTTCGAGCACCCGGATCCGGCGGAGGCTTACGGCCGCGCGCTGCTGGCACTGATCTCGCGCTCCCGTTGACACGCCCTGTTGAATCGGGCCGTCGCGTGTGTCAGAATTACCTAACGATCGGTCAGTAAAGAAGGACCGGAGCCCGAGGAGTCGACGATGACCAGTCCCGCAGACCTGTCCCTCGTGGACGGCGAGACCTCCGACGAGGAACGCCTGTTCGACGAGCTGATCGCGAACGAGCAGCGCATCGAGCCGCGCGACTGGATGCCCGAGGCCTATCGCAAGACGCTCATCCGGCAGATCTCCCAGCACGCGCACTCCGAGATCATCGGCATGCAGCCCGAGGGCAACTGGATCACCCGCGCACCGAGCCTCAAGCGCAAGGCGATCCTCATGGCGAAGGTGCAGGACGAGGCCGGGCACGGCCTCTACCTCTACTCCGCCGCGCAGACCCTCGGCATCACCCGTGACGAGATGATGGACCAGCTCATCTCCGGCAAGGCGAAGTACTCGTCGATCTTCAACTACCCCACCCCGACCTGGGCCGACATGGGCGCGATCGGCTGGCTCGTCGACGGCGCCGCGATCTGCAACCAGGTGCCGCTGTGCCGCGCCTCCTACGGCCCCTACGGCCGCGCGATGGTGCGCATCTGCAAGGAGGAGTCGTTCCACCAGCGCCAGGGGTTCGAGATCCTGCTCTCGCTCATGCGCGGCACCGACGAGCAGCGGCAGATGGCGCAGGACGCGGTGGACCGCTGGTACTGGCCGAGCCTGGCGATGTTCGGGCCGCCCGACGACCAGTCCCCCAACTCCGCCCAGTCGATGGCGTGGAAGATCAAGCGCTTCTCCAACGACGAGCTGCGTCAGCGGTTCGTCGGCATGCTCGTGCCCCAGGCCGAGATCCTCGGCGTCACCCTCCCCGACCCGGACCTGCGGTTCGACGAGGAGACCGGTCGCTACGAGATGGGCGAGATCGACTGGGACGAGTTCTTCCAGGTGCTGCGCGGCAACGGCCCCTGCAACGCCGAGCGTCTGGAGCGCCGCCGCACGGCGCACGACGAGGGCGCGTGGGTGCGGGAGGCCGCCGCGGAGTACGCCCGCAAGCAGCGTTCCCGCCTGACCCCTGAAGGGGCGGTGGCGTGATGGCGACCCCCGGTGCGGACCCTTCGACGAGCTCAGGGACCCAGGGCCGCGAGGTCTGGCCCCTGTGGGAGATCTTCGTGCGGGCGAACCGCGGGCTGAGCCACGTGCACGTCGGCTCGCTGCACGCCCCCGACGCCGACATGGCCATCCGCAACGCGCGCGACCTCTACACCCGCCGGGGCGAGGGCGTGTCGATCTGGGCGGTCCCCGCCGAGGCGATCATCACGAGCGACCCCGATGCCAAGGGAGCGTACTTCGAGAGTCCCGCCGGCAAGAACTACCGGCACGCGGTGTACTACACCGCCTCCGAGGGGGTGCCGCACCTGTGACCCTTCGACAGGCTCAGGGCCCCAGCTCCGCTCAGGGCCCCAGCTCCGCTCAGGCCCCCGGCTCCGCTCAGGGAGCCGGCGCCGTCCACGGGGAAGCGCATGGCGACGTCTCCGTCGACGAGCTGCGGCTCAGCGAAGAGCTCGCCGGCGCGGGCACGACCGCGGCGAGCGCCGACATCGCCGAGTACGCCCTGTGGCTCGGCGACGACGCCCTCATCCTGTCGCAGCAGCTCGGTGCCTGGATCTCCCGGGCCCCCGAGCTCGAGGAGGACGTGGCGCTCGGCAACATCGCCCTCGACCTCCTCGGCCACGCGCGCTCCTTCCTGCACTTCGCAGGCACGTGGGACGGCCGTTCCGAGGACGACCTCGCGTACTTCCGCGACGAGCCGGAGTTCCGCAGCGCCTGGATCGTGGAGCAGCCGAACGGCGACTTCGCGCAGACCATCGCGCGCCAGCTCGTCGCCTCGGTCTACCTGGTGGAGCTCTACGCCGCCCTCCGCGCGAGCACCGAGCCCACATTCGCCGCGATCGCGGAGAAGGCGCTGAAGGAGGTCGACTACCACCGTGACCACGCCGTGCAGTGGGTGCTGCGCCTGGCGGGCGGCACGGAGGAGTCCCGGCGGCGGATGATCCGTGCCCTCACGGACGTGTGGCCGTACGTCGACGAGCTGTTCCGCGACGAGCCGCTGATCGACCGGCTCGGCGATGCCGCCGTGCGCCCGTCGAGCCTCCGGGCCCAGTTCGACGCGGTCATCGCCACCGTGTTCGCCGAGGCCGGGCTCGCGGTTCCGGAGGTCTCGGCGTCGTCGGCGGGCGGCCGGAACGGCGCGCACGCGACCCCCTTCGGCCACCTCCTCGCCGAGATGCAGGTCCTGGCGCGACGACACCCGGGGGCGTCATGGTGAGCCGGACCACCGCCGACACGACGGCCGAGGCGTGGCGGATCGCCGCCGCCGTGCCGGACCCGGAGGTGCCGGTGCTCACGATCGAGGACCTCGGCGTGCTGCGGGCGGTCGAGCTCCGCGGCGAGCGCGTGATCGTCGACATCACGCCGACCTACAGCGGGTGCCCGGCCATGGACACGATCCGCGACGACGTGGTCCTCGCGCTCACGGCCGCCGGCTTCGCGGACGTCGAGGTGCGGCTCGTGCTCTCCCCCGCGTGGACCACCGACTGGATGAGTGACGCCGGGAAGCAGAAGCTCCGCGCGTACGGGATCGCGCCGCCCAGCGGCCGCGCGGCCGTACCCGCCGGTCCGATCCGGCTCGCCCTGAGCGTGCGCTGCCCCCGATGCGGCTCGCTCGACACCAGGGAGGTCTCCCGCTTCGGGTCGACCTCGTGCAAGGCGCTGTACGAGTGCCGGGCATGCCTGGAACCCTTCGATCACTTCAAGGTGCACTGATGTCGCTGTTCTCCCCGGCCCCGACGACGACGCCGGCGTCCTCTCCCGCCTCCGCCTCCCGGGCGCGGAGCCGTGCCCGGTTCCACACGCTCGAGGTCGAGGACGTCCGTCCGCTCACCGAGGACGCCGTCGAGGTGACCTTCACGGTGCCCGCGGAGCTCGCCGACGACTACGACCACCTCCCCGGGCAGTACGTGGCGCTGCGGACGACGCTGGACGGCGTGGAGGTGCGGCGCTCCTACTCGCTGTGCCGGGCGCCCGAGCATCGCACCGACGGGGCGCCCACCCGCCTGAGCGTCGCCGTGAAGCGCGACGAGGGCGGGATGTTCTCCACGTGGGCCCAGACCGGCCTGCGCCCGGGCTTCCGCATCGACGTCATGAGCCCCCAGGGCACGTTCACCTCCGGTCTCGACGATCTGGACGAGAAGCACGTCGTCGGCATCGCGGCCGGCTCCGGGATCACACCGCTGATGGCTCTCGCGCACACCGTGCTCTCCCGCTCGCAGACCTCGCGGTTCACGCTCCTCTACACGAACCGGTCGACGCTGGACGTGATGTTCCTGGAGGACCTCGCCGACCTCAAGGACCGCTACCCGACGAGGCTCACGCTGCACCATGTGCTGTCCCGCGAGCAGCGGACCGCGCCGGTGCTCTCCGGCCGCATCGACGAGCCCAAGCTGCGGACGATCCTCGACGCGCTGATCGACCCGGCCGACGTGGACGAGTGGTTCCTGTGCGGACCGCTCGCGCTCGTCGACCTCTGCCGGGAGGTGCTGGCCGACGTGGGCGTGCCCCGCGAACACGTGCGCTTCGAGCTGTTCACGACCGGCGACGAGCCGGTGCG
Organism: Microbacterium paraoxydans; assembly: GCF_900105335.1. NCBI lineage: Bacteria > Bacillati > Actinomycetota > Actinomycetes > Micrococcales > Microbacteriaceae > Microbacterium > Microbacterium paraoxydans. The sequence goes on along the minus strand of NZ_LT629770.1, from coordinate 2,942,309 downwards.
GGCCGCTCGGCCGGTCGCAGTGCGCTCGGGCGAGAAGACGGTGCGGATCGAGGTGAACCTCGACGGCGTCTCGTCCACGGTGGAGAGCCCGGTCGCGGCGCGCGAGTCGGTGCTCAACGCCGCACTGCGGGTGCGGCCGGACGCCCCGTTCGCGTGCGCGGGCGGCGTCTGCGGCACCTGCCGCGCGCGCGTACTCGAGGGCAGCGTCACGATGACCGAGAACTACGCCCTGGAGCCCGACGAGCTGGAGCGCGGCTACGTGCTCACCTGCCAGTCCCATCCCACCAGCGACCGCGTGGTCGTGGACTACGACGTCTGAGGAGTCCTGATGATCGATCTCGCCATCGCCGACGACGTCGCCACCGTGGTGCTCGACGCCCCCGCGAAGCTCAATGCCCTGGACGAGGCCGCCCTCGCGGAGCTCGACGCCGCGTACCGGGAGGCCGAGGCCGCCGGGGTGCGGGCGCTGCTGCTCCGCGGTGAAGGGCGGGCATTCTGCGCCGGGCGGGACATCTCCGCCGTCGATCCGCGCGACGACGATGTGCTCGGCTACCTCGGCGGACGCGTGACGCCCCTGCTGCAGCGGATGTCCCGCTTCCCCGCGCCGACCTTCGCCGTCGCCCACGGCGCCTGTCTCGGCGTGGGCCTCGGGCTGCTCATCGCGACGGATGTCGTCTACGTCGCGGAATCGGCGAAGATCGGCTCGCCGTTCGCCGCCCTCGGGGCGACCCTCGACTCCGGCGGGCACGCGCTGTTCCTCGACCGGCTCGGCCCGCACAAGACCCTCGACCTCATCTACACGGGCCGGCTCATGAGCGGCACGGAAGCCGTGCGCTCGGGGCTCTTCTCCCAGGTTTTCCCGGACGACGAGGTGCTCGCCGCCACGACGGCCGCTGCGGGGAAGGCCGCCCACGGCGCCACGGCCGCCTTCCGGGCGAGCAAGGAGCTCGTCGCCCGCATCCGCGACGAACGCCTCACCCTGTGGGAGTCCATCGACGTCGAGAACGCGGCGCAGGCCGCCCTGTGCGACACCGAGGACTACCGCGAGGGCTTCGCCGCGTTCCAGGAGAAGCGGAAGCCGGAGTTCCGCGGGCGCTGACGTTACGGCCCTGTCGTCGCTGTCAACCGTCTCGTGCGGTGTCCGACCCCGGTGGGAGGATGCCGGCATGCTGCTCTCGGAGCTCGTCACCACCACCGACCAGGTCGCCGCGACCTCGTCTCGCCTGGCCAAGATCGAAGCGATCGCGGCGCTGCTCCGCCGGGCCGACGCCGACGACATCGCACCTCTCGTGGGCCTGCTCCTCGCCGCGCCGCGCCAGGGACGCCTCGGCGTGGGCTGGCGGGGGCTGACGAATCTCGCGATCGAGCACAGCGCGACCTCGACCCTGACCATCGCGGAGGTCGACCATGTCTTCGACACACTGGCGCACACCTCGGGCTCCGGTTCGGCCGGCGTGCGCAGCGAGCTGCTGCACGACCTCGCCGCCCGGGCCACCGCTCCCGAATGGGACTTCCTGACCAGGGCGATGCTCGGGGAGCTCCGCACCGGCGCGTTGAGCGGCGTGCTCCTCGACGCGATCGCCCGCGCCGCCGAGGCCCCGCCTGCCACGGTGCGACGGGCCGCCATGCTCTCCGGCGACCTCGGTGAGACGGCGCTGCTCGCGCTCACCGGTGCCGAAGGAGCGCTCGACGAGGTCGGGCTCCGGGTGGGACGCCCCGTGCTCCCCATGCTCGCGGCCACGGCGCCGACGCCCACGGCCGCCCTGGAGATCACCGGACGCGCCTCGGTCGAGTACAAGCTCGACGGCGCGCGGATCCAGGTGCACCGCCGCGGCGATGAGGTCGGCATCTACACACGGAGCCTCGCAGACGTCACCCACCGGCTGCCCGAGATCGTCGAGGTCGTCCGCGGTCTTCCCGCGCAGGAGGTCATCCTCGACGGCGAGACCCTGGCGCTCGACGAGGACGGCGGTCCCCGGCCGTTCCAGGAGACGATGTCCCGGTTCGGCGCGGATGCCGCGCGCGAGCTCGCCCTGCGACCCTGGTTCTTCGACGTCCTGCACGTGGACGGCCGCGACCTACTGGACGAGCCACTGTCGGTGCGTCAGGAGGTCCTGGCCGAGATCGCCGGCGAGTGGCGCATGCCCGGCATCGTGACCGACAGCGCGGAGGAGGCCGAGCGCCTGTCCCGCGAAGCCCTGGCGGCCGGTCATGAAGGCGTGCTCGTGAAGGCCGTGGATGCGCCGTACGCCGCCGGCCGTCGCGGCAAGTCCTGGGTGAAGGTGAAGCCGGTCCTCACGTTCGACCTCGTCGTGCTCGGCGCCGAGTGGGGGTCGGGGCGACGGCGCGGCTGGCTGTCGAACCTGCACCTCGGCGCGCGGGACCCGGATGGCGACTTCGGCGAGCCCGGCGGCTTCGTGATGGTGGGCAAAACGTTCAAGGGCCTCACCGATGCGCTGCTTCAGTGGCAGACCGACGAGTTCTCGGCGCACGAGACCCATCGCTCCGCGTCCACGGTGTTCCTCCGGCCGGAACTCGTGGTCGAGATCGCGATCGACGGCGTGCAGCGGTCCCCGCGTTACCCCGGCGGCCTCGCCCTCCGCTTCGCCCGGGTCAAGGGCTACCGTCCGGACAAGAGCGCTGCGGAGGCCGACACGATCCAGACCCTCCTGGCGCTGCGGCGCGGTGCGGCGGACGACTCCTGATCAGGCCGTGGGCGGGAGTCCCTCGTCCTCCTGACGCACCGTGCCGCGGAACGACCAGGGGAAGTCGATCCAGAGGTCGGTGTCCTTCCACGCGAAGTCCGGCTGGATGATCGTCGAGGGCTTCGTGTAGATCGTGACGGAGCGCACGTCGGCGCCCTTCTCCTGCAGCAGCTGCACCGCGAGCGCCAGCGTGCGACCGGAGTCGGCGACATCGTCCACGAGCAGGACGCGGCGACCGTCGAGGTAGGCCATGTCGAGCTCGGGCGGCAGCACCTCCGGGGCGTCCAGCACGGTGCCGATGCCGGTGTAGAACTCGACGTTGATGGCGCCGCAGTTCTTCACGCCGAGTCCGTACGCGATGGCGCCGGCCGGGAGCAGGCCGCCGCGCGCGATCGCCACCACGACCTCCGGCTCGAAGCCCGTCGCGATGATGTTCCGCGCCAGATCGCGCGTCGCCGCGCCGAAGCCGTCCCACGTGAGCGTCTCGCGCTCGATCGATGCATCCGTCATCGGTCCATTCTCGCGCATCCGCTCCGTCCGAGCCGCCGCTAGACTGAGCAGGTCCGGCCCCGCCGGTGCCTGAAAAAGAGGCACGAAGCACCTCGCATCGCCGCGAGGGCGAGACACATACGGATCCCCCTTCTCCGTCCCTGTCTCGAAAGGCTTCCCCATGCCCTCCGTCTCCGCGCACGTCGCCCTCACCCTCGCCCAGCACGTCGATGCCGTCTTCGGCGTCATGGGCAACGGCAACGCCTACTTCCTCGACGCCCTCGAGACGCAGACGGACGCCACCTTCACCGCCGTCCGTCACGAGCAGGGCGCGGTCGTCGCGGCCGACGCGCACTTCCGCGCCTCCGGCCGCATCGCCGCGGGCACCTCCACCTACGGCGCCGGCTTCACGAACACGATCACGGCGCTGGCCGAGGCCGTGCAGGCGCACGTGCCGCTCGTCCTCGTCGTCGGTGACGAGCCCACATCGGGGCCGCGGCCGTGGGACGTGGACCAGATCGCTCTGGCCTCGGCGGTGGGCGCGCGCACCTATACCGTCGGGCGGACCGATGCCGCCGCGACCACCGTTATCGCCGTCGAGCACGCCCTCACCTATCGCGTGCCCGTCGTGCTCGCCATCCCCTACGACGTGGCCGCCCTCGAGGCAGGCGCGGTGCCGGCGGCCCCGGCTCCCCGCCTCCCCGCGCCGCTCGCCCCGCGCGGGGACTTCGCCGAGGGCATGCTGGATGAGATCGCCGCCGCCCTGCGCGACGCCGAGCGCCCGTTCCTCCTCGCCGGGCGCGGGGCCTGGCTGGCCGACGCGGGCGAGGCTCTCGGCACCCTCGCCGCGCAGACCGGGGCCCTCACCGCCTCCTCCGCCCTCGGCCGCGGCATCTTCCCGGACGCCCGGTACGACCTCGGCGTGACGGGCGGCTTCGGCGCCGAGGGGGCGATGGAGCTCGTGCGGACCGCCGACGTCGCCGTGGTCTTCGGCGCGAGCCTCAACCAGTTCACGATGCGCTTCGGCGAGCTGTTCGCCCCGGGCACCCGGGTGTACCAGATCGACACCGCTCCGGCCGCGACCCATGCCCACGTCGGCGGCTTCGTGCGCGCCGACGCCCGCCTCGCCGCCGAGGCCCTCGTCACCCGCCTCTCCTCCGGGCACGACTTCGGAGATGCCGCCAGACTCGCCGGGGCCACCCCCGACTCCGGCGGCGTGTCGGGCGCGGGCTCCGACGTTGTGCCCGCCCGACCCTGGAGGGAGACGGTCGACGTCGCCGCGGCCCGCGCGTACGAGCCCGGAGACGAGCTCGCGCCGGACGGCCGCCTCGACCCGCGTTCCGCCGCGCGCCGGATCGCCGACCTCCTCCCCGAAGACCGCGTCGTGGTCTCGGATGGCGGGCACTTCATCGGCTGGGCGAACATGTACTGGCCGGTCGCCGCGCCCGACCGGATGATGATGATCGGCACCGCGTTCCAGTCGATCGGACAGGGCTGGCCCAGCGTGGTCGGCGCCGCCCTCGCCCGTCGTGACGCGACCATCGTGCTCACCTCCGGCGACGGCGGCGGGCTCATGGCGATCGCCGACCTCGAATCGGCCGTGCGGGCAGCGGGCGGACGCGGCATGGCCGTGGTCTGGAACGATGCCGCGTACGGCGCCGAGGTCAACCTCTACGGGCTGAAGGGCCTGGCCGAGGGACCGATGCGCATCCCCGAGGTCGACTTCGCCGCGTTCGGGGCCGCGGTCGGTGCGGAGGGCGTCGTCGTGCGGACGCTCGACGACCTGGAGCGTCTTTCCACCTGGGCCGAGGAGGACCCGGCGACCCGGCGCTTCCTCGTCCTCGACCTCCGGATCTCCGGCGACGTGATCGCGCCGTACCAGCAGGAGATCATCCGCGTGAACTCCTGACCGCGCGGGCCGATAGGCTCCCGGAATGACGGATGCTCCCGAGGTCCTGCGCTACAGCGCCTTCGCCGCGACGCCGGACGGCGGCAACCCCGCGGGGGTCGTCTTCGACGCCGACGGGCTCGATGAGGCGGACATGCAGCGGGTCGCGGCCGAGGTCGGCTACTCCGAGACCGCGTTCGTACAGGAGGCCGCGGCGGACGGCTCCCGCTTCCGCGTGCGCTACTGGTCGCCGGCTGCGGAGGTGCCGTTCTGCGGGCATGCGACGGTCGCGACCGCGGTGGCCCTCGCCGAGCGGCAGGGTCCGGGGGCGGTCGTGTTCGAGACCGCGGCCGGAGACGTGTCCATGGAGTCCTTCGCGGACGCCGACGGCCGGGTCACGGTGTCGTTCACGAGCGTCGAGCCGGAGGTGCGCGACCTCGACCCCGTCGTGCGTGACCGCCTCCTCGCTCTGCTGGGGATGGAGCCGGGCGATGTCGACCCGCGCTTCCCGGTCCGCGAGGCGTTCGCGGGCAACTGGCATCCGATCGTCTTCGTCGCCGACCGGGAGCTCTTCCACCAGTTCCGCTTCTCCCCCGCCGACGTGGCGGCCCTCATGCGCGCACAGGGGTGGCACGGCACGGTGACGGTGCTGCACGCCGACGATCCGGCCGAGATCCAGGCCCGCAACCTCTTCCCCGTGGGGCGCATCACGGAGGATCCGGCGACAGGGTCCGCGGCCGCTTCCGTCGGCGCCTATCTCCGCGCCCAGGGCTATCCCGGCGACACCGTCCGCATCCATCAGGGCGCCCACGTCGGTCGCCCGAGCGAACTCCGCGTCGCGATCCCGTCCTCCGGCGGCCTCGTCGTCTCCGGCGGAGCCACCCGCCTCCCCTGACCTCCCGGACCCGACCCGGGAGCCGAACCGGACCCGGACCCGTCAGCCCTGGGCGCTGTAGTCCGGGAGCTCCTGCAGGGTCCAGGTGTTGCCATCGGGGTCGTCGAAGCGCACGAATCGCCCCCAGTCCTGCTCGTCCACGCCCTCCGCCTCCACGCCGAGACCCCGCAGGTGTGCGAGAGCCTCGTCGGCGTCGGGGACGACCACCTGGATGGTGTTCTGCTGCCCCGGCTCCAAGCCGCTGGTCAGCCCCGTGCCGAAGGCGATCGAGCAGGCCGATCCCGGCGGGGTCATCTGCACGAACCGCAGCCCCTCGTACGGCACCTGATCATGGTCGGCGTGGAAACCGATCTTCACGTAGAAGTCCTTCGCCCGGTCGACATCGCTGACCGGCACGAAGATGAGTTCGATCTTCCAGTCCATCACGCACTCCTCCTGTCGGGCTCCGTCACCCGACGGCCCTCACAGTACGCGCGGCCTCCGACACCCGCCAGAGGAGTCAGAGCCAGCCCTTGTCGGACGCGATCCGCACCGCCTGCGCCCGGTTCTCGGCACCGGTCTTGCCGATCGCGGCGGAGAGGTGGTTGCGCACGGTGCCCGCCGATAGGAACACCTCCGCCGCGATGGCCGCTGCGGATCGTCCATCGGCGGCCAGCCGCAGCACCTGCCGCTCCCGGTCGCTCAGCGGGTTGGCTCCCTCGAACAGGCTCTCCTCGGCGAGTTTCGGATCGAGCACCCGGAGTCCGGCGTGCACGCGGCGTACGGCCGCGGCGAGTTCCTCGGCCGGGGTGTCCTTCACCACGAACCCGCTCGCCCCGGCGTCGAGTGCCGCGCGCAGGTATCCGGGTCGCGCGAACGTGGTCACCACGAGCACGCGCGTCTGCGGACTGGCCGCGCGGATCTGTTTCGTCGCCTCGACGCCGTCCACGCCCGGCATCTGGATGTCCATCAGACACACGTCCGGCTGCAGGTCCTCCGCCAGGCGCAGCGCCTCCGCGCCGTCCGCCGCCAGGCCCTGCACCTCGAGATCCGGCTCCAGGTCGAGCAGGGCCCCGAGCGCCCCGCGCACGAGAGCCTGGTCGTCGGCGATGAGCAGCCGGATCGGAACCATCGGGGCCGCCGTCACCACGTCACCTCCACCCGCGTGCCCGCCACCTCGCCGGGCCGCATGGTGAACCCGGCGCCGGCCGCCGCCGCGCGCTCCCGCATCCCCCGGATGCCGTTGCCCTCGCGATGCCCGGTCGCGGACGCGGGCCCGACACCGTCGTCCTCCACGGAGAGCACGCCCGGAGCGATGCGCACACGGACGGCCGCGGCCCCGGAGTGCCGCAACGTGTTGGTCGTCGCCTCGCGGAGGATCCAGCTCGCCGTGATCGCCTGGACCGGCGAAAGGGCGTCCGGGGTCCCGTCCACGACGAGCGCGATGTCCGCGGCGCGCAGCGAATCCTCGGTCGACGCGAGCTGCTCGACGAGGGTCGTCGCCCGCGCACCCGCGACGGTCTGCCGCACTCCCGCGATGGCCTCCGCGGTCAGACGTTCGATGTCGGCGAGCTCGGCCTTGGCGCGCTCCGGGTCGGAGTCCATCAGCCGCCGCACGAGCTGTGCCTTGAGTCCGACGACCGTCAGCGAGTGGCCGATGAGGTCGTGCACGTCGCGCGCCACGGCTTCCCGCCCCTCGCTGGTCGCCAGCTCCCGGCCCAGCCGCTCCGCCTCCGCCGAGCGCACGATGAGCCAGGTCGAGACCGTGTTCACGACGCCGAGGAGGGTGACGATCGCGAGGACGGATAGGTAGGAGAGGTTGTCGGGGATGAGGAAGACGCAGCCGGCCGCCACCACGAGCGCGGCGATGGTCGAGATCCAGTGCCAGGCACGGGTCAGTCCGTACGAGGCGAACGACATGATGAACGGCAGGAAGCTCAGCGCCGACCCGCCCACAGCCGGGATCGTGACGAGCGCGCAGGCGATGAGCGCGGCGAACGTGATCCACTGCCGCCGCGAGGGGGCGCGACCGAGGCCGCCTCCGCCGCGCATGCCGTGCAGGAACCCCGTCACATAGAGGACGATGAACGCGACCAGCGCCACCCATCCCGTGACGACCCACGCCGGCGGAGCGGCGGAGGCGAGCAGCGCGAGGACCGGGTAGATCAGGAACACGAGCCAGACGACGGCCATCAGCCAGCCGAACCGTGCCCAGGGGTCCTTGCCCGTCCCGGATCGGACGTCCGCCTCCCGGCCCTCCTGCATCGTCATCCGTCCAACCTACTGTCGCGCCGGGGCGCTCACCGCCGTGACCGCGAGCGCCGCACGCCCATCGTCACCAGCAGCGCGAAGACGACGAGCCAGACCGCGACGTTGAGGAGCAGCATCCACAGCTCATCCGTCTGCCCCGTCGTCAGCACGCCCTCCGTGAGCGGCCACCGGCTCAGGGCGACGAAGCCGTACAACGGGGTGAACCGGGCGATGTCGAGCATGACGCCGTCGAGCGGCATGAACACGTTGCCGAAGAAGGCGAAGAAGGTCATCGAGATGGACGCGAGCGCGGCGGCGGAGTCGGAGCCGAAGAACAGTCCGACCCCGAGCCCGTAGAGGCCGAACATGAGGCCGATGCCGAGGATGAGGGCGGCGGTCACGACCCAGCGCCAGGCGCCGTCCGCCTCCGCGCCGGTGAGCAGCCCGGCGACGAACACCGCGACGAGGGCGAGCGCCGCGAACGACACGGCGGTGAGCAGCTTCGTCAGGGCGTAGCCGGTGGTCGTCAGCGGCGTCATCGCGAGCTGCCTTCCCCACCCCTGCTTGGCCTCGGTGGCCGCGAGCGAGGTGAGCGAGCTCATCGCCACCGCGGTGCCGTAGGCCGCCATCGAGACCATCACGTAGAAGGAGACGTTGCCGTTGCCGGCGGAGAGCGTGCCGTACCCCATGCCCGCACCGAAGAGCAGGTACATGGCCACGGGCATGGCGAGGGTGAAGGCGAGCGTGTAGGGGTTGCGCAGTTGGCGCAGCCCCTCGATGCGCAGCATGGTGGGCGAGACGGTCGTGGTCATGTCAGTCCTCCGTGAGGGCGGTGAAGGCGGTCTCGAGCGTGGCGGCGGCGATCTCCAGGTCATGCGCTCCCCCGTCCAGCAGCAGGCGGGCGGCGGCGTCGGAGTCGGTGGCGCGGAGGCTGAGGCGGTCCCCGTCGATGCGCACGCCCGTCACGCCCTCCGCGGCGGTCAAGGCCGCGACCAGCGCGTCCGACACGGCGGGCACGGTGGCGGAGACCGTGCGCTCACCGAGGCTCGCACGGAGCAGGGCGGTGGGCGCGTCCGCGACAACGGTGCCCCGATGCATGACCACCGTGCGGCGGGCGAACTGCTCCGCCTCCTCCAGATAGTGCGTGGCGAACACGATCGTGCGCCCGGCGTCCGCGTCGGCGCGCATCACGTCCCAGAAGTGGCGCCGCGCGGTGACGTCCATGCCGGCGGTCGGCTCGTCGAGCACGAGGATGTCGGGATCGGAGATCATCGCGAGCGCGAACTTCACGCGCTGCTGCTCGCCGCCCGAGCACTTGGACACCCGGCGGCGCGCGAGACCGGCGAGGTCGGCACGGCGCATCACCTCCGGCACGCGTGCGAGGGCTTCCCGCCCGTACAGCGAGGCGATCAGCCGCACGGTCTCGCCGACGGTGAGGTCGCCGAGCAGGCCCCCGGTCTGCAGCACGGCCCCGATGGCCCCGTTCGCGGTGGCCCGTTCCGGAGCCGCCCCGAGCACGCGCACGGTCCCGCTGCTGGGGGCGGTGAGCCCGAGGAGCATGTCGAGCGTGGTGGTCTTGCCCGCGCCGTTGGGGCCGAGCAGGGCGACCACCTCGCCGCGCCGGACGGAGAGGTCGACACCGTCGACGGCCGGCACGCGGCGCTCGCCGCTGCCGAAGTGCTTGCGCACGTCGATCAGCTCCAGCGCCACGGGTCTGTCATCGACGGCGGGGGACGCGGAGGACGACGCGACGCGCGGTGCCGCCTCCTGCACGGATGTCTCGTTCATGCCTCCAGCCTCGCGCCGGAGCGGGCGGCCGTCCGGAGGGCGGTGTCATCTCCTCGGCATGACACGTGTCATGCCGAGGTTCAGCGCGCGGGAAGCAGCGCCCCGTCCAGGAAGCCCGCCAGCTCGTCCACGCCGTCGAGCGGGAGGATCGCGGCGACGTACTGGTCCGGGCGCACGACGATCACGACGCCGTCGCGGGACAGCTCCCGCGCCTCGAAGATGTCCGTTCCGCACCACTTGCTCGGGCCCGCAGCGTAGACCTTCTCCCAGTCGGTGAGTCCGAGCGGGCCGGTCTTCGGCTGGAAGAGCTCGGGCGTCGTCGTGACCTCGACCTCCTCGAAGGGCTGCTGGTACACGGCCTTCACGTCGAACACGGCGTCGGCGTCGGCATCAGCCGGGGTGAACCGTGCGAACACGGGCGCCGCCTCCTCCGCCCACGCGGCGAGCGCCTCGCCGGTCCGGTCGCCGAACGCATAGACCCGCCACCGGCCGTCGGCCTTCGCGTGGTGTCCGAGGTGGACGACGTTGCCGTCCCCGACCCGGACGACCTCCGCCGACTTGAAGCGCTTGCCCAGCGGGTACCCGACCGCGAGCGCCTGGTGGGCGTCGGTGCCGGTGATCATGGAGGACGTGTACTGGGTCATGAACCCGGACGGGAACTCGGCCGTCGCCAGGTAGTACGTGGCCAGCTCGTTCGGGTCGGAGATCTCCTCGGGCTTGCGCGCCATGAGGCTGGACCACTCGCGGTCGAAGTCGATGAGCTGCTGCGCGACGGGACGACGCTCGGCGCCGTACGTGGCGAGCAGCGACTCGGGCGCCCGGCCGCTCAGCACGGAACCGAGCTTCCAGCCGAGGTTGAACCCGTCCTGCATCGACACGTTCATGCCCTGGCCGGCCTTGGCGCTGTGGGTGTGGCAGGCGTCGCCGGTGAGGAAGACGCGCGGGCTGCGGTCGGCGCCGGGGTCCACGTCGTCGAAGCCGTCGGTCACGCGGTGGCCGACCTCGTAGACGCTGTGCCAGGCCACCTGCTTCACATCGAGCGTGTAGGGGAGGAGGATCGCGTTGGCGCGCCGGATGATCTCCTCGATGGGCGTCTGCCGCACGCGGTGGTCGTCGTCCGCCGCGACCTCGCCGAGGTCGATGTACATGCGGCTGAGGTAACCGCCCTCCCGCGGGATGTGCAGGATGTTGCCGGCCTTCGAGTTGATCGCGCACTTGGTGCGCCAGTCCGGGAAGTCGGTGTTGACGAGCACGTCCATGACGCCCCAGGCGTGCGCGGCGCTCGCGCCGACGTGCGTGCGGCCGATCGCCTGCCGCACGCCGCTCCTGGCGCCGTCGCAGCCCACCACGTACTTCGCCCGGACGACGCGTTCGTCGGCCTCGCCGACATGGCGGACGCGCACCTCGACCGGGTACTCGCCCTCCTCGTGCACGGTGAGCCCGAGGAATTCGACGCCGTAGTCCGGCACGATCCGTCCGGGGCCGTCGGCCGCCGCCTCGGCGAAGTAGTCGAGCACGCGGGCCTGGTTGACGATGAGGTGCGGGAACTCGCAGATGTCGTAGGCGTAGTCGGCGGTGCGGGTGGTCCGCACGATCCGATCGGGGTGCTCGGGGTCGGGGCCCCAGAAGTTCATCCAGCCGATGTTGTAGGCCTCGGCGATGATGCGCTCGGCGAAGCCGAAGGCCTGGAAGGTCTCCACGCTGCGGGGCTGGATGCCGTCGGCCTGTCCGAGGACGAGGCGGCCCTCGCGCTTCTCGATGATGCGGGTCGTGATGTCGGGGTACTGCGACATCTGTGCCGCGAGCAGCATCCCCGCGGGCCCGGAGCCGACGATGAGGACGTCGACCTCGTCGGGCAGGGCGGCGGGGCGGTCGATCCCGGTGCCAGCGGCGTCCTGCACGCGCGGGTCTCCGGACACATAGCCGTGGTGGTGGAACTGCATCGTCGTCGATTCCTTCCGGACGTCTTCGTCGGGTGTTGCGTCCAGGAACACCGTGTTCTATATTCGAACACAGTGTTCTACTATTGAACACAGCCTAGACCGGTGCCTCGCGCATCGCAAGGAGAGCCATGCCCGAGCGCCCCGTCACCCCCGCCTCTCAGACATTGAGCCGCGGCATCCGCATCCTCGAGGTGCTCGCCGACGCCCGCGGCGCGCTGACCATCGACGACATCGCCGGACGCCTCGATGTGCACCGGTCCATCGCCTACCGCCTCCTCCGCACCCTCGAGGATCACGGTCTCGTCACCCGCGACGCGAGCGGCGCCGTGAGCCTCGGCGCCCGCATGGCCGCCCTCGCCGCCGGCGTCGCCCACGACCTCCAGGCCGAGGCCCTGCCGGAGCTCACCGCCATCGCGAACGAGCTCGGCATGACCTGCTTCCTCGCCGTCCTCGACGGGGCCGAGTGCATCACCCTCGCCAGCGTCGAGCCGCGGCACGCCGTCGCCAGCGTCGCGCAGCGGCCCGGCGCCCGGCACTCCGTCACGGTCGGCGCCCCCGGGAAGGCGATCCTCGCGCAGCTCGACGGCGCGGAGGTGCCCGTCGGCATCTCCCCCGCCCTGCGCGCCGACGTCGACACCGCCGCCGCACGCGGGTACGCGACCAGCCACGACGAGGTCATCCCCACGGTGCAGTCCGTCGCCGTCTCGCTGCGTCTGCGCGGCCAGCGTCCCGCCGCGATCGCGGTCGTGCACGTGGCCACCGACCTGGACGACGCGGAGATCGCCGCGCGACTCCAGCGTTCCGCCGCCCTCATCCGCGAAGCCCTCGACGGCTGAGCCGGAATGCCCGAGAGCGCACGCCCCGGGACGGGACGTGCGCTCTCGTGGCAGGGGCGGGTCAGACCTTCGCGAGCCCGCGGATCGGGCTGACCGACTGCTCCTCCTCATGGTCCGGACCGAGCGGGATGCCCGAGCGGTCGCGCAGCAGGAGCGTGGCGACGAGGCCGAGGAGGGTCATGCCCGCGAGGTACCAGGTGACCGCCTCGGTGGAGCCGGTCTGATCGACGATGAACGTCGCGATCGTGGGCGCGAAGGCGCCACCGGCGATCGCGCCGATCGCGTACGAGATGGAGACACCGGAGAACCGGATGCTCGCGGGGAACAGCTCGGTGTACAGCGCCGCCTGCGGCCCGTAGGTGAAGCCCAGGCCGATCGTGAGGATCGCGAGACCCGCGAACAGCAGCCCCACGTCACCCGTGTTGACGAGCGGGAACAGCGTGAACACGCCGACGAGCTGGAGCACCCAGCCGATGAGGTAGGTCGTGCGACGGCCGATGCGGTCGGACACCCAGCCGGCCAGCAGCGTGGTGAGCAGCCAGGTCACGGCCGATCCGGTGACCGCCCACAGCACGGGCCCGCGCTCGAGGCCGATGGGCCCTTCGGGGTTCGTGGCGTAGCCCTGGATGTAGCCGCCGGTGGTCATGTAGCCCACGGCGTTGTTCCCGGCGAAGACGAGGGCCGCGATGATGACGAGCAGCAGGTGCTTGCGGAAGAGCTGCACGATCGGCATCTTCGCCTTCTCCTTGCGCTCGGCGAGCTCGGCGAACACCGGGCTCTCCTCCACCCGACGGCGGACGTAGTAGCCCACGAGGATCAGCACGACGCTCAGCAGGAACGGCACGCGCCAGCCCCACGCGAGGAACTGGTCGCCCGGAGCGATCGCGGTCATCAGCGCCATGACGCCCGAGGCGAGCAGCAGGCCGAGCGGCACGCCGATCTGCGGGGAGGCGCCGAAGATGCCGCGCTTCTTGCGCGGGGCGTGCTCGACGGCCATCAGCACTGCGCCGCCCCACTCGCCGCCGGCCGAGATGCCCTGCACGATGCGCAGCAGCACGAGGAGGACCGGCGCCATGACGCCGATGGTCTCGTACGTGGGGAGCAGACCGATCAGGGCGGTCGCGGCCCCCATGAGGATCAGCGTCCACATCAGCACGGCCTTGCGGCCGAGCTTGTCGCCGTAGTGGCCGGCGAGGAACGCGCCGAGGGGCCGGAAGAGGAAGCTCACACCGACCGTGGCGAAGCCGACGAGAGCGCTGTTGGCGCCGAGCGGCGCGAAGAAGAGCTGTCCGAAGACGAGCCCGACCGCCGTGGCGTAGATGAAGAAGTCGTACCACTCGACGGTGGTCCCGACGACGGTGGCGAAGACGACACGACGCCGGTCGGCCGCCGTCGCGATGGTTCCGGTGGGCGTGAACCCACCCTGTGACTGCCCGCTCATGGGGTGTCTCCTTTGTGCTTGTGACCGCGTTGTCACGGCGCGCCCGGACGTGAATCCGATCTGCTTGCCGAGGGGTGAGACGATGATATATGATTTCGGATACGACGCACAACGCGTCCTGACGAGCGCGAGGAGGCGCATCCGTGACGGACACCATCGCCCGCCCGGGGAAGATCATCGCGATCCACCTGAGCTACGCCTCGCGGGCCGACCAGCGCGGTCGACGCCCCGCCCACCCCTCCTATTTCTTCAAGCCGGCCAGTTCGGTCGGGGTCTCCGGCGGCACCGTCGAGCGCCCCGCCGGCACCGAGCTGCTCGCGTTCGAGGGGGAGATCGCGCTGATCATCGGCGCCCCGGCCCGCCGGGTCGCCCTCGCCGACGCCTGGGATCACGTGCAGTGGGTGACCGCCGCGAACGACCTCGGTCTCTACGATCTGCGCGCCAACGACAAGGGCTCCAACGTCCGCTCCAAGGGCGGCGACGGGTACACCCCGCTCGGTCCGGAGCTGATCGACGCCCGCACGGTCGACCCGGCGGCCCTCCGCGTGCGCGCCTGGGTGAACGGCGAGCTCCGCCAGGACGACACCACCGCCGGGCTCATCTTCCCGCTGGCCCAGCTCGTCGCCGACCTCTCCCAGCACTTCACGCTGGAGACCGGCGACGTGATCCTCACCGGCACCCCCGCGGGCTCGTCGGTCATCGTCCCCGGCGACGTGGTCGAGATCGAGGTCGACGCCCCGGACACCCCCGGCGCCCCCACGTCCGGCCGTCTGGTCACGACCGTCACGCAGGGGGATGTCCCCTTCGACGGCGACCTCGGCTCGCTCCCCGCGGTCGACGACCTCCAGCGCACCGAGGCCTGGGGCTCCCGCGAGCTCGCCGGCCTGCCCGTCGAGGACACGGCGCCCACGCTCACCCCGGAGCTCCGCGCGCAGCTCCTCGAAGCCCCCACCGCCGGCCTCTCGGCACAGCTGCGCAAGCGCGGACACCACTCCTGCTTCATCGACGGGGTCTCCGCCAACCTCCCGGGCACGAAGATCGTCGGCACCGCGAAGACCCTCCGCTTCGTGCCGTTCCGCGAAGACCTCTTCCGCACCCACGGCGGTGGGTACAACGCCCAGAAGCGCGCGTTCGACGCGGTCGCCGAAGGCGAGGTCATCGTCATCGAGGCCCGCGGCGACGCGACCACCGGCACGCTCGGCGACATCCTCGCCCTGCGCGCGCAGACCCGCGGCGCGGCGGGCGTGGTCACCGACGGCGGTGTGCGCGACTTCCAGGCCGTAGCCGAGATCGGACTCCCGGTCTTCTCGCAGGGCGCTCACCCCTCGGTGCTCGGCCGCAAGCACGTGCCGTGGGACGTCGACGTGACGATCTCGTGCGGCGGTGCCACCGTGCAGCCCGGCGACATCATCGTCGGCGACAGCGACGGCGTGATCGTGATCCCCCCGGCTCTCGCCGCCGAGGTCGCCGCCGACGCCGTGGCCCAGGAGATCGAGGACGCCTGGATCGCCGAGCAGGTCGCCGCCGGGCACCCGGTCGACGGCCTCTTCCCGATGAACGCCGAGTGGCGCGCCCGCTACGAGCAGGCGACAGGCACTGGAGCGGAGCGGAAGTGAGCACGGTCGAGAGCGCCAGCAAGTCGGAGCAGGCGTACGCCTGGATCCGCGCGCGCATCTCGGCGCACACCTACGGTCCCGGCTACCGCCTGGTCCTCGGTCCGATCGCCGAGGAGCTGGGGATGAGCGTGGTCCCGGTGCGCGAGGCGATCCGCCGCCTGGAGGCCGAGGGGCTCGTGACCTTCGAGCGCAACGTCGGCGCCCGCGTGACCCTCGTGGACGAGGGCGAATACGCGCACACCATGCAGACGCTCGGACTCGTCGAAGGGGCGGCCACCGCGCTCTCCGCTCCCCTGCTCGACGCCGACGCGCTCACGCAGGCCGCGGAGGTCAACGAGCGCATGAGCCGCCTGCTCGACCACTTCGACCCGCACACGTTCACCGAGCTCAACCGGCAGTTCCACTCCGTGCTGTTCGAGCCGTGCCCCAACCCGCACCTGCTCGACCTCGTGCACCGCGGCTGGGCCCGGCTGTCCGGCATCCGCGACTCGACCTTCGCCTACGTGCCCGGCCGCGCCCACCACTCGGTCGACGAGCACACCCAGATCCTCGAGCTGATCCGCGACGGCGCCGAGCCGCTGGAGATCGAGCTCGCCGCCCGCAACCACCGGTGGCGCACGAGGGACGCGTTCCTCGACGCCCTGCACACCCGTTCCGTCCCCGCCGAAGGAGAAGCATCATGACCGACTCCCGCATCCCCGCCGACCTGCCCGACCACATCCAGCACTACATCGACGGCGCCTTCGTCGACTCGATCGACGGCGACACGTTCGACGTGCTCGACCCGGTGACGAACCAGACCTACACGACGGCCGCCGCCGGCAAGAAGGCCGACATCGAGCGGGCCGTCGCCGCCGCCAAGCGCGCCTTCGACGAGGGCCCCTGGCCGCGCATGCTCCCCCGCGAGCGCTCGCGCGTGCTGCACAGGATCGCCGACATCGTGGAGTCGCGCGACGCCCGGCTCGCGGAGCTGGAGTCGTACGACTCCGGCCTGCCGATCACCCAGGCCCTCGGTCAGGCCCGCCGCGCCGCCGAGAACTTCCGCTTCTTCGCCGACCTGATCGTCGCCCAGGCCGACGACGCCTTCAAGGTGCCGGGCAAGCAGATGAACTACGTCAACCGCAAGCCGATCGGCGTCGCCGGGCTCATCACCCCGTGGAACACGCCGTTCATGCTCGAGTCCTGGAAGCTCGGCCCCGCGCTCGCGACCGGCAACACGGTCGTCCTCAAGCCGGCCGAGTTCACGCCCCTCTCCGCCTCGCTGTGGGCGGGCATCTTCGAGGAGGCGGGGCTCCCGCAGGGCGTCTTCAACCTCGTCAACGGCCTCGGCGAAGACGCCGGCGACGCGCTGGTGAAGCACCCTGACGTGCCGCTCATCTCCTTCACCGGCGAGAGCCGCACGGGGCAGATCATCTTCGGCAACGCCGCGCCGTTCCTCAAGGGCCTGTCGATGGAGCTCGGCGGCAAGTCGCCCGCCGTGGTCTTCGCAGACGCCGACCTGGAGGCCGCCGTCGACGCCACCATCTTCGGCGTCTTCTCCCTCAACGGCGAGCGCTGCACCGCCGGGTCCCGCATCATCGTGGAGCGCTCGATCTACGACGAGTTCGTGGAGCGCTATGCCGCGCAGGCGCAGCGCGTCAAGGTCGGCTACCCGCACGACCCCGAGACCGAGGTCGGCGCGCTCGTGCACCCCGAGCACTACGACAAGGTGATGTCCTACGTCGAGATCGGCAAGACCGAGGGCCGCCTGGTCGCCGGTGGCGGTCGTCCCGAGGGCTTCGAGGAGGGGAACTTCGTCGCCCCGACGGTGTTCGCCGACGTCGCCCCCGACGCCCGCATCTTCCAGGAGGAGATCTTCGGCCCGGTCGTCGCCATCACCCCGTTCGACTCCGACGAGGAGGCACTGGCGCTCGCGAACAACACGAAGTACGGCCTCGCCGCTTACATCTGGACGAACGACCTCAAGCGCGCCCACACGTTCGCGCAGTCCGTCGAGGCCGGCATGGTGTGGCTGAACAGCAACAACGTCCGTGACCTCCGCACGCCGTTCGGCGGCGTGAAGGCGTCGGGCCTGGGCCACGAGGGCGGCTACCGCTCCATCGACTTCTACACCGACCAGCAGAGCGTGCACATCACGCTCGCCTCGACCCCGCACAACCCGACGTTCGGCAAGAACTGACGCCCGCCGGACACAAGCAAGGACGCTGACATGACCGACAAGACCGCCAAGACCCTCACCTCCTCCGGCTACTACGTGAGCCAGGAGGCCCCGATCCAGAGCGACAACCCCGTCGCGACGCCGAAGAGCACGCCGCCGGACATCCTGCGCTGCGCGTACATGGAGCTCGTCGTGACCGACCTGGCCGCCTCGCGGCAGTTCTACGTCGACATCCTGGGCCTGTACGTGACCGAGGAGGACGACGAGGCGATCTACCTGCGCTCGACCGAGGAGTTCATCCACCACAACCTCGTCCTGCGTCAGGGGCCCATCGCCGCGGTCGCCGCGTTCTCGTACCGGGTGCGCGCCGCGGAGGACCTCGACCGCGCCGTGGAGTTCTACACGGAGCTCGGCTGCGACGTCCGTCGTCAGGAGAACGGTTTCGTGAAGGGCATCGGCGACTCCGTGCGCGTCGTCGACCCGCTCGGCTTCCCGTACGAGTTCTTCTACGCCACCGAGCACGTGGAGCGCCTGTCCTGGCGGTACGACCTGCACACCCCCGGCGAGCTCGTGCGCCTCGACCACTTCAACCAGGTCACCCCCGACGTGCCGCGCGCGGTGCGCCACTACCAGGACCTCGGCTTCCGCGTGACGGAGGACATCCAGGACGACGAGGGCACCGTGTACGCCGCGTGGATGCGCCGCAAGCCCACCGTGCACGACACCGCGGCGACGGGCGGCGACGGTCCGCGCATGCACCACGTCGCCTTCGCGACGCACGAGAAGCACAACATCCTCGCGATCTGCGACAAGCTCGGGGCGCTGCGCCGCTCCGACGCCATCGAGCGCGGCCCCGGCCGGCACGGCGTCTCCAACGCGTTCTACCTCTACCTGCGCGACCCGGACGGCCACCGCGTCGAGATCTACACGCAGGACTACTACACGGGCGACCCGGACAACCCGGTCGTCACCTGGGACGTGCACGACAACCAGCGCCGCGACTGGTGGGGCACCCCGGTGGTGCCCTCCTGGTACACCGACGCCTCGCTCGTGCTCGACCTCGACGGCAACCCGCAGCCCGTCGTCGCCCGCACGGACTCCAGCGAGATGGCCGTGACGATCGGCGCCGACGGTTTCTCCTACACCCGCGCGGACGAGGGCGAAAAGTCGATGCCGGAGTACAAGCAGGGCGAGTACAAGCTCGGCCACCAGCTCTAGGAGAAGCTCATGCTGTCTGAGGAGACGATCGCGCAGATCGCCGCGGAGCTCGCGGAGGCCGACCGCACGCACGGGGTCATCCCGCGCATCACCGCGCGGTACCCCGAGGCGACCGTGGAGGACTCCTACGCCATCCAGGGCGTGTGGCGGGATTCGCAGGTCGCGGCCGGCCGCCGGCTGGTCGGGCGCAAGATCGGCCTGACCTCGAAGGCCATGCAGCAGGCGACGGGGATCACCGAGCCCGACTACGGCGTCATGTTCGACGACACCGTGTACGAGTCGGGCGCGGAGATCCCCACGGATCACTTCTCCAATGTCCGCATCGAGGTCGAGCTCGCGTTCGTGCTCAAGGAACCACTGGAGGGCCCCGACTGCACGCTGGAGGACGCCCTCGCCGCGATCGACTACGCCGTGCCGGCCCTCGAGGTGCTGAACTCGCACATCGAGCTCGAGGGCCGCACGATCGTCGACACCATCAGCGACAACGCCGCCTACGGGGCGATGGTGCTGGGGACGGTGCGCAAGCGCCCGGACGAGATCGACCTGCGCTGGGTGCCCGGCGTGCTGTCCCGCAACGGGGAGATCGAGGAGACCGGCGTCGCCGCCGGGGTGCTCGGGCATCCGGCCACCGGAGTGGCGTGGCTCGCGAACAAGTTCCATCAGCACGGCGCGCGTCTGGAGGCGGGCGAGATCATCCTGGCAGGATCGTTCACACGCCCGATGTGGGTGTCGCGCGGCGACGAGGTGCTGTGCGACTACGGACCGATGGGGACCATCACATGCCGCTTCGTCTAGATCCGTCCTTCCGCGCGCAGCTCGCCGCGTCCGATCGTCCCTTCGTGGGGATGTGGGTGTGCTCCGGCAGCCCGCTGCTCGCCGAGGTCGCCGCGGGCTCCGGACTGGACTGGCTGCTCATCGACATGGAGCACTCGGCGAACACGCTCGAGTCCGTGCTGACCCAGCTCCAGGCGGTCGCGGCCTATCCTGTCGCCCCGCTCGTCCGGGTGCCCTTCAACGATGCGGTCGCGATCAAGCAGGTCCTCGACCTCGGCGCGCAGAACCTCATCGTGCCGATGGTGTCGTCCGCCGACGAGGCCAGGGCCGCCGTGGCCGCGACCCGCTATCCCCCCGAGGGCGTCCGCGGGGTCGGCAGCGCCCTCGCCCGCAGCGCCCGCTGGAACCGCGTCGACCGCTACCTGCAGGAATCCGCGCAGCACGTGTCGCTGACGGTGCAGATCGAGACGGCCGCGGGGGTCGAGGCCGCCGCCGACATCGCCGCGGTCGACGGGGTGGACGCGGTGTTCGTCGGGCCCTCCGACCTGTCCGCGTCGATGGGCCTGCTCGGACAGCAGACGCATCCGGACGTGGTCGCCGCCGTGGAGTCGGTGTTCGCCGCGGTCCACGCCGCCGGGAAGCCCGTGGGCGTGAACGCCTTCGACCCCTCCGCCGCCGACGCGTATCTCGCGGCGGGTGCGGACTTCGTGGCCGTGGGCGCCGACGTCGCTCTCCTCGCCCGCGCCTCCGAGGCCCTCGCCGCCCGCTTCGTCCCCCGCTCCGACGCCTCCGGCCGCCCCAGCTACTGACTTCGAGTCGCGCACCTGGCTCCATCCGCGGCCGGAATGGGGCCATTTGCGCGATTCGAAGCGGGCGGGAAGGATGAGCCGGTGCACAGACTGGCGGCGATGCAGGACCGCAACTTCCGGTGGTTCTTCCTCGCGCGCGCCCTGACGCTCGTCACGGGCTCGATGTCGGCCATCGCCCTGGCCTTCGCGGTGCTCGAGATCGACAACGACGCCCGGTCGCTCTCGATCGTGCTCGCGGCCTTCACGATCAGCAACATCGTGTTCGTCCTGTTCGGGGGCGTCGTCGCCGATCGCCTCCCCCGCGCCATCATCATCCAGTCGTGCTACGTCGTGGACATCCTGTCGGTCGGAGCCATGGCCGCTCTCCTGTTCACCGGCACGGCCACGGTCCCGCTCCTCGCCGTGCTCTCCGCGATCAACGGCGCCTCGTCCGCGTTCGTGCTCCCCGCGATGCAGGGCATCATCCCGCAGCTGACCACCCCCGCGCACCTCCAGCAGGCGAACGCGATGCTGTCGTTCGTCCGCTCGGCCGTCACGATCGGCGGCCCGGTCATCGCCGGGGTCCTGGTGGCCACCGCGGGACCCGCGTGGGCCATGGTCGTGCAGGCGGCGGGCTGGCTGCTCGCGATCCCGGTCCTCGCGCTCGTGAAGCTCCCGCCCCCCGCGGCCTCCGGCGGCACCACGATGTTCCACGACCTCCGGGTGGGATGGCACGAGTTCTGGAGCCGCTCCTGGCTGTGGACCATCGTGCTCGCCTTCATGATCATGAACGCGATCCACGTCGGCGCCTGGGGCGTCGTCGGCCCGTACATCGCGAAGAACGACGATCGCCTCGGCATCTCCGGCTGGGGGTGGGTCGTGAGCGCAGAGGGTGCAGGGGTCCTCGTGATGACCCTGCTGCTGATGTGGTTCCCGCTCCGCCGGCCTCTGCGCTACGGGATGATCGGGATGGCGGCGTTCGCCCTGCCGCTCACCCTCCTCGGCGTGCACCCGGCCGTGGTCCTGCTCGCGATGGCCGCGTTCGTCGCCGGGGCCGGGGCCGAGGTCTTCGCGACCGGCTGGAACCTCGCGATGATGGAGAACATCCCCGGGGAGAAGCTCTCGCGGGTCGCGAGCTACGACATGCTCGGCAGCTTCGTCGTGATGCCCATCGGCACGCTCGTGTACGGCTGGCTCGTCACGCACGCGGAGCCGGCCACCGTGCTCACCACCTCCGCGGTCCTCTATGCGGCGATCGCCCTGATCACCCTGCTCGTCCCCTCGGTGTGGCGGATGGGGCGGCCCGCGGCGGCCGTCCCGGAGCGCGCGGGAGTGGCGGATTCATAGCAATCCCGGCGAGACTGTGGGCATGACCTTCCCCCCGCTGCAGCCCCTCGCCGACCGTGCCGCCCTCTTCACCGCGCTCCGCCAGGACGCCCTCTCCGCGGCCGCCGATGCGCTCGGCGAGCACCGGTGGGACGCCGACCTCGCGGCGGGGACCCTGACCTTCACCGCGAACGACGACCCGACCCGGCAGCTCGTGACCCGCGCGCACCTCATCGCCACGATCGCCCCCGGCCCGCGCTCGCTGCTGTGGGCGTGGGCGCACCCCCAGGGCGACCCCCAGGGCGTCGCGGCGCAGCTCCGCGCGTACGGCGAGCAGCACGGGATCGCCGACCTCACCGCCCCGGAGGTCCCGTTCCCGGCCGATGCCCCGGGCGACGCGGAGTGGATCGCCCGCGCGGCGCACACGATCGGCGGCGTGGCGGTGGAGCTCACCGGACGCTCCCCGTACTACTCGGCCCCCGTCGACGGCGGCACCCGCGCGGTGTTCCTGCTCGACGCCCCGCTCGCCCCGCTCACGGTCGCCGACACGGTGGTGGCCCTCCCCCGCACCCTCGCGCAGACGCCCCTTCCCGACGCCCGCACGGCGGTCTGGGACCTCGCTCGTCTCGCCGGGTGGACCCTCGCCTGGACGGATGAGTCCTTCTCCGGCGCCACGGTGACCGACGCCTCGGGCACCGCGACGATCCGCTTCGACGAGCAGGCCCGGATCAGCGGCGTGGAGAGCTCGCTGCACGGCCAGGTCTGAGTCCGCAGAATCGCACGAACGCCGCAGGGATCCCGGGGATCCCTGCCGCGTTCGTGCGATTCTGCGACGCGGTGCGGAGGTCACACCGTCCGCTCGGCCGCCTCGACGACGTTGGTCATGAGCAGGGCGACCGTCATCGGCCCCACCCCTCCCGGATTCGGCGACAGGTACCCGGCGACCTCGGCGACCTCGGGAGCGACGTCACCGAACACGAGGTTCTTGCCGGTCTCCGGATCGGTCTCGCGGGTGACGCCCACATCCAGCACCGCGGCTCCGGGCTTGACGTCCTCGGCGCGGATGAGGTGCTTGACCCCCGCGGCCGCGACGATCACATCGGCCTCTCGCAGGTAGCGCGGCATGTCGACCGTGCCGGTGTGCGTCAGCGTGACCGTGGCGTTGAGGTCGCGACGGGTCAGCAGCAGCCCGATCGAGCGCCCGATCGTGACACCGCGACCGACGACCACGACGTGCTTGCCCTTGAGGTCGTAGTCGTTGCGCAGCAGCAGCTCGATGACACCGCGCGGGGTGCACGGCAGCGGCGTGTGGATCGGCGCGTTGACGTTGAGGACGAGGCGCCCGAGGTTGGTCGGGTGCAGCCCGTCCGCGTCCTTCGCCGGATCGATCCGCTCCAGGATCGCGTCGGTGTCGAGGTGCTTCGGCAGCGGCAGCTGCACGATGTACCCGTGGCAGGCGGGATCGGCGTTGAGCTCGTCGATCAGCGCCTCGACGTCGGCCTGGGTGGCATCAGCCGGCAGCTCGCGCTGGATCGAGTTCATCCCGATCGCCTCCGACTGCCGGTGCTTCATGCCCACGTAGAGCTGCGAGGCGGGGTCGGCTCCCACCAGCACCGTGGCGATGCCGGGGGTGACGCCCTTCTCCTTCAGCGCGGCGACCCGCTCCGTCAGCTCGGCACGGATCTCGGCCGCCGCCGCCTTGCCGTCGAGGACGACCGCGGTCACTGCTGCAGGTCCGGGTAGAGCGGGAAGGCCGCGGCGAGCGCGTCCACGCGAGCGCGGAGCGCCTCGATGTCGGCACCCGGGAGCAGCGCGAGGGCGATGATGTCGGCCACCTCGGTGAACTCGGCGTCGCCGAAGCCGCGGGTCGCGAGCGCCGGCGTGCCGATGCGGAGACCCGAGGTCACCATCGGCGGACGCGGGTCGTTCGGCACGGCGTTGCGGTTCACGGTGATGTGGATGTCGTGCAGGAGGTCCTCCGCCTGCTTGCCGTCGATCTCGGCGTCGCGGAGGTCGACGAGCACGAGGTGCACGTCCGTCCCGCCCGAGCGCACGGCGATGCCGGCGTCCTTCACGTCCTGCTGCGACAGGCGCTCGGCGATGAGCTTCGCCCCGCGCAGCACGCGCTCCTGGCGCTCCTTGAACTCCGGCGTGCCGGCGAGCTTGAACGCGGTCGCCTTCGCCGCGATCACGTGCATGAGCGGACCGCCCTGCTGACCGGGGAAGACCGCGGTGTTGATCTTCTTGGCGAGGTCGGCGTCGTTGGTGAGGATGAAGCCCGAGCGGGGGCCGCCGATGGTCTTGTGCACCGTGGAGGACACGACGTGCGCGTGCGGCACCGGGTTGGGGTGCAGGCCGGCGGCGACGAGGCCGGCGAAGTGCGCCATGTCGACCCAGAGGATCGCGCCCACCTCGTCGGCGATGGCGCGGAAGGCAGCGAAGTCCATCGTGCGCGGGTAGGCGGACCACCCGGCGATGATGACCTTGGGCTTGTGCTCGATCGCGAGGCGGCGGACCTCGTCCATGTCGATCGTCGAGGTCTCGGCGTCGACCCCGTAGGCCACGATGTCGTACAGGCGCCCGGAGAAGTTGATCTTCATGCCGTGCGTGAGGTGGCCGCCCTGGTCGAGCGAGAGGCCGAGCAGGGTGTCGCCGGGGCGGGCGATCGCGTGCAGCACAGCGGCGTTCGCGGACGCACCGGAGTGCGGCTGGACGTTCGCGAACTCCGCGCCGAACAGGCTCTTGGCGCGGGAGATCGCGAGCTCCTCCGCGACGTCGACCTCCTCGCAGCCGCCGTAGTAGCGGCGGCCGGGGTAGCCCTCGGCGTACTTGTTGGTGAGCACCGAGCCCTGCGACTGCAGGACCGACACGGGGACGAAGTTCTCCGAGGCGATCATCTCGAGGAAGGTCTGCTGGCGCTTCAGCTCGCGATCGAGGACCTCGGCGATCTCCGGGTCGACCTCGGAAAGCGGGGCGTTGAAGTAACGGTCGGTCATGACGTGCTCCTTTTGACGACGGATTCGAAAAGGGTGTTCCTATCGGCCCAGGCGCGCGGTCGAATTCCGTGGTCAGTCGCTCCCCGGTGGTTGTCCACCCAGACGCCAGTCGCGACGGTTACGAGCATAGCCGATGCGCGACCCCGCGCACGCGGCCGTTTCGGGCACCGTGCCCGCCGTCCGCAGAATCGTTTCGACCCCCCTGTTCCCTTGCGGCGATCCGACGGCTAGGTTTTGTTCATGGTCCTACCTCTTGATCTGCCCCTCGTTCCCGCTCCGGTGTCCGCGAAGGCCAGGGAGGGACGTCTGCCGCTCGCCGCGACGACGCGCGTGCTCGGCTCCTCCCCCGCCGCCGGACAGCTGATCGACGCCGTCGAACGCCGCACCGGCCTCCGCCTCACCGAGGTGGACTCCGGCCCCGCCGAGATCGAGCTCTTCGTCGACGCGGCGTCGTCCGCGCCGGAGGGCTACACGCTCGAGGTCGGCGACCGCGCCATCCTCATCGGCGCCGACGAGGCGGGGCTCTTCTACGGGGTCCAGACGCTGCTGCAGCTGCTTCGGGAAGACGACGCGGGCTGGGCGCTGCTCCGCGCCGACATCGCGGACGCCCCGCGCTTCGCCCGCCGCGGCGTGATGCTCGATGTGGCGCGGCACTTCTTCGGCGTCGAGGACGTGAAGCGGTTCATCGACAGCACGAGCGCGCTGAAGTTCAACCACCTGCACCTGCACCTCACCGACGACCAGGGCTGGCGCGTGCACATCGACTCGTGGCCGCTGCTCACCGAGCGGGCCGCCGCCACCGCGGCCGACGGCGCCCCCGGCGGCTTCTACACCAAGGACGACTACCGCGAGATCGTGGCGTACGCGGCCGCACGCCACATGATCGTGATCCCTGAGGTCGACCTTCCCGGCCACACCCACGCGATCGGCGTGGCTTACCCGGAGTTGGTCGAGGCCCCGGTCCTGAACGACGCGCTGGTCACCCAGTCCGAGCAGCTCGGCCAGCCGCTCCCCGTGGCCGGAGAGCCCTACCTGGGCTGGGGCGTCGGGCACTCCAGCGTGCGCATCCACGAGGAGGAGACGTACCGGTTCGTCCGCGACGTCGTCCGCGAGCTCGCCGAGATGACCCCGGGGCCCTACATCCACATCGGGGGCGACGAGTCCCTCGGCACGCCCCAGGCCGACTTCGACCTCTTCGCGGAGCGCGCGACGGCGATCGTCGTCGAGGAGGGCAAGACCCCGGTCGCGTGGCACGAGATGGGGTCGGCAGCCGGCATCGCCCGCGGCACGATCGGCCAGTACTGGGGCATGACGACGCCGACGGGCACGCATGCCGAGGAGGCCGCGCACTTCGTCGAGCGCGGCGGAGCCCTGATCATGTCGGCGGCGGATGCGACATACCTCGACATGAAGTACACCGCCGAATTCCCGCTCGGCCTCACCTGGGCCGCGATCATCGACGTCCGTCGCGCGTACGAGTGGGAGCCGACCGCCGTGCTCGCCGTGCCGGACGAGGCGATCCTGGGGATCGAGGCGCCGCTGTGGTCCGAGACCACCCGCACGCTCGACGAGGTGGAGCAGCTCGTGTTCCCCCGTGCCGCCGCGCAGGCCGAGGTCGCCTGGTCGCCGCGCGAGGGCGTGGGCCGCACGTGGGAGTCCTTCCGCGCCCGGGTCGGCGCCCTCGCGCCGCTGTGGAAGGCTGAGGGGGTCGATTTCCACCCCGCCCCCGAGATCCCCTGGAGCGCCCGTTGAAGACCCTCTCCTCCGCGACCGGTTCCCTGGTCATCCACTCCGTCCGCCTCGTCGACCGCGGGGAGATCGTCGAGGACGGCTGGGTGCGCATCGAGGACGGCGTCGTGGCGTCCCGCGGCACCGGAACGGACTGGGAGCCCGCGACCGAGGTCGTGGACGGCGCGGCCGTGGCGGGCGCGGGCGCGCTGCTCACGCCGGGCTTCGTCGACATCCACGGTCATGGCGGAGCGGGCGCGGCGTACGACGACGGTGTGGACGCGATCCGGACCGGACGGGATCTGCACCGCGAGCACGGCACCACCAGGGCCGTCATCTCGCTCGTCACCGGCACGATCGACGACCTCGCCCGCAGTGTCGCCCTGATCGCCGCCCTGACCAGGACCGATGCGGACGTGCTCGGCTCGCACCTGGAGGGGCCGTTCCTCGACCCCGGTCACCACGGCGCCCATGAGCCCTCACTGCTGCGGCACCCCGTCGCGGCCGACGTGGCCCGTCTGCTGGAGGCCGGAGAAGGCACCGTCCGTCAGGTCACCATCGCGCCGGAGCTCCCCGGCGGGATCGACGCCGTCCGTCAGATCGTCGCGGCGGGGGCCGCGGCAGCGGTGGGACACACCGACGCCGACGCCGCCATGGCCGTCGCCGCCTTCGAAGCCGGCGCCTCGCTGCTGACCCACGCGTTCAACGCGATGCCCGGCATCCACCACCGCGCCCCCGGTCCGGTGCTTGCCGCGGCCGCCGATCATCGAGTGATCCTGGAGGCCATCGCCGACGACGTGCATCTCGATCCGCACGTCGTCAAGCTCGTGTTCGACGCGGCGCCGCGTCGGGTGGCGCTCATCACCGACGCCATGGCCGCGGCCGGGAGCGCCGACGGCAAGTACGACCTCGGTGCGGTGAAGGTCACCGTCGAGAACGGCGTGGCCCGCGCGGACGACACCGGCTCGATCGCCGGCTCCACGCTGACTCAGGATGTCGCCCTGCAGCGGGCGGTGGCGGCCGGCGTCCCCCTTCCGGAGGTCGTGCGGGCGCTCACGGAGACCCCGGCCCGCGCGATCGGACGCGAGGCGCACCTCGGCGCGCTTCGGCCCGGCCTGCTCGGCGATGCCGTGCTTCTGGACGCGGAGCTGCGCGTCGCGCGGGTCTGGTCGGGACCGGCGCTGCCCGCCTAGGAGGACAGCGCTGCGCGCGACGCGCAGCGCTGCGGTCTCCGGTCGATCGGACGAGATGCGGCACCGGATTCCCCAGATCGGCGTCGCGCGTCTCGCAAGGTGGGAGTGGAGGGCCGCCGTTCTCCCCAGATCGGCGGCCCTTTCCCTCCCGCTCGAGCGGGCGGGGCCGGGAGCTCCTCCCCCGAGGATCCCGACCCGCCCACTGGTGCAGTACCCCCCGCACCAGCGCCGGAACTCCGCCCCCCGGTGGAGTCCATTTCGGCTGTCTCTACGGGATGAGACGAAGGGGCGCCCGGTTCATTACGCGGTTCTCTGAAAAAAGTTCAGAAAACTTTCCGGGCGGTCCGCGCCGGGCACCGCGGACCCCTCCCGAGCATCTCCTCCGAGTCCGCACCGGGGCTGGCCACCATGCCGATTTCGCGAGAGAATGGTCTGACCGCGTAATGAAAGACGCCTTCTCGCGTCTCTCCTCCTGGGGACGGCTGTGTGCCCCGGGACCAGATGGATGACAGTGCACCGAGAGAACACCACACCAGACGAGACCATCGGCGATGCCGATCTGATCCTCCGCGTCCGCTCCGGCGACAAGGGGGCGTTCGGGGAACTCTGGAGACGGCACTACCCGTCCGGCATGGCCGTCGCCCGATCGGTGACATCCTCGATCGATCCGGACGACCTGGTGCAGGAGTCCTATACCCGCATCTACCAGGCGATCCTCAAGGGCGGCGGCCCCAACGGCTCGTTCCGCGCCTACCTCTTCACCAGCATCCGCAACACCGCCGCTGCGTGGGGACGCGCACGCCGCGAGACCGCGATCGACGAGCTCGACACGGTGGCCGACCCGGACAGCACCGAGCACGCCACGAACGAGGCCCTCGACCGCAGTCTCACCGCGCAGGCCTTCCGCAGCCTCCCGTCGCGATGGCAGGAAGTGCTCTGGTACACCGAGATCGAGCAGATGAAGCCCCAGGAGGTGGCCCCGCTCCTCGGCATGAAGGCGGGCGCGGTCTCGCAACTCGCCTTCCGCGCCCGTGAAGGGTTGCGTGAAGCCTGGATCCAGGCGCACCTGCGCAGCGCGAGCCCCGGCTCCGAATGCCAGTGGACCATCGAGCACCTCGGTGCCTACTCGCGCGGCAACCTCGCGACCCGCGACCACCGTCGCCTGGAGCTGCACCTCGACGAGTGCGCCCGCTGCATGATCGTCGCGGCCGAGGCCAAGGACGTCTCCAAGCGCCTCGCACTCGTTTTGCTCCCGCTCGTCCTCGGTGCCACCGGCGCCTCCGGGTACCTCGCAGCTCTTCAGGGCGGTGCGCCGGTCCTGGCAGTGGCGGGGATGTCGTCGACCATTCCGGGTGCGGTCTTCGTCGGCGACGGCGGCATCGGTCAGGCCGCGGCAGCCGGCTCCGGCGCCGCCGGGTCGGGAGCCGGCTCCGCCGGCGGCACGGGCGCGAGCACGGGTGGCGTCTTCACGGGCATGGGCGCCGTCGTCGGTGCCGGGTCCGCCGCCCTCGTGGTGGCCGGAGTGGTCGCCGCTGCGGCGATCGTCCCCGGCCTCACCGGTTCGAACCCGGCGACCTCGCTGCCCAGCGCCTCCGACACCGATCCGTCGTCGATCACGACCGACATCGCGCCGGACTCGTCGCTCGACCTCGACGAGCCCGTGGTGATCGAGACGCCGGACGTCGAGCAGCCGCCGGCTCCGCCCGCCGAGGACGAGGCGGCTCCGCCGGTCTTTTCGGAGACCGGACCCGACGCGGCTCCCGCCGCCCCCGTGGTCGTCCCCGCGCTCCCCGAGGCCACGCTGCCGCCCGTCGCTCCCGTGGACCCGGTCGATCCCGTGGATCCGGTAGACCCCGTCGACCCGGTAGACCCCGTGGACCCCGTCGACCCGGTGGACCCCGTCGACCCCGTCGACCCGGTGGACCCCGTCGACCCGGTGGACCCCGTCGACCCGGTAGGCCCCGCGATCCCCACGGACCCGCCCACCTGGAGCACCGCCGACGTCTGGTTCGGCGACGATCTGCACTGGTACTACTTCGTGCCGATCGCAGGCGCCCCGGGTGCGATCGTGCAGGCCCTTCTCGCTGGCGAACTCGCCGACAGCGTCGTCCTGGGCGAGGCTGGCACCGGCACCCTCGAGCTCCGCGCTTCGTGGGACCAGTTCTTGATCGCCGACCTCGTACCGGTGACGTTCCGGTACTACCTGCCGTCCGGCGAGGCGGGCCCCTCGTCCGACACGACGCTCTACGCACTGGAGCCCCAGGGCGCGGGCGCGGATGAGCGCACGGCGGCCTCTGCTCCCGTCGAGCAGACGGCGGTCGTCATCGACGAGGCCGAACCGGTGGCCCCTCCGGTCGATGAGGTCACGGCGCCCACCACCTCCGAGGAGAACGCGACACCGGTCGACGAGGCCGCGGACACCGTTGAGCCGGAACCTGCTGCAACGGCGCCGACGGAGCCCGCACCGGCCCCCGAAGCTGCACCGGCTGCGCCCGCCCCGGCCGAGGAGGCCCCGGCCGGGGAGGCCCCGGCTCCGGCGGAGGACGCTCCGGTCGCGGAATAGACTGGACGCATGACCCCGGATTCCTCCCCTGTCGCCGGCGTCGATCGTCCGGCCCTCACGGCCCTCGACATCGTGCGCGTGGTCGTCCTCATCGCAGCGATCGCCTCGCTCGCCCTGTGGGGGTTCGCCAGCTGGGAGCTGCCGTGGAACATCGTGATCGGCGTGGGGGCGCCCGTCGTCGCCCTCCTGCTGTGGGCGCTCTTCCTCTCCCCCCGTCCCGTGCTCCGGGTGCACCCCTTCCTCCGCGCCGTCGTGGAGCTCTTCATCTACGTCGGCGTGACCATCGCCTGGTGGTCCATGGGCCAGGCCCTCATCGGCACGGCCTTCGCGCTGGTGGCCGTCGTCGCCGGGGTCCTCAGCGGACGCCGCGCCCTGGCATGAGCGCACGGTCGTGAGCGCCGTCTCGCTGCTCCGCGACGCCCTCGGGGCGCGCGTGGACGTCAGCGAGCAGGCGAGGCATGACGCCACGGCCGACCGCTCCGGCCATGCCGCGGTGGGTCTCCCCCTGGCCGTCGTCCACGCGGAGAGCGTGGACGACGTGCAGCAGACCATGCGCATCGCCTCGGCTACGCGCACCCCCGTCGTCGTGCGCGGCGCCGGGACCGGGCTCGCCGGGGCCGCCAACGCCGGCGATGGAGAGATCGTCCTCTCCCTCCGCCGTATGGACGCCGTCCTCGAGGTGCGGCCGGACGACCTCCTCGCCGTGGTCGAACCCGGGATCCTCAACGCCGACCTCAACGCGCATCTGGCGGCCCAGGGACTCTGGTGGCCGCCCGACCCCGCCAGTCGTGACATCTCCACCGTCGGCGGCAACATCGCGACCGGAGCCGGCGGACTGCTCTGCGCGAAGTACGGCGTCGTCCGCGATGCGGTGCTCGGCGTCGACCTCGTCCTCGCCGACGGGCGCCTGTTGCACCTCGGGCACCGCAGCGTGAAGGGCGTCACCGGGCTCGACCTCACCGCCCTCGTCGTGGGGTCGGAGGGAACGCTCGGCGTCGTCGTCGGGGCCACGCTCAAGCTGCGCCGCCTGGTGCCGGGCGAGACCTGCACCGTGACGGCGACCTTCCCCGGCGTGCGCGCGGCGGCCGCAGGATCTGCGGCGGTGACCGCCGCGGGGATCCAGCCCGCCATCATGGAGCTCATGGATGCCGCGAGCCTCGCCGCCGTCCACGCCCTGCTCGCCCTCCCCGCGCCGACCCCGGGCGCCGCACAGCTGACGATCCAGACCGACGGTCCGGCCGCGCGCGCGGAGGCGGACGCCATCGCCGCGATCCTGAGCGCCCACGAGGGCGTTCCCGTGGTCTCGCACGACCCCGTCGAGGGCGATCGTCTGCTCGCGATCCGACGGTCGATGCACGCCGCGATGGCGTCCCTCGGGACCACGCTCATCGAGGACGTCTCGGTACCGCGGAGCGCGATGCCGGCCATGTTCGACGAGATCGCCCGGATCGAGCGGCAGTTCGACATGGTGATCCCGACGGTGGCCCATGCCGGCGACGGCAACCTGCACCCGAACTTCATCTTCGAGGGCCCGGAGACCCCGCCGCAGGTGTGGGCGGCGGCCGACGAGCTCTTCCGCGCCGCGATCCGGCTGGGCGGAACCCTCACCGGCGAGCACGGCATCGGCGTCCTCAAACGGCGCTGGCTGGCCGACGAGCTCGGCGAGGATCAGTGGCGCCTCCAGCGCGACATCGCCGCGGTCTTCGACCCGCTCGGCATCCTCAACCCCGGAAAGGTCTTCTCCCCCGATGCCTGACATCCATGTGAGCGCCGCCGTGATCGTCGATACGCAAGGGCGGGTCCTCGTCGTCCGCAAGCACGGCACGACCCGCTTCATGCAGCCCGGAGGCAAGCCGGAGCCGGGCGAGTCGCCCGTCGAGACCCTCATCCGCGAGCTGCACGAGGAGCTCGGCCTCGAACTCGCGGAGTCCGACCTGCGCCCTTTGGGCCGCTTCGTGTCGGCGGCCGCCAATGAACCGGGTCACCGCGTCGTGGCCGATGCCTTCGCGACCTCGGTGGATCCGGCGACGGTGCAGGTGCAGGCCGAGCTCGCCGAGCTGCGCTGGATCACCCCGGACGATGCCGCAGCGCTCCCGCTGGCCCCGCTGAGCGTCGAGCATCTGCTGCCGCTCGCGTGGCCGGCCGGAGCGCGCTAGCGCCCCCGGATCAGATGCCCTGCCAGGCCGGCTTGTTCGCGAACGTGTAGCGGTAGTAGTCGGCGAGCTGCAGCTTCGAGGCGGCGGCCTCGTCGACGACGACGGTCGCGTGCGGGTGCAGCTGGATGGCCGACCCGGGCAGCAGCGCGGTGACCGGCCCCTCGACCGCACCGGCCACGGCCTCGGCCTTGCCTTCGCCGAACGCCAGCAGCACGAGGTGGCGCGCTTCCAGGATGGTCCCCAGCCCCTGCGTGATGCAGTGCATCGGGACATCGTCGATCGAGTCGAAGAAGCGGGCGTTGTCCTCGCGGGTCTGCTCCGTCAGGGTCTTCACCCGGGTGCGGGAGGCGAAGGAGGATCCGGGCTCGTTGAACCCGATGTGCCCGTCGGTGCCGATGCCGAGGATCTGCAGGTCGACCCCGCCCGCCGCGGCGATGGCCGCGTCGTAGTCCTCACCGGCGTGCTGGATGGTGGCCTCCGCGCCGTTCGGCACGTGGATGCGCTCCGGGTCGAGGCCGAGCGGCTCGACCACCTCGCGCGTGATCACCGATCGGTAGCTCTCCGGGTGGGACGGGTCGATCCCGACGTACTCGTCGAGCGCGAAGCCGCGCACCTGCGAGACGTCGCGCCCCGCCAGGCGGCTGCGGAGTGCCTGGTAGACGGGCAACGGCGTCGATCCGGTCGCGAGCCCCAGGACGGCGTCCTGGCGACGGTCGATGAGCTCGACGATCTCGGTGGCGACCAGGGCGCCGGCGGCCTCGGCATTCTCGACGATGACGACCTCAGCCATGCGGAACGATCTCCTTCTCAGAAATGGATGCGCCCACCAGAGCGGCGCCGAAGGCGGCGGCGGGGGAACCCGCGGGGAGCAGTTCGATTCTCTCATCCAGCCGCAGGGACTTCAGGAACGGTGACGCCTGGGCGCCCGTGTGCAGGGCGGCGCGGATCCCGTCCGCGAGACGACCGCCGAGCGCGGTGAGACCGCCGCCGATGACCACGGTCTCGACGTCGGCCGACAGCACGAGCACGCGCACGGCCGCTGCCGCACCGAAGAAGAGGTCCGCCTGCAGCGCCAGAGCGTGCGGATCGCCCGCGTCCGCCGCCTCGACGATGTCCTTGACGGGCAGTGCGCCGGGACGCCCCCAGGCCTTGGCCAGCGCCCCGCCGCCGCAGAAGGTCTCCACGCAGCCGCGCTGTCCGCAGCCGCACAATCGGCCGCGCGGGTCGACCGAGAGGTGCCCGACCTCCCCTGCGGTCCCCCGCGCGCCGCGCCAGATGCGGCCGTCGACGACGATGCCGGCGGCGACGCCGGTGCCGAGGTTCAGGTAGGCCATCGAGCCGGCGACGTCGCTCAGGACGGCGGCGCCGAGCGCAGCCGCTTTCACGTCGTTCTCCACCCGGAAGGGGACGCCCAGCGCCTGCTCGGCGCGCGCCGCGAGGTCGAGCGACTCCACGCCGAGGTTCACGGCGTGGAGCACACGGCCGGTCTCGGCGTCCACGAGGCCGGGGATGCCGATGCCAGCGGAAGCGACGGCGGACAGCGGCAGCCCGCTCTCCTCGGCGAGGGCGGCGACGGTGGAGACGATGCTGTCGACGACGGCGTCCTCTCCCCACCCGGTCGGGCGACGCAGGCGGGCGAGGATCGTCCCGGCCGGGTCCACGGCGACGGCGTCGATCTTGGTGCCGCCGACGTCCAGACCCACGCGAAGGGGCCGACCGGCGCGGTCGGCCGAGGCGGGGACGATCATCGGATGCCGTTCCCGGTCATGGTCGCGGAGGTCACGACACCCCCAGCTGCCCCGAGAGCACCATCACCGCGGCGCCTCGGAGCACGATGTCGTCCTGACGGGTGAGCCGCACCATGACGTCCTCGAAGACGCCTTC
Organism: Microbacterium paraoxydans; assembly: GCF_900105335.1. Classification (NCBI taxonomy): domain Bacteria; kingdom Bacillati; phylum Actinomycetota; class Actinomycetes; order Micrococcales; family Microbacteriaceae; genus Microbacterium; species Microbacterium paraoxydans. The sequence goes on along the minus strand of NZ_LT629770.1, from coordinate 2,907,695 downwards.
GAGCGTCCGCGCGTGGAGCGTCTCGACGGCCGCGTCGATGAGCGTGCCGTCCAGCAGCTCAGCGGGCCCGGAGAGCACGACCTCGGACAGGTCGAGGGCGGCGACGATCGGGGCGATCGCGATCGCCATGCGGGTCCCGGAGTCGCGGAGGATCTCCTCGCGCGCGGCCGGGTCGGCGTCGAGCGCCTCCTGCATGCGACTCACGCTCAGCCAGGCCTCCAGGCAGCCGATCTTGCCGCACGCGCAGCGAGGCCCGCCGTCCGTGCCGACGACGACGTGACCGATCTCCCCTGCGGCGAAACGGCTGCCGAGGAGCGGCTGGCTGCCGGTGATCAGCCCTGCGCCCACGCCTCGGCCGATCTTGATCAGCATGAAGTCGGCTTCCGCCTCGCCGAACGTGTACTCGGCGAGGACCGCGGCATTGGCGTCGTTCCGCGCCAGCACGGGCAGGTCGAGGTCGGCGCTGAGCTTCGCCTCCAGCGGGAAGTCGGTCCAGCCGAGGTTGGGCGAGCTGAGGACGAGGCCGTCCGGACGCACGACACCCGGGGTGCCGATGCCCACGCCGAGCACCGGCTGCGTGGCGATCTCGACGAGGGTCTGCGCGAGGCCGCGGAGGGCGTCGTACGCCGCGTCGCCGTCCGGCGTCTCCGGACGCGGCACCTGCCGCCGCTCCAGGACGTCGCCGTCGAGGCTGAGCACGGCCCCCTCGAACGCGGTCGGTCCGGACAGGTCGAGCCCGATGATCTGATGCCCCACCCGGTCGATGTCGATGAGGATCGGCGGCTTTCCGGGCCCGACCGCCTCGCGGACGCCGATCTCGACGACGATGCCGTCGGCGATGAACTCCGCGACGAGGTCGGAGATCGTGACCCGCGTGAGGCCCGTCTCGCGGGAGAGGTCAGCTCGGCTCATCGCCCCCGAGTGGTAGAGCGTCTGCAGCACGAGCGCGCGGTTGTGGCCGCGGGCGTGCTCGGGGAGCACCTTGGTGCGCGAACGGAGATGCCGCGCAGGGCCGAAGGCGTGCGCGTTCGCGGCGACGAAGTCTGTCGTCGCCGCGGGGCGCTGATCATCCGAAACGGACATGTTTGTTAGTAGACCTTACGAACAGGAATTGTGCAACTGTCCCGCGCGATTCCGCGGGCAGGGTTACCGAAACGTGACATCAAGCCGACCGCGGATCCTCGACAGCCGCCCGGCGGAGCAGGCGCTCGACGAGGCCGGCGACGATCCCCTCCCTGGTCTCCACCGTCATCGGCTTGCCGGGAATCCCCGGTCGCCGCTGCTCGGGCGACGGACCGTCCAGCGGACGATACCGCACCCCCGCGGCGGCGAGGCGTCG